>JASHSK010000046.1 GCA_030038755.1 Gammaproteobacteria bacterium
CGATGCTCGCCCATCACGGCCGCGAGCTGCGTCGCTTCGTCGTGGATAACCTCGAGACCCAGGCCGACCGTATCCTCGGTGACATGCGGCTGCTGCTGCAGGACTCGATTCCCGAGCAGCCTGCGGTGCCGCCGACCGAAGCGGGGCGCACCGTGGCACCGTGGCTCGCGGCGGCCGGCTTCATCCTGGCCGCGGTATTCGGGGTGCTGTGGTGGCAGCGCAGTGCGCAGGATCTGGCGCTGTCCGCGCAGTTGGCGCACGCCCAGCAGCAACTGGCCGACACGCAGCAGCGAGTGCAGGCGCTGGAGCTCGCGGCTGCGCGCACACAGGCGGAGGCGGCCGATCAGACCCCCGGTGCCGGCGGTGCGGCGGATCGTGCGGCCGGCGCGGAGGGTGCCGCCGGTGCCGCGGTTGATCCGACCTCCATGACCGAGACCGTGCCGTTCGGAGAGGAGCCGCTCGCCGGCGCTCGCGTGGAGAAGGTATCGCAGCTGCTGGCGCGCCTGACCGCCGAAGGATTCCACGGCGTGGTGCAGATCCGCAGCATCCCGGGCCGCTACTGCATGGTGAGCGGGCCCGGTGGTGCGATGACGCTGCCGACTGCGGCCCTGCCGTACGCCAAATGCGATGCGGTGGGTAATCCGCGCGACGAGGATGATTCCTCCGAGCGCCAGTCGATCGCGTTCGCGAACATGATTTCGACGGCGCGCGCCAGCGCGGCCTACGAGATCCAGCTCAGCGCCGGGGATGCCGATGAGGTCTCGACGCCCTATCCCGCTGTTACCGATGCGCTGACGGCGGGCGACTGGAACCGCGTCGCGGCCGCGAACAACCGCGTCGAGCTGCATTGGCAGACGGCGACACACTGAGTCCGTGTTTTCGGCCGCGCGCACCGCTGCGCAGCGCCCATTTACAGTCCACGCTCGGCAGCCTTCCGCCGCTCGGGCTGCTCGCACGCTACCGCGCCCGCGCATTGCTCGCCTGCGCGCAGACCCTGCTGTTGGACTGCGGGGACGGCGTGCGCCTGCAGGCCGAGTACAGCGCGGGGGCTGCCGGACCTGCGGGGGCTGTTGGACCGGCGGGGGCTGCTGGAACCGCCGGCGCGCCGGCGCGCGTGCGCGCGCGGCGTCTGGCCGTGCTGCTGCACGGCTGGGAGGGCAGCGCGCGCTCCAGCTGCGTGCTGTCGCTCGGGGCGGCGCTGCACGCCGTCGGTTACGGGGTGCTGCGACTGAATCTGCGCGACCACGGCCGCACGCATCATCTCAATCGCGAGATCTTTCACTGCTGCCGCCTGCCCGAGGTGGCCGGCGCCGTGCACGCGATCGCCACCCGCTTCCCCGCAATCCCGCTGTACCTGGCCGGTTTTTCCCTCGGCGGCAATTTTCTGCTGCGCGTGGCGGCCGCCGCGGGACTTGCGCCGGCGGTGCGCGGTGTCGTGGCAATCTCCCCGGTACTCGAGCCGGCGGCCACGCTGCGAGCCCTCGAGCAGGGACCGGCGCTCTACCGGCAGACGCTGCTGTGGCGCTGGTCGCGCTCCTTGCGACTGAAGCAACGGGCGTGGCCGGGCGTGCACGATTTTTCTGCACTGATCCGCCTGGCGGATCTGCGCGCCATGACCGCGGCGCTGGTGCGCGAGCATACGGGGCTCGCGGGCATCGACGAGTACCTGCGCGGCTATGCGATCACCGGCGAGCGCCTGGCAGCGCTGCCGGTGCCCTGCCATGTGTTGCTCGCCGAGGACGATCCACTCGTGCCGGCCTCGGATCTGTGCCGCCTGCCGCTCTCGCCCCAGCTGCGGCTGTGGCCCACGCGCTTCGGCGGCCACTGTGGTTTCCTCGATGGCTGGGCCGCGTCGAGCGCGGCCGACCGCTTCGTGCTCGAGCGTTTTGCCGCGCTCGGCTGATGCGCTCAGTCGCCGCGCGCCAGCTGCGCATCGAAGCGAGTGCGCCGATCTGCCAGCGCCGCGCGCTCGGCAGCCGGCAGTTCCGAGGGCTCGAAGCGGCGCAATGCCCTTGTCGCCGCGGGCGCGCTGCCGGCAACCTGCTCGCCGGCGGCACCCGTGGTGCTGGTGCTGCTGGTGCCGCTGGTGCCGCGGGCGGCCAGGGCGGCGACGCCCAGCACAGTGGCTTCCTGCGTCGTGCGCAGCACCGGCACGTCGAGCGTGCTGGCCAAGCGCCGGCATAGCCAGTCCGAGCCCGACAGCCCGCCGCTGAGCAGCACGCGATGGGGGCCGGCGCCCAGGCGGCACATGCAGTCCAAGTTGGCCGCGAGCAGGAAGACGATGCTCTCCACCACCGCGGCGAAGCGCTCCACGACGCTGCCCGCGCCGATGAAGTAGGAAGGCTGCTGTGGCCGCCAATAGGGAGAGCCGAGCCCACCGATGCCATTCACGTAGAGCGGCAGCGCGGGTGAGCCGCGCAACTGTTCGAGCTGACCCCAGAGCAGCGCTTCCGGGATCGCGCACCGGCTCGCAAATGCCTGCACGGCACTGCCGGCGCCGTTGACCGTGCCCTCCAGGCAGTACCAGGCAGCCTGCGGGCCGACCGCCAGCACGCTCGAGAGCAGCGGCCGCGCGTCGACGGGGCGGCTGCGCAACGGCCGCTGCAGGAAGGCGCCGGTGCCCAGGTTCGCGTAGACGGTCTGCTCATCCGGCGCTCCGAAGCCGAACGGTACCGCCGATTGATCGCCGGTGATCGCCCGCAATGGGATGCCTGGTCCGATGCCCGCGGCATCGTCAGCGCGCAGCGAGCCGAAGTCACGGCGCAGCAAGCCGAAGTCGGCGCACGTGTGCGCGCACGCCGGCAGCAGCGCGGGCTCGATGCCGAAGAGCTCGAGCAGCTCGGGCGACCAGTCGCGCCTGGCGCTGTCCCAGAGCAGTGTGCGCGAAGCATTGGCGGGATCCACCAGCGCTTCGCGTCCCGTCAGGCGCTGCATCAGGAAGGCGGCCAGCGGCGCGATCTGCAGCTGTCCGCGGAGTCGTGCGGCGCGCACCGCCGCCAGGTGATCCAGGCACCAGCGCATCTTGCCGACTCCGTAGTGCGGTGACAGCGGCAGCCCGGTCAGGCTCTGCACGCGCGCCGCGTGCGGCGCGAAACCGGCGAGCCAGTCGGCGTTGCGCCGGTCCTGCCAGGAGATCGCCGCAGAGAGCGCTGCGCCGCTGCCGCGCTCGAAGCACACCAGCGTGGAGCGCTGCGTGGCGAGTCCCGCGGCCGCCACGTCCAGCGACGCTGCCGCGCCACCGCTCAGCGCCGGCAGCTGGGCGAGCACTTGGCCCGCGGCGCTGCGCAACGACTCGACCAGCTCCTCGGGATCATGCTCGACCTCTCCGTGCGGGCCGTGACGGGTACGGATCGGTACGGTGGCTTGCGCGCGGATGGCGCCGTCGTCATCGACGAGGCACGCGCGGCTTGCGTGCCCGCCCTGGTCCAGCGCGAGCACCAGCGGCCGCGAGGGGGCTGCGTCGTGCCGTGCGCGCCACTCAACCATCGCCGGCCGGAGTGAGCGGCAGCCGGTCGGTGCGCGCCAGCGCACGCCGCGCGGGCAGCGAGCCGGTCAGGCACGCCATCGCGCGCGCCGCCACGGCGCGCCAGGTGGTGAGCTTGCCGCCGTAGATCGACAGCACGCGCGGTCGTCGCTCTCGATCCACCACCAACAGCGTCTCGCGCGAGCGGTGGAAGGCGTGACCGCGTCCCCCCGGCAATACACGCAGTCCCGCGAAGCTGGCGCTGACATCGCTCGGGCCGATGGCACGCCAGAGAGGAAAATAGTGCTTGAGCACACCGAGCAGGTAGTGCACCTCGGCGGCAGTGGGCGCGGCAGAGGCAGGCGCGCCGCGAAAGCGGGTCTCCGTGGTGCCGATCATCAGCTGTCCATGCCAGGGCAGCGCAAACACCGCGCGGCCATCACGGGGGCTTTCCAGGTAGTAGCAGTCGTTGTGCAGCTGCAGCGGCAACACCAGGTGCGAGCCCTGCACGCACTCGAGCGCCGGTACGTGGATCGCCGGAGACACGGTACGCGCGAGGCTTTCCGCCCACGGTCCGCCGGCGTTGACGAGCACTCGCGCCCTGCAGGTGCACTGCACGGCGCTGGGCCCGTTGGTCCGATCTTCGTAGCGCACCTCCACGTGCCGCTCACCGAGCGTCGCGCCCAGGAAGCGCGCCGGGCATGCCAGGCGCGCGCCGAGGCTCAGCGCCGAGCGCACGACCGCGCGCGTGAGGGCACGATCGTCGGTCTGGGCGTCGTGATAGTAGTAGACCCGCTGCAGGCCGTCGGTGCTCAGGCCGTCCAACTCCTGCCAGCGCCGGCGCGGCAGGGTGCCGAAGGCGGCGCCCGGTCCGAAGCCGGCGAGCAGCGCGTACGCCGACAGCCCAAGGCGCAATTGCCAGGGCCGGCGCCGCGTCGCGCGATAGATCGGTACGTGAAAGCGCCGCAGCTTCACGAGCTCCGGGGCGAGTCGCAGCATCAGCGAGCGCTCGTGCAGGCTCTCATGCACCAGGTGCAGCTGCCCGGTCTCGAGATAGCGCAGCCC
>JASHSK010000323.1 GCA_030038755.1 Gammaproteobacteria bacterium
CGCTGCCTTGTCATCCCGAAGGCAACCAGGTCGCGCCGGGGTAAGCGTCACGCGGAGGCCGTATTGACATTCAGATCTTGATCTCGGCGAGGCGCTCATTCACGTCAGTTATCTCGAAGGCGGACGGATCGAAGGATCCGCCGATCCATTCGGTCATCGACGCGTGCTCCTCGTGCGTCGGATCTTTCAGTGCAGCCAGGAAGTCGAGATAGGCATGCGGGCCGCCAACGTCCTCCGGTGGACAGGCATTCTCTCCGGCGACGCACCGGACACGCTGACGATTTGAGTCTGGCACGACGACATCCTCGACCTTGATGGTGTGCTCCCAGCCGTCGCCGAAGTCGTAAAGGTAGCTGAAGCGGCGAGCGCCGGTTTCGATAAAGCCCTTCAGTCGGTAGCGGCGCTCGTCGTACAACGGATCGTCCTCTTGCCAACCTTCCTCGTCTGGTATGCCGTAGCGCAGACGCGCGATGCGGAACTCGTGTAGATGACCACCGTGCCATCCCATCGCGGCTTGTAGTACGGCATGCAGCCTGCCGAGGGTGAGGCTGTCGGGCACCAGTAGCCGTCGCCACACCTGCGGCTGCACCTCTCGCAGCTCGATGCGCAGCTGGTACTGTAAGCTCGTGAGCTGCGCTACGCGGCGCGCGACAGCGCGAGGGGAAGCAGAGGGGCGACGCGCCATGGCAGCAGTTGCTCGATGCGGTTGATCGGATGGCTGGCGATACGCTCCAGCACATGGCGAAGGTACAGGTGCGGATCGATATCGTTCAAGCGGCACGTGCCGATGAGGCTGTACAGACGAGCGGCAGTCTCTCCGCCCGCATCAGAGCCTGCGAACAGGTAGTTACGTCGGCCCAGCACGAGCGCCCGTATCGCTCGTTCGGCCGCGTTGTTATCGATCTCGATGCGTCCATCTGTGACATACCGATTCAGCGCCGACCACAGTGAGAGCGTGTACTGGATCGCCGCTGACAGTGGTGACTTCACAGACAGGCAGCGCTGCTCGAGTGTCAGCCAGCGCTGCAGCTCCTCCAGGAGCGGCGCGGCCCGCTCGATGCGTACCTGCGAGCGCACTTGGGGCGACTGGCCGCGGATCTCGCGCTCAATGGCGTAGAGCTGGCCGATTCTGCGCAGCGCCTCCGCCGCCGTGGGCGAGCGATCGGCCAAGTACACGTCGTAATACTTTCGCCGCGCGTGCGCCCAGCAGGCCGCTTCCACAACTCGTCCATCGACATAGAGCGCATTGAAGCCGCTGTACGCATCGGCCTGCAGGATCCCGACGAAGGCTCTCAGGTGCATGGCCGGCCGCTCCGCCTTGCGGTCCGGCGAGTAGCGGTAGAGTACAGCCGGAGGATCCGCGCCGCTGCAAGGCCGATCATCTCGTACATAGGCCCACAACCGACCGGTTCGCGTGCGGCCGTTGCCAGGACAGAGCACCGGGACGGGGGTGTCATCCGCATGCAACTTGCTGGCCGACACCACATACTGCTCGAGCCCCGTGACCAACGGGTCCAGTAGCTTCGCAGCCTCGGCGACCCAGCTGGCCAGCATCGAGCGTGGCAACTCAACGCCGGCCCTGCGGTAGACGCCCTCTTGGCGATAGAGCGGAACGTGATCGGCATATTTTGCCGCCACCACCTGCGCCAGAAGCCCTGCTGTCGGTAAGCCCCGCTCTATGGGCCGCACCGGCGCGCCTGCCTGCACGATCCGCGCACAGGCAGCGCACGAGAGCTTCGGTCGCACATGGCGAAGAACCTGGAAGTACCCCGGCACATAGTCGAGCTGCTCAGAGATATCCTCACCGAGCCTCGTCATCTGCTGCCCGCATCCAGCACAGTGGCAGCTGGCCGGCAGATGCGTGTGGATGACTCTCGGTAACTCGGCAGGCAGCACGCGCAGGGGGCGACGAGTGCCCCTGCGCCGCGATGGTTCATCCACCGACAGCAGCTTTGGAGGCGCAGGATCCTTTACCGGTGGCGGAGCCGGTGTCGCCACCAGCATGCCACCGCTCAGCGGCAGTTCCGGCGAACGAGTCGTGTCCAGAGTTTCTGAGGAGCTGCCGAAGCGCCAGCGTCTAAGACGGATGACTTCCGATCGCAGCGCCTCGACCCATTGCGCATGCTGCAGCAAAAGCTGCTTGAGCTCTTCGAGATCGTTGGGTAGCTTCGAGTACTCGAGCGCCACCGCTGCATTGTACTCGCGTCAGCATGATTGTTTGTGACTGTTTGCTTCTTAGTTGGTCGATCTCATGCCACGTGCAATGGTTGTGCACTTCGCTCCGGTCGTCTCCAGTCGATGCCTTCCAACAGCATCGATAACTGCGCGGGCGTCAGATACACAGCACCAGAGGTGACCTGCGGCCACACGAAGCGTCCTCGCTCCAGGCGCTTGGCGAACAGGCACAGTCCATCACGGTCCGCCCAAAGCACCTTGATCAGATCACCACGTCTGCCCCGGAAGACGAACACATCCCCGCCGTACGCAGGCTGTATCAAGACCGTCTCGACCATAGCTGCCAAGCCGTACATCCCTCGGCGAAGATCCGTCACTCCTGCAGCGATCCAGATCCGAGCGTTACCGGCCGGTCCGATCACGTTAATGAGCTCACAGAGCTGATGATCGCTCGCAACTGCGCCTCATCCACCTGGCCCATCACCCGGATCGTCGCCCGGCCGATGCAGATCTCCACCTGGCTGATGCTCTGCCGACTCGCGGCGCGTGGCGCCTCGCCTGGTGCGGCCTGGACGGGCAGCAAAATCGCTGGCAGATCCCGTCCTTTGCGGGCTGGCCGCGGCATGCCATGCTCCCGGGCATACTTCACGACCCACTTACGAACCAGGTTGGCGTTCA
>JASHSK010000324.1 GCA_030038755.1 Gammaproteobacteria bacterium
CCTCTGGGCTTGACCGATAGCGGCGGCGGGGTTGCCGACAGCGCGCACGGTGCGCGCGCCGCCGGGCGCGGGGCGTTCGACTATCGGCGCTATCCCGCCTTCGGGTGGTCGTGGTCGTGGCGCCGGTCGGTCATCTTCGGCGCGTTCACCGGCGCCTTCGCCGTCTGGGAAGCCATCACCGTGGGTGTGCTGTCGGGCGACCGGCACATCGGCCTCGCCACCGCCGCGGTGGCGATCCCTACCTGGCTGGCATTGGTCTCCATCGGTCCGCTGCTGGGTGCGTTCGTCCGCAGCCGCGGCTGGCCCCTCGAGCGCGAGCGGCTCGGTGTCGTACTGTCAGTCCTGGCGGGCGTCGCGGTCGGCGGCGCCGGGCAGTGGTACGCCGATGAATTCAATCGCAATGTGCTGCTGCCGACGCTGCTCGCGCACCACGTGCTGGGTGAGAACTATCTGGTCAACCTGCACGCGCTGGTCCGGCCCCCGGCGCTGCTGCTCGCGCAATCGCTGCTGTTCTTTCTGCTGAGCGGCGGCCTGGCACTGCGCACGTACTTCGGCGAGCAGCGACGGCTCGTCGCGGAGGTCCGGGAGCGCGAGATCGAGGCGTTGCAGCTGCAGGCGCGACAGGCCGATCTGCAGCTGCTGGTGCTGCAGGCGCAGATCGAGCCGCACTTCCTTTTCAATACGCTGGCATCGCTGCGCTCGCTGCTGCGGACGGACGTGCAGCACGCGGAAGCCATGATCGATGCGCTGGTGGAGCATCTGCGCGCCACGGTGCCGATCTTCCGTCAGAGCCCGGCGGGCTCGACGCTCGCGGAGCAGCTGCGTATCTGTGGAAGCTACCTGGAGCTCATGCAGGTGCGGTTGCCCGACCGCCTCAGTTACTCGATCAGTGTTCCGGACGGGCTGCGCAGCGCTGCCTTCCCGCCGCTGATCCTGCTGACGCTGGTCGAGAACGCGGTCAAGCACGGGATCGAGCCCAAGCCCGGTCCCGGGCATATCCGCATCGACGCCTGCTGCGAGCAGCGGGCGGACGGGACACACGTGCTGGTGAGCGTCGCTGACGACGGCGTGGGTCTGGCGGCCGGTCTGGGTCACGGGATGGGCCTCGCGAATATCCACGCACAGCTTGCGCTGAAGTACGGCGAGCGCGCCGCCCTCTCGCTCGCAGGGATCCCGCGGGGCGGGACGGTGGCCTGCATCGATATCCCTGAGGATGGGAGGCGCGCGCCGTGAGGGCTGTGTCATGAGGGCTGTGTCGTGAGGACGGTGTCATGAGGGCTGCACCCGTTGAGAGCGACCGCGCTGATTGCCGAGGATGAGGCCCCGCAGCGTGCGGCGCTGCGCACGCTGCTGGCCTCGCAATGGCCGGAGCTGGAGCTCGTTGAATGTGGCGATGGCCTCGCGGCCATCGCGGCGCTCGAGCAGCGCCGCCCGCAGATCGCGTTCCTGGACATCCGTATGCCCGGAGCGAGCGGCCTGGACGTCGCGCGGCGCGCCTGCCAGAGCACACACATCGTGTTCACGACCGCCTATGAGGAGCACGCCATCCGCGCCTTTGAGACCGGCGCGCTCGACTACCTCCTCAAGCCCGTGACGGCCGAACGGCTCGAAAAGACGGTACAGCGGCTGCGTGCGCGTCTGCAGGACGGTGTGCCCGATATCGCTGCGGCGCTCGATGCCCTGCGCAGCAGCCTGCTGACCCCGGCACGCACGGCCTACATTCCCTGGATCACGGCGACGGTCGGCAACGTGACCAAGATGTTCCCGATCGAAGAGATCCTGTTTTTCAAGTCGGACGACAAGTGCACGCGCGTCGTCAGCCGCCGCGAGGAAGCCGTGATCCGCACCTCCCTCAAGGAGCTGCTGGATGCGCTCGATCCCGCGGCGTTCTGGCAGATTCACCGCAGCGTCATCGTGCAGGTGCGCGCGATCAAACAGGTGCGTCGCAACGAGCTTGGCGCAATGCAGGTCATCATCGACGGGTGCGCCGAGGTATTGCCGGTCAGCCAGGCGTTCCAGCATCGCTTCCGGGGGATGTAGCACCCGGTCGGGGCGGCGTCGTTCCCCCACGCTGCGGCTTCCTCTGGCGCCGAAATGAAACGATACCGTTGCGTTTCGTCAGTGCGTGGGCTAACATCGGCCCCGGTCCCTGGGAGTACCGCCGGAGCACACCATGCCGAACCTCAAACCTGTGGCATTTGCCGCGGCGGCTACCGCCGCCCTGGCCTGCGCACCGATTACGCCAGCCGCCGCCGCGGGACCTCTGCTGGTGGCTCCGTGGGCCATCGGCCATGTCATCGCCGGATTGGCGAGACTGGCGGCGGCGGCCTCGGTCGCTTCCGCGGCGGCTTCGGCCTATCCCGGGGCGTCCTACTCTCCGGCCTCCCAGGCACCGGCGTACGGGTACGGGGCGCCGCCGCCGGCATACTATCCGCCGCCGAGCGCCTACCCTGGGTACGTCGCGCAGCCGCGCTATTACCCCCAACCCGCCTATTCCCCCGGGTACGCGTACGCGCCGCCACGCTACGTAGCGGCGCCACCGGCGTACTATTCCCCGGCAGTTCGCTCCTACCAGACCCGCAGCTATTACGGGTCCATCGCACGGTACGCACGCCCTTCACCTGGCGGGTACGCGTCGCCGCGTGCTTATAGCGGAGCCGCTATGCGCTACTCTGGTGCCTATGGCCGGGGGTTCTCGTATCGCAGTCGCGGGTTCTATCGCCGCTGATAAGCCGCATTCTGGCGGTAAGCCGCATTCCGGCGGTAAGCCGCATCATCGACCGCGTCGGAAGAAGCGTCAGGGTGGCAGACCCTCGCGAGAGGACGCACTGCAGCTCAACGAGCGGATCCTCGCAGTCGCGACCGAGCTGTTCCTGACCGAGGGCTACGGCTCCACCTCCATCGAGGCGGTGGCCGCGGGTGCGGGCATTTCCAAGCGCACCTTCTATCACCGCTTTGACGATAAGGCCGCCCTGTTCGCGGCGGTGGTGCATCGGATCATCGGGCAGATCCGTCCGCCGGCCGGTGTACCGCTGCTCGAGGGCACGTCGTTGCAGGACATTCTGCGCCGTCTCGCGGGCCTGCTGTTGCATGCGGCGCTGTCGCCGCAGGCCATCGCTCTGCACCGGCTCGTCACGGCGGAGTCGGTGCGCTTCCCTCATCTGGCGCGCGCGGTGTATGAGGAGGGTTGGGTGGGGCAAGCCACCGCGCTGATCCGCGACCTGCTCGAGCGCGAGCTGCGGGATGCACGGCTCACCGCAGAGCTGCGGACATTTGCGGCCGAGCAGTTCCTGCACATGATCGTCACGCTGCCGCAACGTCGCATCATGGGGCTCGATGTTCCCACGAATGCCGACGAGATCGATGCGTGGGCAGAGCGCGCCGTCGGCCTGTTTCTCAATGGCTGTCGCAGCTTGTCCGGACTTTCATCGATCGGCTAACATCGACCGATCGGCTTACATCCACAGATCGGCTGACATCGACAGCAGGGGGGTCCGCATGTCGCGTTTGCCGCTTCGCTCGCGTCGCCCGTTCGGCCATCTTGTCGCATTCCTGACGACTGCCGCGGCGACGGCAGCCATTCTGGCCGTGGCCGGCACGGCCGCTGCCGCGGTTCCGCCCGACATCGAGGCAGGGCTGCTGAAGATCGGGCCCATCGTCGATCCACCCTGCACGGCGAAGCTCTACCGACCGCTGATGCCCGCGAACGATATCGGGTCCGGCGTGGCACAGCCGTATCCCGGGATCACCGTCACGCGTAACCAATCCTTCGGTCCTGACCCGAAGGATGTGGTGGATATCTTCTCCGCCGACCAGGGAGCGGCGTCGAGGACGGTATTGATCTTCGTGCCCGGCGGGGCCGGCAACAAGACCGAGATCCAGGACCGCGAGGCCAATGCCTTCTACGACAACATCGGGCGATGGGCCACGCAGCACGGCATGGTTGGCGTGCTCATGCAGCGCAAGGCCAGCTCCACCTGGGACGGCGGTGCGAAGGACATCTCCGCGATGCTGCAGTGGGTGGAGGCCAATATTGCGAGCTATCACGGCAACCCCGAGCGGATGTTCATCTGGGCACACTCGGCCGGTAACGCCCCGCTGGGCACCTACATCGGGCGTCCGGAGCTGTGGGGACCGAAGGGCGTCGGTGTCCGCGGCGTCATCTTCATGTCCCCGGCCGCCTTCGACATCGCGCCCGTGCAGGTGCCCGCGCGCACGCAGCCGTCCTTTGGCGCCATCGTTTCCACGGCTGGCAAGGCCTGCGGCATGACACCGGGCATGTCGGCGGCCACCAGCACCGCCGGCGCGCTGCCCGGCGCAGCGCCGGGCAGTCCCGGAGGGCCACCGCTACCCGGTCCCCCGCCGGCGTTCCCACCGCCCCCGGATGCTGCCACACAGCTCGCGCGCTCCAGCCTGCCCGAGCTGCGGCGCACCTCGGTGCGCATCATGCTGGCCAATGGTCAGTACGACATCGGCGTCGATCATGCCCCTGGCGCGCATGGCATGACGGGCTTCATCGCGGCACTCGATAAGGCGCTGTGTGCGGCCGGCCCCGCGCACTGCCCGACCACGCTGGTCGCCAGGGGCCACAGTCATATGTCGATGGTGTTCTCCATCGATACCCCCGACAGCAGCGTTTCCGGCCCGGTGCTCGCCTTCATCATGCGTGGGAGTGCTCGATAACACGCGGCGCACGCGGCTGATCGAGCGCCACGCCGTCGGTCGCGAGGTCGGCCGCGAGGTCGGCCGCGGGGTCGGCGACGGATCCGGCGGCCGCGATCGTTTGTAAGTTTTGCCAGCGGCCAGCGGCCAGCGGCCTGCGGCGCCGCCGCGCCGCGCCGCGACGCTGCGTCATGCGCGCAGCCGTGCATGCCATAAATCCTTCACATGCATGCAACCCTGCGATCATCTGGGTTCCCTAGATTGCGGCCGCCCCGACCAGTACAGCTCCAGGGCGGCCCACGTGCCGCCACGGTTTTTTTTCCCGCGAAAGAGCCTAGGGAGATCACAAGATGTGCACGTCTCTGCGCAAGCTACCCGCGTTCCTCGGTGCGGCCGCCATGCTGGCCAACCTCGGCGCGCCGGCCATGGCCTTTGATTTGCAGTTGCAACCACCGCCGGCGCGGACAGCTACGCCGATCAAACATCTGGTGGTGATCTACGACGAGAACGTCTCATTCGATCACTACTTCGGAACCTATCCGCACGCGAGCAATCTGCCCGGGGAGCCGTCCTTCTATGCCGCGCCCTATACCCCGGCCGTCAACAACCTGAGCGAGGAGCTGCTCACCAACAATCCGAACTTCACCAATCCGGCCAACGCCGCCGGGGCGACCAATCCGTTCCGGCTCGACCGCACGCAGGCGGCGACGTCCGATCAGGATCACAACTACACGCCCGAGCAGCTGGCCTTTGACGGCGGCAAGATGGATCTGTTTCCGGAGTACACCGGCACCGCCACCTCCGGCGGGGCGGACGCCTTCGGTACCACGGGCCAGGTCATGGGTTACTTCGACGGTAATACCGTGACCGCGCTGTGGAACTATGCGCAGCACTTCGCGATGAGCGACAACGCCTATGGTTCGACCTTCGGGCCCTCGACACCCGGGGCCCTGGAGGCGGTGAGCGGCCAGACCAACGGGTTCACGGCCGAAGGCACCGGCAGCAGCAAGACTGCGGCCTACGTTCCGGACGGTCAGGGAGGCTATACCACGATCGGCGATATCGATCCGGCCTTTGACGCCTGCACCACCGCATCCAACGGCGACAACACGACAGAGATGATGCAGATGGCCGGCAAGAGCATCGGCGATCTGCTGAACGAGCACAACCTCCCCTGGGGCGCGTTCATGGGCGGCTTTGACCTGTCCGTGACCAACACCAACGGCACCACCGGCTGCGCGCGCAGCACGACTTCCACGGTGACCGGTGTGACCGAGGCCGATTACATTCCGCACCACGCGTGGTTTCAGTACTTTCCCTCCACGGCCAACCCGACCCACGCGCGCCCGAGCTCGGTTTCGGCGATCGGGCACACGAACGATGCCAATGGCCAGCCCGACCCGGCCAATCACGAGTACGACGTCAATGACTTCTTCGCGGCCGTCGAGGCGGGCAACTTCCCGGCCGTGGCCTATCTGAAGGCCCCGGGCTATGAGGACGGACACGCCGGGTACTCCGACCCGCTGGATGAGCAGGCCTGGATCGTGCAGGTCGTCAACTTCATCGAGCAGCAGCCCGAGTGGCGGGACACCGCGATCATCATCGACTGGGACGACTCGGACGGCTGGTACGATCACTCATTCGTGACCCCCACCAACCCTTCGTACAGCGACAGCCCCGAGAAGATCACCGCGAACAGCGTGACCGTCACGACGCCGACGGTCGCGGCCGACGAGCTCGACGGGTCGGCCTATTGTGGCAGCGGCATACCGCTCGACGGCCTGAATGGCCAGCCGGTCTACGGCCGCTGCGGTCCCGGACCGCGCCTGCCATTCATGCTGATTTCCCCGTATGCCCGGCCGAATTACGTGGGCCACACGCAGATCACGCAGTCCTCGATCATTCGCTTCATCGAGGACAACTGGCTCGACGGTGAGAGGATTGGCGGCGGCTCGTTCGATGCAACCGCCGGTAGCATCATGGACCTGTTCGACTTTCGTACGCCCTTCCTCAACCCGCCCTTGTTCCTCGACGAGAGTACCGGCGAGCCGGTGGACCACCCCGGGTCCTTCCCGGTGCAGGCCTTCAGCGGCCGATGAGGCGGCTGGCCGGGGTGCGATGAGGCAGCGCCTTTACCCGGCGCGGGCCGTGCGCCGGACTCCCTGCGGAGCCGGCGCACGGCCGCCTGGTGTGTCAATGCCGAGCGCGCCGCGCCACCAGGCGCCTGCCGGGCCAGTCACTGCGGTCCTGCTGCTGCTGGGCGCGTGGCTGGCGTTCGGAGGCGGCCCGGTGCACGCCGCCGATGACACCGACGCGCTGCGAAACCCGCATCCCTACGCGCTGCGCCTGCCGCCGAGCCGGCCGCTGTCGGTGATGGCACTGCTCGGTCGACGTCTGTTTCATGATCCGAGCCTGTCGGCGTCGGGCCGGCTCGCCTGCGCCAGCTGCCACGATCCGGCGCGTGCCTTCGGACCGCCGGGGGAGCGCGCCGTGGTGCTGGGCGGTGCCGACTCGAGCGCAGCGGGCGATCGAGCGGTGCCGTCCCTGGAGTATCTGTACCGGCAGCCGGCGTTCACGATCGGACCGGACATCGATAACGGGACGGACGCGCCTGTGAACCTGGGCCAGCAGGCACAGGCGGCGAGCCAGCAGACACGCTCCCTCAAGAGCGCGCTGACTCCGCAGGCGGCGGCCACGAATCTCGTGCCGCAGGGCGGCCTGTTCTGGGACGGACGCGTCAACACCCTGCAACAGCAGGCCGGCGGTCCGTTGTTCAATCCGGCGGAGATGGCCTCCACGCCCGCGGCCGCGCTCGCCGTGCTCGAGGCGCACTACGCTTCGGATCTGAAGCTGCTGTTCGGCCCGAACGTGCTCAACGATCCGCGCCTCGCGCTCGATGAAGCGATGTTCGCGATCGGCCGCTACCAGATCGAGAGCCCCGAGTTTCATCCCTTCAGCAGCAAATTCGACGCCTGGCTCGCCGGCCGCGCACGCTTCACGCCTGCCGAGGCGCGTGGCTACGAGCTGTTCAACGATCCGGACAAGGGCAACTGCGCGGCCTGTCACCTCGATCAGCCGACGGCCGATGGCCAGCCTCCGCTGTTCACCGACTTTCAGTACGAGGCGCTCGGGGTGCCACGCAATGCCGCGATTCCCGCCAATCGCGATCCGCATTACTACGATCTGGGCGTCTGCGGCCCCTACCGCACCGACCTGCGCGACCAGCACCAGTACTGCGGCATGTTCCTCACCCCGACATTGCGCAACGTCGCGACCCGCAAGGTGTTCTTCCACAATGGCGTGTACCACTCGCTGCGCGACGTGCTCGAGTGGTATGTGTATCGTGACCTGCAGCCCGCACGCTTTTATCCGCGGGACGCGGCCGGCCACGTGGTCAAGTACGACGATCTGCCGCCGGCGTATCGGATGAACGTGGATACTATGGACGCCCCCTTCAACCGCCACCCGGGCGATGCGCCGCCGCTGAGCGAGCGGGACATTGCCGATGTCATCGCCTTCCTGGGGACACTGACGGACGGCTACCGCACGCCTTCGGTGCAGCCAGGCGGCGGCGCCGGGCGCGTCGCACCGTAGCGACGCGCTCTGCCGGCGCGGGCGGTCGGACGCTCACTGGTCTGTCAGACTCACGCGACTGTCAGACTCACGCGACCGCGGCGCGCGGACCGGCTATGCTGTATGCGGCCAGGGAGGCCTTTGACGGGAGGGGGTATGTTGCACCGGGGCGGCCTGTGGGGTCTGCTGATCCTCATCGCAGACGTCTGGGCCATCGTCAATGTCCTGCAGAGTACCGCGACCACCGGCAGCAAGGTCCTCTGGACGGTGCTCATCATCGTGCTGCCGGTCGTCGGCTTCATCCTCTGGCTGATCCTCGGCCCACGGACCATTCGCACCTGATCTGTGCAGATGCGCGCCCCGCAGCGCGCGCGTGACGCCGCAGTGTGCCTTGAGTCGGCGCCACTTACCGGTACACTGCACATCTTTCCGGATTCTCATCCAGAAGCTCGCGCCACGACGCGAGTGCGTGGGGAGTTTTTTGAGCACCAACTTTGAGCCGAGTCGCAGCAGCTCTGCTGAAGTGCCGAGGCCGGAGATGCCCAGGGCGGACAGGTCGCAGCCGGAGGCGGTGGTGGACATCCGCTACGGCCAGGTGGGACTGGTGCAGGTGCGGGTGCATACGACCAGCCCCGGCGCCATTCTCGACGAGCTGACCGGGAAAGTCGCGGCGGCACCGCACTTCTTTCGGCGCACGGGCGTGTGCGTGGATCTGTCACCACTGGAGCGCTCCCCGGACGTGGCTGAGGTGCAGGCTGTGATCGAGGCACTGCGCCGGGCTGGCATGCTGGCGGTGGGCCTGACCGGCGAAGCCGAGACTCTCGCGGCCGTTTCTGCTGCGCTGGCCCTGCCGGTGTTGACGACTTTTCGCACCACCACGCGCCCCGTGCCGATCGTGCAGCCCGCCGCGCCGCCGGGCGCGCCAGCGAGCGCGCGCGGCGTGCAGGCTGCGCACACCGGTGCTGCAGGTCCCGAAGAGAGTGCGCCGGCTGCGCCGGGCGCGCTGTCGGCGGCTGCTGCAGCAGCGTCGATACTCGGCGCGGCGAGCGCCGCGGCCGCGGGCATCACGATCGCACCGGAAGACGCGGTCGTCGTCACCACCGGCGTGTCCGACACCGGCGTGTCCGACACCGTCACGACCGACACTGGCGTGTCCGAGGCGGCCGAGCCCGGCGCCGCGCTGGCGGAGCAGGATGCGGCCTGGGCCACGCCGCCGGCGCTGATCCATACGCACACCGTCCGCTCCGGTCAGCGTGTCTACGGCCGCGGTCGCGACGTGGTCGTGACAGCGAGCGTCGGGCCGGGCGCGGAGGTCATGGCGGATGGCTGCGTACACATCTACGGTGCGCTGCGCGGTCGCGTGATGGCCGGCGCCCACGGCGAGCTCAGCGCGCGCGTGTTCTGCCAGCAGTTCTACGCCGAGCTGGTGTCGATCGCCGGCATCTTCCGTGTGTTCGAAACCATTCCCCCGGAGTTGGCAGGCGCGCCCGTGCAGGCCTGGCTGGCCGGCGAGGAACTGCGCTTTGCCCGAATCGGCTGACGTAAAAACCAATACAGGGAGAACCCAGCTTTGGCTGAGACCATCGTCGTGACCTCCGGCAAGGGGGGCGTGGGCAAGACGACCACCTCGGCGAGCCTGGCCTGTGGCATCGCCCAGCAGGGTAAGCGGGTCGCCGTGATCGACTTCGACATCGGCCTGCGCAACCTCGATCTGATCATGGGTTGCGAGCGGCGCGTGGTGTACGACTTCGTCAATGTCATCCAGGGCGACTGCCAGCTCAAGCAGGCGCTCATCAAGGACAAGCGCATCGAGACGCTCTATGTGCTGGCTGCCTCGCAGACGCGCGACAAGGACGCACTCACGGAAGACGGCGTCAAGCGGGTGCTCGAGGAGCTGACCACCGACGGCTTCGATTACATCATCTGCGATTCGCCGGCCGGTATCGAGAAGGGCGCGCATCTGGCGATGTATTTCGCCGATCGCGCGGTCGTCGTCGTGAATCCCGAAGTGTCATCGGTGCGCGACTCGGATCGCATCCTCGGGCTGCTCGCCAGCAAGACACTGCGCGCGCAACAGGGCAACGGCGGGGTCAGGGAGCACCTGCTGCTCACGCGCTACAGTCCGCGGCGTGTCGCGAGCGGAGAGATGATGAGTATTCAGGACGTCAAGGAGATTCTCGGCCTGGACGTGGTCGGCGTCGTGCCCGAGTCGCCCGACGTGCTGCAGGCGTCCAACGCCGGCGTGCCCGTGATACTGAACGCGGAGAGTGACGCGGCGCGCGCGTACGACGACGCGGTGGCGCGGCTCATGGGACAGACGGTGCCGTTTCGTTTTATCGAAGAGCCGAAGAAGGGTTTCCTTGCCCGCCTGTTCGGGCGCTGACATGGGCCTGCTGCAGCTGTTTCGTCGCGCACCGAGCTCCGCGAGTCTCGCCAAGGAGCGCCTGCGCATCATCGTCGCGCAGGAGCGCAGTGCCCGCGGCACCCCCGACTATCTGCCGCTGCTGCGCCGTGAGCTGCTCGAGGTCATCCGCCGATACGTCAACGTCGATCCGTCCGCCGTGCAGGTCAATGTCGGCCGCGAGGACGGCCACGAGGTCCTGGAGCTGTCGGTCGCGTTATCGGACGGTCCCCGCGGCGCATAGCAGCGTCGCCGGTACTGCGCGTCCCCACGGAGCCGCGCCCGCCGCGCTCATCGCGCACTGCGTCACGCAGGCCCTCGCAGAAGAGCCGGGCCCCGCCCATGGAAGGATGGCGCAGCACCGTGACCCGTGCGCCGACGTTGATGCGCTCCGCGACGCTGCGCTTCGCGACACGGTGCCTCGCGCCGCTGTGCCTCGCGCCGCTGCCGACCTCCTCGAGTGCCAGCTGCTCCAGGGCCAGCTGCGCGTGCCGTCCCACGGCGAGCACGCGCGCTTCGGGCGAGGCCCGCAGCAGCGCTGCGAGTGCCGCGAGTCCCTGGGCGCGCTCGGCCCGCGTCGGCGTGCGGTTGGACTGCAGGTCACCCGCGCGATGCGGATGCCAGGGAAAGGCATTCCATAGAATCGTCGTGGCCGCGATGCCAAGGGCATGCAGCGCTCCCCACACCACCGTCGCGGAGGGCTCGCTCCAGGGAACGTGGCGCGTCGACAGGCGCTGCCCGCCGCAGCTCACGCGCGGCACCTCGTAGGCCATCAGCAGGCGCTCGCTCGTGAATGGAATGCCACTGACGTGGCAGCCCTGATAGCCGGAGGCCTCGCCGATCAGGATCAGCGCGGGGCTGACGGACAGGTGCGCGCGCAATCGTTCGCGCCGTATCTCGGGGCCGTTGAGCGTGCCGTCGCAGCCGGGGTCCCGGTCGGTCCACGGATTGAACACATCGGCCGTGCATCGGACGCACAGCAGGCGCAGGAAGCGGGCGAGCGCGGCGGGGGACATGCCTTGCATTG
This sequence comes from Gammaproteobacteria bacterium, assembly GCA_030038755.1. Lineage (GTDB taxonomy): Bacteria > Pseudomonadota > Gammaproteobacteria > Steroidobacterales > Steroidobacteraceae > FEN-1191. The sequence goes on from JASHSK010000324.1 coordinate 11,664, forward strand.
TATGCAGGCGCGCGGGCAGGATGCGTCACCGTGAAAGCGCGAACCGGCGGGAGATGACGTGCGACGTGCGAGAGATGACGTGCGGCAGATGAGATGAGCGCCCAGTTGCTCGATGCCGTGCAGATCGAGACCGGTCCACACCCGGGGGCTGCGGTCATCTGGCTGCACGGCCTCGGAGCGGACGGACACGACTTCGAGCCGATCGTGCCCGAGATTGCGCCACGCCTCGACGGCGGCGTGCGCTTCATCCTGCCACATGCCCCGGTGCGCCCCGTCACGCTCAACGGCAGCATGCCCATGCGCGCCTGGTACGACATCGCGAGCCTCGAGCGCCACGGCGCGCAGGATGAGGCCGGGCTGCATGCCGCGGATGCCGCTGTACGCGCGCTCATCCGTCGCGAGAACGAGCGTGGCATTCCCACGGACCGCATCGTGCTCGCCGGTTTCTCGCAGGGCGGCGCGCTGGCGCTGTTCACCGGCACACGTTACCCCGAACGGCTCGCGGGCCTGATTGCGCTGTCATGCTACCTGCCGCTGGCCGGGCGCTTTGCCTCCGAGCGGCACTCCGCCAACTCCGCCACCGCGATCTTCCTGGCGCACGGCGCGTACGATTCCGTCGTCGATCCGGCCTTCGGCCGGGAGACGCGCGCCACACTCGAGGCCGCGGGCCACGTGGTCGAGTGGCACAGCTACCCGATGGCCCACGCGGTGTGCGACGAGGAGATCGTCGCGATCGCAGCGTTTCTGCGGCGGATGCTGGCCGTCTGAAGCGACGTGCCCGCCGCGCATGGATCGCGGCCTGTCGTCCTACAGTTGCGCTGGCTGCGTTCGTACCTGCACAGGGCCTAGTATGCTAGGCGCGCCGGTGCATGAGAGAGGCAAAGGCTTCAGGAGGCCTGCATGAGCGAATCAACCACGGCGATCCCACGCGGCTATCACGCAGTCAATCCCTACCTCACCGTCAGAAACGTGCCGGGGCTGGTCGAATTTCTCCGCAGCACCTTCGACGCCGTGACGACCGAGGAGATCACTCAGGCCGATGGCCGCATCCAGCATATCGAAGTGCGCATCGGCGATACGCTGCTGCTGGTCGGCGCCCCGCAGGTCGATGCGCCCATGCCGTACCACGCCGAACCGCGTCCGGGCACCTTCTATGTCTATGTCGCGGACGTGGACGAGACCTATCGTCGTGCGATGAAAAGCGGCGCCAACTCCTACGAGGCGCCGACCGACGTGTTCTACGGCGATCGCGTCGCTGCGGTCACCGATTCCAACGACAACGTCTGGTGGATCGCCACCAGGCGCCACACCTACTCGCAGCGTCAGTTACAGGCGCGTGCCGAACAGCATTGGCGCGACGAGGACAGCTCCGCTTGACGAAGGGGCGCTCTCGCCGGGCCCGATGCGCCCTCGGCCCGCTTACCGCAGCGCCGCGCTGACGATTCCCTGCGCCTCCTCGAACAGTTGTGCGAGATGCGCTTCGTCGCGGAAGCTCTCCGCATAGATCTTGTAGATATCCTCCGTGCCCGAGGGCCGCGCGGCGAACCAGCCGCTCTGTGCGACGACTTTCAGTCCACCGATGGGCGCGTCGTTGCCGGGGGCGCGCGTGAGCACCTGGAGGATTTTTTCTCCCGCGAGCGATGCGGAGCGCACCTGCTGCGGCGACAGTGCCGCCAGCACGCGCTTCTGTTCAGCGCTTGCCGGTGCGTCGCGCCGGTCGGAGAGCGCCCTGCCCAGCTCGGCGCTGAGCCTGGCGTAATGCTCGCCGGGATCGTGGCCCAGGCGCGCCGTGATCTCCGCCGACAGGAGCGCCGGGATGAAGCCGTCCTTGTCGGTGACCCACGTGCGGCCATCGCGCCGCAGGAACGCCGCGCCCGCGCTTTCTTCGCCGCCGAAGCCCAGCGAGCCGTCGAGCAGACCTGACACGAACCACTTGAATCCCACCGGGACCTCGTACAGCCGCCGCCCGAGCCGCGCGGTTACCCGATCGATCATCTGCGTGCTGACGACCGTCTTGCCGACGGCGGCGGCGGCGCTCCACTGCGCTCGCTGGGCGAACAGGTAGTCGATGCACACCGACAGGTAATGATTCGGTGCGACCAGCCCTGCGCTGCGCGTCACGATGCCGTGCCGGTCGTGGTCGGTGTCGCAGGCAAAGGCGATGTCGAATCGATCCTTGAGCCCCAGCAGCCGCTGCATCGCATAGGGAGAGGAGGGGTCCATGCGGATCTGCCCATCCCAATCGAGCGTCATGAAGCTAAAAGTGGCATCGATCGTCTCGTTGACCACCGTCAGATCGAGCCCGTAACGCTGCGCGATGTGCCCCCAGTAGTGAGTGCCCGCGCCGCCGAGCGGGTCCACGCCCATGTGCAGCCGCGCGGTCCGGATCGAGTCCATGTCGATGACCGCCGCCAGATCGGCGACGTAGGCGTTCAGGTAGTCGTGCCGGTGCGTGGTCGGGGCCTGCAGGGCCCGCTCGTAGGGCACGCGCTTCACGGCGGCCAGGCCACCGGCCAGGTAGCTGTTGGCGCGATCCTCGATCCACTTCGTGACGTCGGTGTCGGCAGGCCCGCCATGGGTGGGGTTGTACTTGAAGCCGCCGTTGTCGGGTGGATTGTGCGAGGGCGTGATCACGATGCCGTCCGCAAAACCGCTGTCGCGAGCGCGGTTGTAGGTCAGTATCGCGTGCGAGATCACCGGCGTCGGGGTGTACTCATCGCCCTCGGCCAGCATCACGTGCACGCCGTTGGCCGCCAGCACTTCCAGCGCGCTGGCACACGCGGGCACCGACAGCGCATGCGTGTCCATGCCGAGGAACAGCGGGCCGGTGATGCCCTGGCGCGCGCGGTAGTCGCAGATCGCCTGGCTGATCGCGAGCACGTGCCACTCGTTGAAGGTGCTCCTGAACGCCGAGCCGCGGTGCCCGGAGGTGCCGAACGCCACACGCTGCGCGGGCAGCGCCGCGTCGGGCACCAGCGAGTAGTACGCGGTGATCAGCCGCGTCAGATCCACCAGCGCCTGCGGGCCCGCCGGCTGTCCGGCCAGCGGATGTATCCGCGGTGCCGCCTGCACGGCGCCGCCGGCACTGCTGGCACCTCCGGCTCCGCCGGCACTGCCGCCCCCGCTGCCGCTCGTGTTCTCGTTCATGCGTCACCGTCACCCGCGAAGCTCGCGGAGAAATCGTGATCCAGCAGCTCCCCGATGCGTCCGACCGTCAGGTCCGCGGGCGGGTACGCCGCGAGGTTGTGCGGATCGAGCGCATAGTGGCCCTGGCGCGGAAACACGGTCATCAGCCGCGCCCCCAGCAGCGCCTTCATCGCCGCGAGGATGCGCAGCTTGTCGTCCACCAGCACATAGCGTTCGGCCGGATAGCGACGTTGTACGTCCGCGAGCATGCGCTCCTTGTGAACGTAGATCAGCACATGCCCTTTCACGGCGCTCCACAGCCCGGAGCGTTGCACCTTCAGCGGCTGAAACACCACGTCGCCGTCCGAAAGGATCACGGTCCGGCCGAAGCGCGACAGGTGCGCGATCACGCCGAGGGCGTCCGGATAGAGCCGCCTGGCGAACGGATAATCCACCAGATACGAGGACATCTGCAGCAGCCGCGGGTCGTTGGCCCCGTCCTCGAGCAGCTCCGCCATGCGGTAGCGCTGCAGGGCACCCAGATAGTCGGCGTAGCCCAGCTCGCTGCGCAGCTCCTCGAAGCACTGCCAGTAGCGGTCGCGGCTCGCCGTGCCGAACTCCGCCGCCAGATGCTCGCGCAGATCGTCCTGCACGCGATCGTTGTCGAGCAGCGTGTTGTCCACGTCGAGCAGGAACACCACCGTGCCATCGGACTGCATGCCCGCGTCCTTCCTTCTGCCGCGCGACCCGCGGCATCATAGCCTCAACTGTGATGTCGTTAACAGTTTCGCGCGCCGCTCGCGCCGCGACCTTCAGTTGCCGGAACGTTTATGAACAATGTCGGATCCTGAGGGCCGGCAGCCCGACCACAATTGTGGAGCATGGATTCGGTATGAAATTTCGACTCACGGCGTTCGGACTGCATCTGCTCGCCAGCGCCACGGTGCTGACGGTGGTACTCGGCACGCTGTACCTCGGCTGGTACCGCTGGCCGGGCTGGTATGTCGTGGGCGCCTCGAGCGTGGTCGTCGTATTGGTCTGCGTCGACCTGACGCTCGGGCCGCTGTTCACCTTCATCGTGGCGCACCCGACCAAGCCGCGCCGGGAGCTCGCGCGCGACATCGGCATCATCGCCACGGTGCAGCTCGCGGCGCTCATCTACGGAGCCGGCTCGCTGTGGAACGGACGGCCGCTGTATTACGCTTTCTCGGAGGGCGTGTTGCAGCTCGTGCAGGCCTACGACATCGATGCACACGAGCGCGCCGTCGCTCGCGCGCAGCACGTGGCGCTGCGGCCACACTGGTACAGTCTGCCGCGCTGGATCTGGGCACCGCTGCCGGCCGATCCCAAGGAGGCCGGGAAGATCGTCATGTCGGTGCTCAAGGGCGGCGACGACGTCGTCTCGATGCCGCGCTACTTCAAGCCGTGGGAGCAGGGCCTGCCGGCACTGCGCAAGCAGTTGAAGAAGGTCGATGACGTTGCCTACTTCTCGAGGTCGCAAAAGCACACACTCGAGCAGCGCATGCGCGCTCTCGGACTGAACGCCGCCCAGCTGAATGCCATGCCGCTGACGGGGCGGGGAGGCTCCCTGCTCGTCGTGTTCGATCCTGCGACGCTGCGGATACGCGCCATGCTGGGTGCCCCGCAGCCGGCGCCGTCCTTCGGGCATCGCGGCTCGCTGGTACAGCGCTACGTGCGAACACTGGAAACCCGTCTGGCCAAGCTGGCGCCGCCGGCGCGGCACCACGCCTCCTGAGCCGCGGTACGCCGATCTCGCCCGGCGGATGCCGCAGCGCCCGGTGGGCGCCCGGTGGGCGGGTTGGCCGTGCTTACCACGGCCCATGCCTGCGTGCAAGCGCTCCGATGTGCTGTTAAGCAGCTCTTAATCGATTTCCCTGGTCGTGCCGACAGCAGCCCTGTCAGTTGAAAGTGACGCGGCCGATCAGATACGGTGCAAGCAAACAAACAGGGTGGTACTCCCTGTATCGAACGCACTGCTGGCCAGGGATATGCTGGAAAATCACGATCAATGGCTCTCGCTGGTGGAGGCCTTCAGCGCGGCCGCGATTGACGGTCAGAGCTGGTACCCCGCGCTCGAGAATCTCGCCGCCGCGACGGGTTCGCGATCCGCTCAGCTCATTGGACTCAGCGCTGATACGGGCGTACCGGTTAATCTCATGACCAACATCGATCCGGACTGTCTCAAGGTATTCAACGAGGTCGGTGGCGGCGACCCCAGGGTCAACCCACGGGCGAAGATCGTCAATGAAGCGCCCATCCTCCAGGTACTGGCCGAGGTCGATTTCATTGCTCCAGAGGACTACCGACGCAATCCTCACTACCAGGAGTTCGCGCGCCCGTGGGATATTCCGTACATCTGCCTCACGACCCTGGAGCGCGCCCAGGGGAATCTGATCGCCTTGTGCGTCTGTCGATCCGAGCGGGAGGGGCATATCAGCAGCGAGCAGCGCAGGATCTTCGCCGCCATCGCTCCGCACGTCCGCGCTTCGGTGCGGGCGCATCTGGCTCTTGAAGGCCAAGGCACGGCGCTACTGGCCGGGACATTGGAAAAATTGTCGATCGCCGCGTTCCTATGCGACCGTACTCAGCGGGTAAGAGCGCTGACACAGTCAGCCGAGGCCCTGCTCGAAGCGGATCGGGGGCTGCAGCTGAAAAACGGACGACTTCAGACTTCGCGCTTGGAGCAATCCCACCTGCTGGCGAACGCCGTCGGAGCGGCGGCGCTGGGGAACGCTGGCGCGGGAGCACCCGTGCTGCAGCCGGTCGTCGTGCACGGCCAGAGGGCGGACGCTGCCCCCCTGGTGCTCGATGTGATTTCGCTGCCTTCCCGATACAGAACCTTCGAGTTTTTCAATTTCACACCGCGCGTACTCGTCGTGGCCCGCGGGCCGAAAACGACCGACGAGCGCACGACTGCCATATTGCAGACAATCTATGGCCTCACTGTCGCGGAGAGCGATATCGCCAGGCAGCTGGCCGCCGGCAGGACGGCGGAGTCCATCGCGGCGAATCGCGGGGTTACGATCGGGACCGTGCGGGCGCAGACCAAGACGATCCTGGCCAAGGTGGGCGTGAGCCGGCAGGTAGAGCTGGTCTCACGCTTGAGTCAGCTCTGAGCTGCTCACCACGCACGCGACACATGCAGCGAGGCCTCCAACGCCGAGGCTCTATCGAGATTGAAGCGGTTGCTCGCGAGCGAGACGGCGAGCCAGGAGAGATGACCGCCCAGCTCCACGGCTCCCGTGCGGATGTCGTAGTGCAGCAGGGCGCCGAGCTTTTGATCCCCGACGCTCGGCCCGAATGAGGGGAAATGAAAGCCGTTGACTTCGTCGTCCTCCAGATCCGCCCGCCACCCACCGTCGATGGGCACACTCGCCGCGAAGCGCAGCTTCGTGGGGATGTCCTGCACGAAGCTCACGCGACTGTCGATGCCGGTGATGAATGCGTCGCGATCCAGATTGGCGTTGTAGACGATGTAGGTATTCTGCAGTGTCCGCACTGAATGCGGCACTTCGCTCCAGTAGATCCGACCAAGGGCGTCCATCGCCTGTGCCGTCAATGAGGTCCCGCCCGGGGCAGCCACCACCAGCTCGATATCGGTCGAGAAGCCTTCGCCGCGGGGAGTACCGGGAGCCACGAAGGGGTTGAAGGTGTTGCGGTCGATGTCGGTCTGAGTCCTCACCCAGGTGGCCGCGCCGACGGCGTAATCCGAGGAGGTGGCGGTCACCTGGCCCTCGAGCGATTGCTCGTCCCCCTGCGTGCCGTGCAGGTAGGAGGCCGCCAGCCCGAGCTTCGCCGACCAGTGGGCGCCGAAGCTCAGGGCAATGGTCTTCTCCAGGCGTGCTCCGTCGGCGCGCAACGATTGCTCGTCCATGCTCGCCCGGTAGACTCGACCGCTGTCGAAGGTGTGGCCGAAATGATTGCCGACGAGGATATCGAGCAGGTCCTTGGAGGCCTCTGCGTAGTACTCGACGCGGTCGAAAAGCGCGATGCAGATGCCGTACGCGCTGCCCGCGATGTCGCCGTAGCCAATGCCCACGCCGATGTTGTTGCCGGGGCTGGGAGCGTAATGCCCGGCGCCGTAGCTGGTCAGTGCCAGCACCGGCATCGGCTCGGCGTAGGCCACCGCTCCGCCGTCGAATCGCACCGAGGTTCCCGACGTGGGGCAGTCCTCGACGATTCCCGAGCCGACGGTCAGATCCAGCGCGCTGCCTACCGTGGGGCTTGCCAGAATGGCAAGCCCCACGAGCAGGAGCAGCGTGCTGCGCATCCTGCAGCTTGGGCAGTTTGGAATTTAGAAGAGCGACTGGCTGGTGTCGTCGCTGAAGTAGACAAAGTCGCCGTTGATGGTCGCGGTCTCCGTGCCGCTCGCCGTGATCGTGCCGGCGAGCGTCCCACCGATCGGCTTGCTCACCGCGATGACCACGCCGGCATTGTTGGTGATGGTGCCGCTGAGGCCGTTGGTCGCATCGTACTGTCCGCTGGCGTTCAGCTGCGCCGTGCCCGACGGCGTCGCATAACTGTACGTGACGGTTATCGAGTCCGGCTGCGCGGGCGTCGGCGTGATCTGGCTCGCGTTCGCCTCCGCTGTGACGGTCAGCACGCGATTGTCGGTGAGGTCCAGCGTGCCGCTGACCTGCGCCTGGAGGGTGAAGTTATTGGTCGCGCTGATGGCTTGGGTGGCGTTATACGATGAGAAACCCGTGACATTGACGCCGACGGTCCCGTTGAACAGGGGCGAAGTGCCGCTGGTAGCCACCTGGTCGATCGATCCCGTAAAGCTGACGCTCTCCGGCACCGCGACCAGGCCGGAGGCATCGAACACCGGGGTACCCAGTGAAACGTCCGCGGCATACGAGAATGCATCGGTCGTCAGCTGCTGCAGATCCACCGTGCCCGTGATGGTCTCGACCGGGGCCTTCGCCGCCAGCAGCGTCTTCAACGACAGGCTCCCCGAGAACAGGTTCTCGACCGTGAGGGCCGTGTCGCTGCCGATCGTGGCATTCGTCAGCGACACGCCGCCGCTGCCGCCGGACAGGCTGCCGCTGAGGGTGAGGGTGCCGCTGCCGGTCGCCTCGTTCCAGTTCGAGGACTCGGCGATGCTCAGGTCCCCGGTCACCTGACCCCCGGCCGAGGTGACGTAGTACGGTCCGTCGAGGCTCGCGCTCGCCCCGGTGCCGCTGGTGGTCGATGTGAACTGCGACTGCAGCGGTGTCTCCGCACCCGGTGTCAGCGGGCACGCGATCACGGCATTGCCGCCGGTGCAGCCATTCGGGTTGGATACCAGCGGCTGCGTCTCCAGGGTGTAGGTTCCCGTCCCGGTCTGCGTCAGCGTCAACTCCTCCTCATTCTGCCCGTGGCCGTAGTGGCACAACACCGAGTCCGTGCCGGTGCCCAGGGTCGTCGGGTCATAGCCGCAATGGCCTTGGTAGTTGGTGGTACCGTGGACGAGGGGGCTGACGACCCCGTCGGAAACCTCCTCGACGCTGTTGAGGCGGGCGTTGGTGACATAGAGATTGCCTCCCGTTAGCGCAATGCCGACGCCGCCGAGCAGGTTCGGAACGAATCCGCCGATGGCGCCCTTGGTCGAGGTCTGCGCTACCGTGGTGACCACCCCCGCGGGCGTGATCTCGCGGACCGCGGCATTCCCGCTATCTCCGACGTACAGGTTGCCGCTGGCATCGACCGTGATGCCGATCGGAGCGTTGAAGGTCGCGGCCGTGCCGGTGCCGTTGGCATCGCCGGCAACCCCGGACTGTCCGGCAATAGTAGTGATAGTGGGAGTGCTACCCGGGATGATCTCTTGGATGATATCGGACGTGGAGTTGGTTACATAGAAATCGCCGCCGTATAGAGCAATGCCATCGGCGCCGTCGAGCGCGGTACTGCGCACGATCGTCGAAACGACGCCTGCCTGCGTCACCTCGCGGATCGCCGTGCCGCCGGCCCCCCCCTCATCCACCACATAGAGGTTTCCACTGGAGTCCAAGGTCATCCCGAGAGGCAGGACGAATTCGGCGCTGGTGCCGGTCCCGTTGTTGGTTCCGAGGCCGGCCGTTCCGGCTCCTGCCAGAGTTGTCACGTTTCCGCCCGAAATCTCCCGGACGGCCCCTAGATCGCCCACGAAGACGTCGTCCGATGAATCCACCGCGATTCCGGTGGCGAGGTCGAATGTGGCGCTCGTGGGCGTGCCGGTAGTTTCGTTGGTTTCTCCCGCGACGTTGGCCTGTCCCGCCAGCAGGCTGACGGCCCCGGAGGTGCTGACCTCGATCACCGTGTCGTTGCCAAGATTGGCCAGGTACAGGTTGCCCGCGGCGTCCGCGGCCACTCCGTAGGGATTGCCCAGCAGAGAGGACGGCGTGCCGTATCCGGCGCTGCCCAGGGAGTACTGCAGCAGCTCTGCGGCCAGATACGCCGTGCCCACCAGCGAGCTGGTGTCGAGCACCGCGGGCTCGACGTTCTGCTCCAGGTCGCTGTCGAGCGCCGTCAGCGTGGGCGCATAGCCGAAGGTCTGGGTGGCGCTCTGATCGATGATATTGGTGCGGATGTTGGCGATCAGGTCCTTTGTATTGGTCAGCGGATCCCCACTCGAGGAGAAACCCGGCAGGGGCAGATTCTGCTGCTGGTAGGCGCTCACGAACGAGGTCTCGGCCGTGGTTGCCACATCGAGCCCGAGCGCCGAGGGCGACTCGCCGCCGTTCACGGTGACCGACGCATCGTCATCGAGATCGGTGTAGGCCACGGTGAGGTAACCAGCGTTGGCCGTCGGGCTGACTCCCGAGCTGCTGATCGTCAGCAGGCTCGGCAGGCCGCTGACCATGCACACCAGTTCCTGCGCGTAGGTACCCGTGCAGGCTTGGCCGCTGGCGTTGACCGCCAGGCCGCTGTCGGCGGCGATGTCCAGCGCCGTCAGCAGCTTCTCCAGCGCCTGCTCGGCCGCCGTCGCAGTCGCGTAGCTCGACAGAGCGATCGGCTGCGTGTAGAGCGCGGATGCGCCGCCGAGGAACAGGGTGCTGACGTCGTTGTTGGCGGTATCGATATTGGTGGTCGTCAGGCCGCCCGAGGCCGCCAGCGCGGTCTGGTAAGCCATCTCCGTCAGCGGCGTGACGGCAATCGGCTGCAGGTCGGTGAGGCTATCGAAGACCGCGTGCAGTACCAACCCCGACGGGGCGGCGATCGCCGTGCCGGACAGCTCATCGAGCATCTGCGTCGAGCTGTTGACGGTGACCGTCACGACCACAGGCCCGCTGCTCGATACGGTACTGGAGAAGGTGCCGTTCGTACTGCTGGTGGTGGTGGTGCCGATCGCGGTCGTGCCGACCGTGCCGTTCGAAACTGCGTAAAACGCTACGGGCGCATTCAGCAGCAACCCCTTGGATGCGGCACCGGAAACCGTGCCGGAAGGTGTTGAGGTACTGCTGCCGGCGCTGCTGTTATTGGGACTGCTCGAGCAGGCGGCGAGAATCGATGACAGCATCGCGGCGAGAGCGAGCCCAGTGGTTCGCATGCGAATCATACGCAGACTCCCTGTGTTCTTTTTACGGCGAGATCGCGCGGCCGCTCTCTGGCTGTTCGTATCCAGGGTACCGCTTGCGCGGAACTCTGCAGCACCGGCTCCAGGCAGCGCATCTCCCAAATGGGATATGCGCGGGCTTACTCTGCTTGCGCCATGTGACCCGGCACTGACAGTAACACCCTGACCAGCTCGCTCTGCCGGCGCGTCCTTGTCTTGCGAAAGACGGACTTGATCTGGCCGCGCAGAGTACCCGGGGTAACGCCACGTTCGCCGGCGATCTGGGCGATGGATTGGCCTTGCAGCAGGGCGTTGGCAATCTGCGCTTCCGCGGCGGTCAGGCCGTACAGGGCCGTCAGAGCGTGTGCCGGCACTTGCCCCGTGTGCTTGGGGTCTCCGACCAGTACCAGAGCCTGTGCCGCGCGGCGGCCGCCTTCGCCACTGAGGGGCAGCACTACCAACTGCAGCAGGTACTTACCGGTCCGCCGTGGGACGCCGAGGACGCCGCCGGCGCTGGCATGGGTTCCGTGACGCGCCGCTGCTGCCGAGGCCATCAGCCCCCGGAGTTTCCAGTGGACGTATGGATCCGCGGCGCACAGACGCCCCTGGCGCACCAAAAGGCCGTCCTGATGATCCAGCAGTACGCCTGCGGCGCGGTTCCAATGCACGAGCCGACCCGTGCCGCGGACGATGAGCGCAGCGGCTGCCATGGCGTCCAACGCCGCCTCTGCGCGCTGTGCGCGCGCCGCGGTAGTCACCGCCCCCATCTGACCGCGCCTCGACACTGCTCGTCGCCAGCTCTCATGGCCGACGAGGCTGACGCTGATCGGGGGGAAGGCGCATCTCCCAAACGGGAGACGCCGGGCCATTTGTGCTCGAGCCTGCCGCCCGTCGAGGGTGATGGGGGCCTTACTCTCCGCTCAGGGCATGCAGCAGGCGCTGCAGCTCGATTTGCCGTCCGGCGCCGGTCTTGCGAAATACCGCCTTGAGCTGCATGCGGACGGTGCCGATAGACACCTCATTAATCTGGGCGGTCGCGGCCAGGGGATGCCCCGCATACAGCTGCAATGCCAGACGGGCCTCGGCGGGACTGAGGCCATAGCAGGCGCGCAGCAGCGCCTCGGATGGCGGCGACGGGCAACTCGCGACACGCAGCAATACCAGAGCCGCCGCGCGGCGTGCCTCACCCGCCTCGCTCAAGGCGCCGGGTGCAGGCAGCGGCTGAATTGACAGCCGCAGCGGTCCACCGTGTCGGCGGGAGATCAGGCAGCTGCCGCCGCCGTCGACCGCGCGGCCGCGGCCCGTCTGGATCGCCGCGCTGATGAGCCCCTGCAAACGACTGAGCTCGGCGGCGCACGGCGCGGCGAATCGACCGCCCCGCAGGCGCAGGCCGTCCGCGCCGCCCAGGATCGCTTCGGCCGCCCGATTGACGAATACGCTCCTGCCGGCCACGTCCAAGAGAACGATGCCCACAGACAGGGCCTGCAGCGCCGCCTGATGATTGCTGAGCTGTGCCGTCAGGCTACGCAGCTCCTGTCGTGTACGCAGCGCGGCACGCAGGTGCGGCACGAGCAGACGGAAGAACTCCAAAGAGTTGTCCGGGGGCGGGTCGCCCTTGCAGCTTCGGTACAGACTGATGTGCTCGATGAGATCCGGCTGCTTGACGGTGGCCACTGCGCCGAGCAGGGCCGTGTCGAACTTGACCATCAAGTCTTCATAGAACTCGGTGCGCAACAGGTTCGCCGTGGGACAGAGCTCCTCGCCCGGGGCGATCGCGCCTTCGGGCTTGGTCAGAAAGCGCGGGAGGAAGGGGTCGAACCTGCCGTAGTACTGTGCGTAGTCGGCCGTCAGCGCCGGATCGACGCCGACCGAGATGCTATAGCCGTGGCGTGCATTCCGCAGATCCTGATAGAGGATACCCGCCGAAGGGATGCCGAGCACGTCGACGAGCTCCGTGAGAAACCGCTCCCAAAGTGGCTGCTCGGCGGGCGCCGAATACAAGGTCTGCAGCAATCGCGAGAGATCCTCAAGGCTCGGCATATCGGGGCAGAGCGCAGCAGGTCAACACGGGCCCACGCATCAGCCGGGCGCGACATTGCTTCGTCACGGGAGACACTCATGCAATCCCCCGGCCATCCTTCTGCGCGAGGGACATCATGTCCGTTAGTTGTTTGTGACCACCCTAGCCGATCGGATGTTTCACTTTCAAGTTCACAGCCCGATCAATTGACCCGTTTTGGGGCATGTCGATGCTTCTCGAGGCATCCTTGATCAATCATTGGAAAAGTTGATGAATCTTTATAAAGGCTCCCTGCGCCGGCGTGCAGCACTATTCCGCCACGACGATCCCCGATCCTCCCATCTCCTTCGGGAAGTCGCGTAATTTCGGCAGCCCATCCTTGATGGACAGCACCTTCTCCCCGTAAGAGACGTGTACCGACGGCCGGAAGTCCAGCGTCGGGAGCATGGCCGCGTAAACATCCACCAGTCCCATCGGTGGATGATCCGTGAACAGGTGCCCGCCGCAGCTGCGGCACCACTTGCGAAAGCTGTTCGCCGTCTTGTGATAGGTTCCGATCAGGTCCGCGCCGGCGGTGATTCGCAGCGCGTCGGGTTGCCACAGCGTGAAGGCATTGACCGGTCCGGCGGACCAGTGACGACACGACTCACAGTGGCAGTAACCCATCGCCACCGGCTCACCGCTGACGGAAAATCCGACCGCACCACAGAAACACGTACCCCTGTGCTCGCTCATGACTGCCTCCCTGGCCTGACTTGCGGAGAATCTGATTCGAGCCGACCCGCTGATGATGAATCTATTTGTCCATCAGCGCCACGCTCTTGATCTGAACGTACACCCCCATGCCTTCCGTGATGCCGAGCTGCACCGCCGAGCGCCGGGTGACGCGCGCGAGCAGCACATCTGCGCCAACCTTTACCCGCACGAGCATCTGCGCCGGGTCGACCTCGGTGCGCAGGTCGAGTACCGTGCCCGGCAGAACGTTGCTGATGCTGCTTTGCTGCGACGGTTGCAGCGCCAGGCTCACGTCGCGCGCGTCGATGCGCACGCGCACGCGATGCCCCGGCGGCAGGGCCTGCAACGAGAGCGCGAGCCGGCCTCCCGACACCAGCACGTAGCTGAGGTGGTACTGCGGGTCGTGCTCGGCGACCGCCCCCTCGAGCACGCTGCCCGCCTGGTCGAAGCCGCCCAGCGGCAGGTCGGCGCGCGTCAGCAGTGACTGCAGCGGGCCGGCCGCGCGCACGCGCCCCGCCTCCAGCAGCACCAGCTCGTCCGCGAGCCGCATCACCTCGCCGAGTGCGTGACTGACGTACAGGATCGGAATGTCGAGTGCATCGCGCAGCCGTTCCAGGCGCGGCAGGATCTCGTCCTTGCTGATTTCGTCGAGGCTCGAGAGCGGCTCGTCCATCAGCAGCAGCCGCGGACTCGCGAGCAGCGCGCGAGCGATCGCTACGCGCTGTCGTTGGCCGCCGGATAGCTGCGGCGGGCGGTGCGAGAGCAGCGTCTCCAGACCCAGCAGGCTCACGGCTTCGTCGAGCGAAACGCGCCGTGCCTCGGGCGCTCGCCGCCGCAGCCCGTATTCCAGATTGCCGCGCACGTCGTAATGGGGGAACAGGCTCGGCTCCTGGAAGACGTAGCCGATCGAGCGACGATGCGCCGGCACGAACTGCGTCGCGTCCTGCCAGACGGTGTCGTTGAACACGACGCGCGCCGGGAGCCGCTCGAGGCCCGCGATACAGCGCAGCAGCGTCGTCTTGCCCGTGCCCGAGCGACCAAACAGCGCCGTGACCCCGCGCGCCGGCCAGCGGCCGTCCACCTGCAGCGAGAAGCTGCCGCGCGTCAGGCTCAGGCTCAGTTCCAACGCCATGGCTGCACGCGCGCTCCGCGCCCCCGCGTCGATGCATACACCGTCAGCAGCAGCAGGAACGCGATCACCACCAGCGTGGCCGACAGCCGGTTGGCGGCGCCGTACTCGAGCGTCTCCGCGTGGTTGAAGATCGCGATCGAGGCCGTCTGCGTACGTCCGGGTATATTGCCGCCGATCATCAGCACCACGCCGAACTCACCGAGGGTGTGCGCGAACGCGAGCACCGCGGCCGTCAGAAAGCCGCGCGAGGACAGCGGCAGCACCACCGAGACGAAGCGGTCCCACGGCGAGGCGCTCAGCGTCGCGGCCACCTCCAGCACCCGGGTTCCGAGCCCCTCGAACGCATCGCGCAGCGGCTGCACGACAAACGGCAGTGAGTAGATCATCGATCCGATCACCAGGCCCGTGAAGCTGAACGCCGGAGAGGCGACGCCCACCAGCGTCAGCGCCCGCCCGAGCGGTCCCTGCGGGCCGAGAAATACCAGCAGATAGAACCCCAGCACCGTGGGCGGTAGCACCAGCGGCAGGGAGACCACGGCATTCACCGGTGCCCGCCAGCGCGAGCTGCCGGTGCCGAGCCACCAGGCCAGCGGAGTGCACAGCAGGAGCAGCAGCGCCGTGGTCACGGCCGCCAGCCGCACCGAGATCGCAAGCGCGATCAGGTCATCGCCGCCCATCCGCTAAGGTGCGCCCGGGCGGTATCCGGCCTCGCGGATGATCTGTGCCGCCGCGCTCGAGGTCCGTAGCCAGTGCTCGAACGCCTGGGCCGCCGCTGGCTGGGTCGTGCGCGCCAGGATCAGCGCATCCTGCGCGATCGGCTGATAGTCGGATCGCGGGGGCAGCCAGTACGACCCGCTGATGCGGCCGCCCGGACCCGTGACCTGTGAGAGCGCCACGAATGCCATATCGGCGTTGCCGGAGGCCGCGAATTGCCAGGTCTGGGTGATGTCCGCGCCGATCACGAGTTTCTTTTCCTGGTTGAGAGGCTCCCACTGTCCCAGCGCGGTCAGGACCTGCTGGGCCGCCGCCCCGTACGGGGCATTGCGCGGATTGGCCATGGCGATGAAATGAAAGGCTCCGCGCCGGATGATCTGGCCGCGCCGGTCGACCACGCCGGGGCGCGGGCTCCACAGCACCAGCGTGCCCACGGCGTAGGTGAAGCGGCTGCCCGCCACGGCCAGTCCCTGCGAGTCCAGCAGCTGCGGTCGCTGTGTATCCGCGGAGAAGAACAGGTCAAACGGAGCTCCCTGGCGTATCTGCGCGTACAGCTGCCCCGTCGAACCGCTGCTCAGCGACAGCGTGTCGCCGCTCACCCGGCGGTAGCGCTCCGCAAGTTTCTGCAGCGTACCGAGGAAGTTGGCCGCCACCGCGACATGCAGTTGCGCGGCCATGGCGCGCGGCGCGGCCAC
Source organism: Gammaproteobacteria bacterium (assembly GCA_030038755.1). Taxonomy (GTDB): domain Bacteria; phylum Pseudomonadota; class Gammaproteobacteria; order Steroidobacterales; family Steroidobacteraceae; genus FEN-1191. The sequence continues at coordinate 27,620 of JASHSK010000324.1, forward strand.
GGCCGCGCCCAGCGCCAGCAGCAGCGCCAGCGCGCAGCATCGCGCCGCGGATCCGATACGCGGCCATGCGGTGGGTCTGTGCGAGGATCTATGCCCGGTATTCGTTCGCATCATTGTCGCCCTGTAGCAGACGCTGGCCGCGGCACCTCAGTCGTTGACCGCGAGGATCACGTGCGATGCCTTGATCAATGCGCAGCAGGCCGCTCCCGCGGCCAGCTGCAACTCCTTCTGGGCCTCGCTGGTCACGATGGCCACCAGACGGCGGTTCCCGGGCAGCTGCAGGACCACCTCGCAATTGACGCTGCCGGGGACGATCTCGGTCACGGTGCCGCACAGTCGGTTGCGGGCGCTCGTGCGCACGGCTACGTCGGGTGACAGCAGCACCAGGCTGGCCTTGATCAGCGCGGTCGCCTCACGGCCGCGCTTGAGGTGCAGCTCCTCCACCGCCTCGTTGGTGACGTTGGCGAAGATCGTAAGGCCCTCGCCGAGATCGAGAATGACGTCGGCGTTGACGGCACCCTTGACGACCGACGTGACGGTACCGCGATATTGATTGCGAGCGCTGGTTTTCATGGTGATGCTCCTGAGCAGCTCATTGAGGCTGTCGAGGTCGTGCATCTGTGCCTGTAAGTGTGTCAGCAGGCGCTGGTAACCGGACTCCAGCAGCCGGTAGAGCCGCACGATCTCGCGACCGTGCTCGGTCAGACGGCTCCCGCCTCCGCCCGGGCCGCCGGACGCGCGGATCAGCAGCGGCCGCTCCGCCAGGTTGTTCATCGCGTCCACGGCGTCCCACGCGGCCTTGTAGCTGAGGTTCACATCCCTGGCCGCCTGCGTGATCGATCCGAGCCGGTCGATTGCCTCCAGCAGCCGGATGCGATTGCCGCCGAGGTAGCGATGACCTCTGCGCGACAGCTCGAGGCTGCCGGCGAGCTCCAGCACGCCGCCCTTTGCCTTTGACATCACGGCCCCGATGCGCCTCGCGCGATATATACCGAAGGATATGGCGAGCGGTGTCGCGGCGCCACTCCCGAGGGGGGCACTCCCGAGGGGGGAAGCGCCGTCCGTCCTGTCAGGGCTCCGCGCCGCGCCCGATAGATGCGCTAAGATGCCGGCCTCGGGGCCGAAGCACGTCGCTGCCGCACTCCCTGATACCCCCAGCTACCCTGATGGAGGTCGACCATGAGCTTCGCATTACCGTCGCTGCCCTATTCCACCAACGCCCTGGCGGGCCGCGGCATGTCCCAGGAGACGTTGGAGCTGCATCATGGCAAGCATCACCAGGCCTACGTCACCGCTCTGAATGGCCTCGTGGAGAAGAACCCTGCCCTGCAGGGCAAGTCGCTCGAAGAGATCATCCGGCTGTCGCACAACAATGCGGAGCTTACGCCGGTGTTCAACAACGCCGGTCAGCACTGGAATCACAGCCGCTTCTGGGAGTCGCTGTCGGCGCAGGGCGGCGGCATCCCCGGCTCGCTCGAGAAGCGCCTGGTCGCCGACTTCGGCAGTGTCGACAAGTTCAAGGAGACCTTCAAGAACGCGGCCGCCACGCAGTTCGGGTCGGGCTGGGCGTGGCTGGTCCTCGGCAACGAGGGCAAGCTCAAGGTCATCAAGAGCGGCAACGCCAGCTCACCGCTCGCGACCGGCGAGGGCAAGGTCATCCTGGTCCTCGACGTATGGGAACACGCCTACTACGTCGACTTCCGTAACCGCCGAGCGGACTTCATCGACAACTTCCTCGCCAAGGTCGCCAACTACGACGACGCCGCGGAGAAGCTGCAGCGGGCCTGAATGGCCGACGTCTCGATCGAGGACATTCGCGCGGCGCAGGAGCGCCTCGCCGGGCGCGTGCGGCGTACCCCGCTGCTGACCGACGAGCTGCTCGACGCCCGACATGGCGCGCAGCTGTACTTCAAGTGCGAAAACCTGCAGCCGGTCGGCGCCTTCAAGGTACGCGGTGCGACCAATGCGGTGTTCGCTCTCTCGGACGGCGAGCTGCGCGCCGGCGTGGTGACGCACTCCTCGGGTAACCACGGCGCCGCCGTGGCCCGCGCCGCCCGGCTGCGGGGGGTAGGGGCGCGAATCGTCATGCCCGAGGATACGTCCGCGGCCAAGATCGAGGCGGTGCGGGCCTACGGCGGGCAGATCGTGCCCTGCGCGCCGACGCTGGCGGCGCGCGAGGCCGAGGCTGCGCGCCTCGTGGCCGAGACCGGCGCCGCGTTCATCCATCCGTACGATGATCCACGCGTCATCGCCGGGCAGGGCACGGTCGCGCTGGAGCTGCTCGAGGACCTGCCGCAGCTCGACTGCATCCTGTGTCCCGTGGGTGGTGGCGGGCTCACGAGCGGCATCGCCGTGGCGGTGAAGGCGCTGCGCCCGCAGGTGCGGGTGATCGCCGTCGAGCCCGCGGCGGCAGATGATGCGTGCCGCGGCTTTCACGCCGCGCCGGGGACGGCCGCGACGGCCCCGGTGCCCGCGGTGCCTGCGATTGCCCCGGTGCCCGCAGCAGGCGATGTGCCGGCGCCTCGCACCACCGTGGCCGATGGCCTGCGCGCCACGGTCAGCGAGCGCACGCTCGGCCTGATGCGCCGCTACGTCGATGACGTCGTCACTGTGAGCGAGGAGGGCATCGTCAGCGCCATGCGGGTGCTGTGGAAGCATCTGCGCACGATCGTCGAAGCCTCGAGCTCCGTCCCGTACGCCGCACTGCTCGAGCAGCGGCTGCAGCTCGCCGGCCAGCGAGTGGCAATCGTGATCACGGGTGGCAACGTGGATCTGGACAGGCTCCCCTGGTCGCGCAACTGATCAGCGTACTCACCGGTGCACCCATCGGCGTAGCCATCCGCGTACCCACCGGCGCAGCCGTCAGCGCAGCCATCAGCGCACCTCGATCGTCGCTTCGCCTCCCTCGCGCACCGCCGCGCGCAGCATGCCCGCGCTGTTGTATGGCATGACGATCGTCCCCGCTGTGTCCACGGCAATCAGCCCGCCGCGCGCCTGCAGGTGTGTCAGCCGCTCGAACGCCGCGGCGACGGCGCGCGCCAGCGGCTCGCGCCCATAGCGCACGCGCGCCGCGATGTCGTAAGCCTGCACGGTGCGCAGGAACCACTCGCCATGGCCGGTCATCGACACCGCGCATGCCTGGTCGTCCGCGTAGGTACCGGCGCCGATCACCGGGGAATCACCGATACGTCCCGGGACTTTGCCGGTCGTGCCACCCGTGGAAGTCGCGGCCGCGAGATGCCCGTGTCGATCACGCGCCACTGCGCCGACCGTGCCCTCGGCCCCGGTGTCACCCATGCCGCGCGCGTCACCCACGCCGGTCGCTTCGCCCACGCCGGTCGCTTCGCTCACGCCGGTCGTTTCACCCATGCCGCCTGCGCCGCGGCACCGTCTGAAAGCCTGCAGCTGCTCGAGCCGGTACGGGGTGATGAAGTAATCGTTCTCCACGCGCTCGCTGCCGGCGACGGCCGCGAGCCGGTCGGCGGCCTCACCGGCGACAAACACGTGCGGCGAGTGTTCCAGCAGATAGCGGGCCAGACGAATCGGATTCTTCGTCCGCCGGACCAGCGCCACCGCCCCCGCGCGCAGCGTCGTGCCCTCCATGAGGGAGGCATCGAGCTCCGCCGTGGCGTCGAGCGTCAGCACCGCTCCGCGTCCCGCGTTGAACAGCGCGTCGTCCTCGAGCACCGTGACCGCCGCCTGCACGGCGTCCAGCGCGCTGCCGTCGGCCTGCAGGACGCGCTCGCCGGCGCGCAGGGCCGCCGACAGCCCCGCACTCAGCGCCGTCGCGCGGGCGCCAGCCGGGTCGGCGACGGGCAGGGGGCCGGCGCCGCCATGAATGGCCAATGCGTACATTGCGGCGTAAGCCTACGGACGCGCCCTCCCCGGCGCCAGCGCAGGTATGGCATAGTTCGTGGCCCGCCGTATCCACCGTTTCTCCAAGCAATCAGGGGCGACGTCAATGAAGCGCTGGACTGTCTGTCTGATCGCGACTTTGTCGGTGCTGCCGTGGCCGCTGGCGGCCGCCGCGGCTGCCTCCCCCCAGGGCGTGCTGCGCGCGACGCTGCCCAACGGCCTGCGCGTGATCCTGGTGCGCAACACGCTCGCGCCCGTCGTCTCGACCTCGGTCAACTACCTGGTCGGCTCCGACGAAGCGCCCGCCGGTTTTCCCGGCATGGCGCATGCCCAGGAACACATGATGTTCCGTGGCACGCCCGGTCTGACGGCCGATCAGCTGGCCGACATCGGGGCGGTGATGGGCGGGGATTTCAACGCCGACACGCGTGAGAGCATCACCCAGTATCTGTTCACCGTGCCCTCCGACGATCTGGACGTGGCGCTGCATATCGAAGCGTTGCGCATGCGCGGAGTGGACGACAGTGCTCAGGGCTGGGACCAGGAGCGCGGCGCCATCGAACAGGAGGTGGCACGCGACATGTCGGATCCGGAATACGTGCTGTACACGAAGCTGCGTGCCTACGAGTACGCCGGTACGCCCTACGCACACGACGCCCTCGGTACGCGCCCTTCCTTCGATAACACCACCGCGCAGATGTTGCAGCAGTTTCACGCGCGCTGGTACGCACCCAACAACGCGGTATTCGTCGTCGTCGGGGACCTGGAGTTGCAGCCCACGCTGGCGAAGATTCGCGCGCTGTTCGGGGACATCCCGCGCAAGACGCTGCCGGAGCGGCCCACCGTCGAGCTGCGTCCGATCACGGCCACGAGCTTCTCGGTCCCCACCGATCAGCCCAACGGCTTCCTGATGGTCGCGGTTCGCACCCCCGGCGCTCGCAGCCCGGACTTCCCGGCGCTGGAGGTGCTCTCCGACGTGCTCAGCAGCCGGCGCTTCGCCCTCTACGACCTGGTCGCGCAGGGCGAGGCCCTGGACGCCGGTTTCTCGCTCGATCCGCTACCGCGCGCCGGGCTCGCTTTCGCCACGGTGGCGTTTGCCGCCGGTTCCGACCACGCGGCGCTCATGAAGGAAACGCAGGACATCCTCGCGAAGGTCGCGCGCGACGGCGTGCCGGCCGATCTGGTACAGGCCGCCAAGATCCAGGAGGAGCGTGAGGCGGGCTTCGAGCGCAACTCCATCGAAGGGCTGGCTTCCATCTGGTCCGACGCCGTGACGCTCTACGGCCTGCGCTCGCCCGATGAGGACCTGCAGCGCATCGAGCGCGTGACCGTCGCCGACGTCAATCGCGTCGCTCGAGAGTACCTGGTGCTCGACCGCGCCGCCTCGGCGACGCTGCTGCCACAGGGCTCGGGCCGACCGCTGGTCGCCAGCGGTGGCTTCGGCGGGCAGGAGAGCATCTCGTTGGGCGAGGGAACGCCGACCGCACTGCCCGACTGGGCGCAGCAGGCGGTTGCGCGTCTCGTCGTGCCGCCGCTGACGACGCATCCGATCATCAGCAAACTGCCGAACGGCCTGACGCTGATGGTTCAGCCCGAGGACGTCAGCAATACGGTCAGCGTGATCGGTCACATCCGCAACCGCCCCGACACCGAGCAGCCAAAGGGTCAGGAGGGCGTCTCCGATATGCTGGATGCGCTGCTGCCCTTCGGTACCGAGCGGCTCGATCGGCTGGCCTATCAGAGCGCCCTCGATGCCATCGGTGCGCAGGAGCAGGCTGGTGCCGACTTCACCGTGCAGGCGCTTGCTCCCTACTTTGACCGCGCCGTCGAACTGCTGGCCGACAATGAGCTGCACCCGGCACTGCCAGAGCAGGTCATGCGGTTGTTGCAGCCGCAGCTCATCGCCCAGGTCGGCGCACGCAATACCAGTCCCGGCTATCTTGCGCAGCGCTCGATGGTGAGCGCGCTGTTCCCGTCCACCGACCCGACCTTGCGTCAGGCCACGCCGCAGAGCGTGCGTGACCTGACGCTGCAGGACGTGCGCGATTACTACCAGCGTGTATATCGCCCCGACCTCACGACCATCGTCGTGATCGGCAACGTCACGCCCGAGGCTGCCCGCGCCACCATCGAGAAGTACTTCGGTGCCTGGAGCGCCAGCGGTCCAAAACCCGATACCGACCTGCCGGTCGCCCCGCCCAACATGCCCGCCCAGGTCAACGTGCCGGATGCCAGCCGGGTGCAGGATTCCGTCGAGCTCTCGGAGGATCTGTCACTGACGCGCGCCGATCCGGATTACTACGCGCTCGAGCTCGGCAACGCCGTGCTCGGTGGCGGCTTCTATTCCACGCGCCTGTCCATCCAGATGCGCAAGAACACCGGTCTGGTCTATACGGTCGGCTCGCAGCTGCAGGCCGGCCGCACGCGCGCGGTGTACAGCGTCTTCTATGCCTGCGACCCCCAGAACGTCGGCCGCGCCGCAGCCATCGCGACGCAGCTGTTGACGGAGATGCAGCAGGCGCCACCGCGGCCCGACGAGCTGGCGCGTGTCAAGGCGCTGCTGCTGCGGCAGATCCCGCTGGGCGAGGGGAGCATCGACGCGATCGCCGAGGGTTTTCTCACGCGCCGCGAGCTGAACCTGCCACCCGACGAGCCCATCATTGCCGCGCGCCATTACATCGAGCTGACGGGCGCGGACGTGCAGGCGGCTTTCCGCAAGTGGATCCGCCCCAACGACATGGTGCGCGTCGTGCGCGGGCCGCCGCCGCACTGAACCGAAGCTCTCGGGAGGTGCAGCGCTGCGGGGAGTACCCGCAGGTGCATCGCCGGACTCCATCGCCGGGAGTCGGCAGTCTGAGATTCTTGCGTGGCTTGTATGGGATTCCAGATATCCTTATTATGGAGGCATGAAAACCACGGTAGATATTCCTGAAAAGGCGCTGGCCGATGCCATGCGCTTTGCCGGCGCCAAGACCAAGCGCGAGGCGATCGTGACAGCCATTGAGGACTACAATCGCCGCAAGCGCATGGCGGAGCTGATCAGATACTCGGGCACCTCCGAGACGCTCCTGTCCAATGAGGCGATTGAGGATCTGGAAAAAAAACGCACCCGCCGGCTCGGAAAGCCGGGTAAGTGAAACTGATCGACACCTCCTGCTGGGTGCATCAGATTCGGGCGCGGGGCGACCCGGCCGTCCGCTCGCGGGTGGAGGGCTCACTCACGGCAGGTACTGCGGCTTGGTGTGCGCAGGTACGGCTGGAGCTCTGGGCGGGTGCGCGCTCGGATCAGGATCGAAAGCTACTGCGCGACTATGAACGGGTCTTGCCGGATCTTGCCATTACGGATCAGGTCTGGTCCTTGGCATGCGATTTGGGTGATCGCGCCCGTCGGGTCGGGATCAGCGCCGGTGCGGGTGATTTGCTCATCGCGGCATGCGCCCGTGTTCACGGTGCGGAGTTGGAATATGCCGACGCCGATTTCGATCGGCTGAACTCGCTCTGACGCAGCGGGCTGGCCGCGCAGGGACCGCCACCCGAAATGGCGCTGCGGCCATCACGGCCTCGCGCACGATGTCCTCAGACGCTCGTCATAGCAGTCGACGGTGATCCGGCTGTGCTCGGGCCATATCGGTGGTTCATCCACGCGTCAAGGATTAATCCTTGACGCGATCCTTGACGCGAGGTAACCTGCATTCTCATGAGCAAGGTTACGGGCAAATTTCAGGTCACCCTGCCCAAGCGGCTGGTGACGGCCTACGGCATCAAAGTCGGGGACGAAGTCGAGTTTTCCGCCGCTGGGGACCGCATTGCGCTGCGGCCGCCGGGGCACAAGCCCGTGGATCGCGCCCGCCGGTTGCGCGAGTTTGATCGTGCCACCGAGCGCCAACGCAACCGCGAACGCACGCGGTCGCTCGAGGTGGCGAGCGAACGTGGCTGGACCCGCGAAGAGCTCTACGTGCGTGGCCGGTCTGGTTGATACCAACGTCCTCGTCTACCGCTTCGATCCGCGTTTTCCCGCGAAGCAGGCGCGCGCAGCGGCCTTGCTGCGCAAGGGCCTCGAGGAAGAATCGCTCGTCATCCCCCATCAGGCACTGATCGAGTTCATCGCGGTCGTCAGCCGGCACATCGCTGGCGGCGCGCCGTTGCTACCGCTGGCCGACGCGCGGCGCGAGGCCGAGGAAATGATCGCACAGTTCCCCGTCGCCTATCCCACCGAGGGCACGCTGCGCACGGCCCTGCGCGGCTCAGCGCTCTATCAGTTGTCCTGGTTCGATGCGCACCTTTGGGCGTATGCGGACGAGTTGGGCCTCGATACGCTCTGGAGCGAGGACTTCGAGCACGGCCGCACCTACGGGCGCGTGACCGTGATCGACCCTTTTCGCTGATGGCGGGGCGGGGATCCCAGGGACACCGTCGTTACAGCGGCAGCGACGGCTCGACCGCCGCCTGCCATGCGAGCAGCCCGCCTTCCAGCTGCAGCGGTGTGGCAATCCCGGCGCGTCGCGCCAGGGCGCAGGCTTTGAGACTGCGAACGCCGCTCCGGCAGATGAACACCACCGCTGCATCCGGCGCGAGTGCCAGTTCGCCCAGCCCCTGCTGCTCGATGCGCGCGAGCGGCACATTCTGCGCGTGCGGCAGATGGCCGCGCGCGAATTCCTCCGGATCGCGCACATCGATGAGCCGCAGCCGCGGCTCGGCCGCGCGGGCGTCGCCCGAGCCGGTGTGAGCGACGTCCTGCGACAGCCGGGCCAGCCGCTGCGCCAACTCGCTCGCCGAGATGCGCGGCACGCGCTGCTGCTCCTCCGCCGTGCAGAAGCCCGGCGGATCGTGCGGCTCATGGATGCTGGGATGATCGCCGCACACGGCGCACTCGGGGCGGCGCGCGATGCGAAACTCATCGAAGCGCAGGTTCAACGCGTCATACACCAGCACGCGACCCAGCAACGGCTCGCCGATGCCCAGCAGCAGCTTGATCGCCTCGGTGGCCTGCACCGCGCCGAGCACTCCGGGCAGTACGCCGAGCACGCCCGCCTGCGCACAGTTGGGTAGCACGCCCTCGGTCAGCGCGGGAAACAGGCAGCGATAACACGGCCCACGTCCGGGCGCGTAGCTCATCGCCTGCCCCTCGAAGCGGTGGATCGCAGCGCTCACCAGCAGCTTGCCGTACAGCACGCAGGCGTCGTTGACGAGGTAACGCGTACCGATACGATCGCTGCCGTCGACGATGAGCTCGTAGCCGTCGAACAGGGCGCGCACGTTCGCCGCGCACAGCTCGGTGGCGTGCGCGACGACGTTCAGCGTGGGGTTCAGCGCCCGCAGCCGCTCGCGTGCCCGCTCGGCCTTCGGTGCGCCGACATCGCCACTGGTGAACAACACCTGCCTCTGCAGGTTCGACTCGTCCACGCGATCGAAATCCACCAGCCCCAGCGTGCCGACGCCGGCAGCCGCGAGGTACAGCGCAGCCGGCGATCCGAGTCCGCCGGCGCCGATCACGAGCACCCGCGCCGCCTTCAGCCGCTCCTGGCCCGCACTGCCGATCTCGGGCAGCAGCAGGTGGCGGCTGTAGCGCTCGCGCTCCGCCGTCGTCAGCGGAGTGATGGGTGCCGATGTGGGTAGAGCTGACATGTGACCGTGTCGGTGAAGTCGGGCCGCCAGTGCATGGCGGCTGGTGCAGCCGTGGGCAGGCGGCTCAGCCGCCGGTGAGCGCGCAGATCAAGTGTACCGAATCCCGCGGTGCGACCGGTTGCGCCAGGTCGTGCGCCTCGCGCGCCGCCACGAAGATACGGATATGCTGGCGAATGCGCTGCTGCTCGTCGAGCATGCGAAAGCGCATCCCCGGAAAGCGCCGCTCCAGGTCGGCCAGGACCTCCGCCAGCGTGCCGCCCTCGGCGCTGACCACGGCGGCCCCGTGCGTGTAATCGCGTAAGGGACTGGCGACGTGTACCGAGCAGGTCATGGCAGGTCCCGGATCTCTCTTGCGGTGCCCAGTCGCGACTGGTGGCGCCGGTCAGTGCAGCGCGGTGGTCACCGAGTAGATCTCCGGCAGTCGCTGCGCAATGCAGCGCCAGCTTTCCCCGGCGTCGCGGCTCGCCCAGATTTCCCCGCCGGTGGTGCCGAAATACAGGCCCGGCCGCGCCTCCTGGTCCGCGCACATGGCCTGTCGCAGCACGGTGAACCAGGCGTCCTCGCGCGGCAGCCCGCGGTCGCGGCGCTGCCAGGTACGTCCAGCGTTACGCGTCTCGTAGACGGCCGGACGGCCGGCGATCGAGGTGCGCGGCCACACACGGGTCCCGTCCATCGGCAGCACCCAGGCGGTGTCCGGCTCATGCGGATGCACCACGATCGGAAAGCCCACATCGCCGATGCGGGTGGGCATGGCCCGTCCAATGCGCTGCCAGCGCCGCGCGGGTCGGTCGAGCCGATAAATGCCGCAGTGGTTCTGGTGGTAGAGCCGGTCGGGCTGACGAGGATGCAGCACCACGCAGTGCGGGTCGTGTCCAAAGGGGGCATTGGGATCGGGCAGGAAGTCCGCCTCAACGCCTTCGTTCAGCGGACTCCAATCACGTCCGCCGTCCGTCGATTCAAAGATTCCCCCGACCGAGATGGCCAGATACAGATGCCGTGGGTCGCGCGGGTCGACCAGGATGGAATGCAGCAGCTCTCCGCCGGGAGTGCCGCGACCCGGCGCCCACTGCGAAAGCATCGGGTGGTCATTGAAGCCCGAGACGCTCGCCCAGTGCTGTCCCTCGTCCTCGGAGCGGAACAGGCCGGCCGGAGACGTCCCCGCGTACCAGACACCGGGTTCGTCCACGTGACCCGGGGTGAGCCAGAACACACGCTCCACGGCGCGGCCGGTTTTCCCTGGAGCGGCCTTGGAAAAGGCCGGCGGGCCGGGCACTTCGCCCCAGCGCCGCCCGCGATCGACCGAGCGATACACCGTCGGTCCAAGGTGCCCGGTCCTGGCCGCCATCAGCAGTGTCTTGGGCGCGCGTGGATCCTGCACCACGTGATGGATCACATGGCCGAGGAACTGTGGCCCGGACAGCCGCCATCCACGGCGTTGGCGGTCGGCGCTCAACACGAAGGCGCCCTTGCGCGTACCGATCCATAGCGTCACGGTAGACACACGTCACAGCATTGCCGCCGCCGTGCACGCTGTCAATCACGTCCGGGCAATCGGTCCCCTCACGGAGTACTTCCGTGCCGGCGCCGCCTGCTCAAAAGGTGACGTACACCTCCCAACTGGGATATGCGGTTGGCGGCCACCGTGATTAGAATCTTTGCGGACGTCCGGCCGGAGTCGTGGAACTACAGCCAGGCGACCATCTTTCTTCATAAGACAGGGAAACATACGAATGAACTCTTCTCGTGGCCGTCAGCCGACGGCCCGTCCGGGCGCTGTGCGCCTGCCCTGGGCGATGAGCCTGATCCTGGCGGCAACTTCGTTCTCGGCTCACGCCCAGTCCCAGAGCGCCCAGTCCGCCGGCGGCTCGGGCGCGGCACCGGCAGCATCGGCGGCCCCCATTGCGGTGACCCTCAAATTCCCGGTGATTCTGCCCGGTGTGGGCATCGATGTGACTGGCGCGGTCAATCGCTACCTGGCTGCACGCGCCGGCTACAGCGATCTGCCTTACACCTATCACAAGTCCGGAACGCTCTCGCAGAGCAATGGCGGCTTCGGTTACACCGGCCAGAGTGAAGTCAGCGCCTGGGACTTACTGCTCGACTACAAGCCCTTCGGGGGCGCTTTCCGTCTGACGGGCGGTGTCTATGGTCCCAATGTCGGCTTCAAAGTCACCGGCGCACCGACGCAGGCAGGGACCTTCACCATCAACGGTGATACTTACAGCACGAGTGAGGTCAGCAATCTTCGCGGTAAGGTGGGTTGGTACAGCGTCGCTCCCTATGTGGGTCTTGGCCGGGACGGCTTCAATAAAGCATCCGAAGCTCACCCGTTCTATTTCTCGTTTGACGTGGGCGTCATTCTCGCGCGTCCGAAGGGCACGCTCAGCTACACCTGCACGGCTGTGGCGGCCGTTTGCGCCCAATTGGCCACCGACGTCGTCGCACAGGAGAACAAGCTCGATGCGACAATCGGCGGCGTGACGGTGCTGCCACTACTGCAGTTGGGTGTCGGGTATCGGTTCTGAACCGGCGGGCCGGCGCCGGGGGTCGTCGGAGCCACGGACTCCCATGGGCTTGCGGGAATAGCTGAGCTTCCACCCGGGCGCCGTGCTTGCTTGGCGCAGGCGCGTGCAGCCGCTACAGTGCGCCCGTCATCGAGCGGCACCTGCGTGGCGGAACGTGATATGTCAGCTCCCGGACCGAGCGGGTCTCTCCGGCGCTCCTGGCCGCTGCTGGTGCTGCTGTTGCTCGCCGTGCTGGGCGTGAATCGCGGCCTCTGGACCCCGGATGAGCCGCGCGAGGCGGAGATCGGTCGCGAGATGGCCCTATCTCCCGGCATCATTCCGACGCTCGACGGTCACCGTTTCATCGAAAAGCCGCCGCTCTATTACTGGGTGCTTGCAGGCGCCTACCGCGTGAGCGGTGGCCCTTCACCGCTCGCCGCGCGCGCCGTGAGCGTGGTCTCGGCGCTGGGTACGCTGGTCCTGCTCAATGCCTGGGCCGGCGCGGCCACGGGATCCGCTGCCGCGGGCCTGACGTGCGCCCTCATGCTGGCCACCAGCGTCCAGTTCCTCATCTCCAGCCACTGGGTGCTTCTCGACCCGCTGCTGATGCTCACGACGACGCTGGCCGCCTGGGCTGCCTGGCGCCTGTTGGCCGCGCCTGTATTGCCTGTATTGCCTGTATTGCCGGCATCGTCCGCGACGTGCGCCGGGTCCGCGGTGCCGCCGCGACGAACCCGCACGCGCACGCGCCTTCTGGAATGGGTGCTGTACGGCGCCCTCACGCTCGCCCTGTGGATCAAGGGCCCGATCGGACCCGCGCTCATCGCCGTGGGCCTGCTCGCCTACGCGCTCGGCGAGCGTCCGGTCCCCTGGCGCCGCCTGCGCCCGCTGCTCGGCTGCCTCTGGCTCGGTGCGATGCTCGCAGCGCTGGCGTTCGCGATCTACGCGGCGGGTGGGCGCGCTGCGCTGTGGGAATGGGGCTACGTGAATCATGTTCAGCGGCTGCTGAACCCGGGAGCGACCGGTCACCGCCAGCCGCTGCTCTATTACGCCTGGACACTGCCGTATGCGGTGCTGCCCTGGCTGCCGGCGCTGCTGCTGGCAGTGGTGCAGGCGCTGCGAACCGTGCGCCGGCGTCGCGCTGCGCCCATGAACCTCGCGGTGCCGGCAGCAGCCGCTGCACCGGTACCGCCGGCATCGAGCGCCGCCCCCGACGTGGCCCGCTTCGGAGCCTGGATGGCACTCGCCATGGTGCTGTTACTGTCGCTGTCGGCCACCAAGCGCGAGACCTATCTGCTGCCGGCGCTGCCGCTGCTATTCCTGTGGATCGGCATTCGCAGTCATCAGTGGTGGTGCGCGAGCCGGGCGTGCCCGCCGGTGGCGGAAGAGGGCAGCACCGTCAATGGCGCGGGCAGGCAGCGCGAATCGGGCACGACCACGCGCGTGCTGTGGTGGGCGCAGGTGGCGCTTCTGGTCGTCTATGCGCTGGCCGCGCCGGCGGCAGCCTGGGTGTGGCGCGGTGCGCCGAGCCTGCCAATCCTGCTGGGGTGGTTCGTCGCGCTGGCCGTGGTCGTCGTACTGGTGCGCCATGCGCCGCGGGTGCCGCGTGCCGGCCCGTGGATGCTCGCCACGGGCGCCATCGGCGCCGCGGTGTTGCTCGCGCTGGCCGGGCCGGTGCTGAATCGCACCAAGGATATGGCCCCGTTCATGCGCGCCCTCGGACGGCGGGTCCCGTCGGGTCAACCCGTGTATGCACTGCATGTGGACGAAACGTTGGCCGCGGAAGTGCCCTTCTACACGAGCCGCCCCGTGATCGCGCTCAGAGCACCCGATCCGCTGCAGCCGGCGTGGTTGCTGATACAAACCGTGTCTGATAAACCCGGGGTTCCACCGTCCCCGCGCTATCGCCTCGTCATGAGCCAATCCTTCGGTCCGGGCCGCAGCCTCGCACTGTGGCATCTCGCTGCCGCGGTGTCGGCGCGCTGACGGGTCGCGCCCCGGCCCGACACTACCATCATGTCTGCCACTTCACGCGGTGTCTCGCCGCGCCCACGCTCCACGCTGCGCGCGCTCCTCTGGCTGGCGCTGGCACTCGTGTGGTTCCTGCCGCTCGATACCCCGTCCCTGCTCAATCCGGATGAAGGACGTTACGCCGAGATTCCGCGCGAGATGGTGGCCAGCGGCGACTGGGTGACCCCGCGGCTCGATGGTCTGAAGTACTTCGAAAAGCCCCCGCTGCAGTATTGGGCGAGCGCCGTGGCCTACGACTTGGCCGGCGAGCGCGCCTGGACCGCGCGGCTCTGGACGGCGCTGTGCGGCTTTCTCGGGCTGGCACTGACCTTTCGGGTGGGGCGACGGCTCTACGGAGAGCGCGCTGCGTCCTTCGCCGTGATCGTGCAGGCGAGCGCGCTGCTGTACGTTGGCCTGGCGCGCGTCGCCACGCTCGACATGGGCCTGTGCTTCACATTGCAGCTGGCAATGAGCGCCCTGGCACTGCTGGTGCACCGCCCGCCGGACGCGGGCAACGAGGGCACCGCGGGCGACGAAGGCACCGCGGGCGACCAGGGCACCGCGGGCGACCAGGGCGCCTCGCGTGGCGAGGGCGGCGAAGGCGCCTCGGGCGGCAAGTGCGCGGCTGCGCTGAACAGGCCGACGGGCCGGCTGGGACTGGCGCTGCTGCTCGGCGTGGGCGTGGCGCTGGCGATGCTGTCCAAGGGGTTGGTCGCGATCCTCATCCCGGGGGCGGTCGCGGTGCTCTACATGCTGATCTACCGCGACGCGCGGCTGCTGCTGGCCTCGCGGCCGTGGTGGACGCTGGCGGCGCTGGGCGTGCTGGCTGCGCCCTGGTTCGTGCTGGTGTCCGTGCGCAATCCGGAATTCGCGCACTTCTTCTTCATCTTCGAGCACTTCCAGCGTTACCTGAGCTCCGATCAGTTCCAGCGCTACCAGCCGGCGTGGTTCTTCGTGCCGGTGCTGGTCGCGGGCCTGGTGCCCTGGCTCACACTGTTGCCGCGCACTCTGGTGGATGGCGTGCGCGCCGCGCGCCACGAGCGCGCCAGCGGTCTGCTGCTGATCTGGGCAGCGTTCGTGTTCCTGTTCTTCAGCGCCTCGCAGTCCAAGCTCGCCACGTACATCCTGCCGATGATGCCGGCGCTGAGCCTGCTGATGGGACGCACCCTCGCACGGCTGCCCGCCCCGCGCCTGGGGGCGCATCTGCGGACCGTCGCGGCGTTGTTCGCCCTCGCGGCGGCCGCGGCGCTCGTGCTCACGCACTGGCCACGCACGGCTGCACTGGCGGCGGGGGCTTCGCCCGCGAGCGTCGCACTGTTCATCGCGGCGCTCGCGCTGCTTGCCGCCGGCGCCGGTGTGGGCGCGCGCTGCTGCCGTCTCGGCCGGCCGCTGCTCGGTGCCGCGTGCGCGGCGCTCGGCGCGCTGCTGCTGACCGAAGCCGTGTTGCTCGGTATCGCGCAGCTGCCGCGCGTGCGCGCCGAGCGCGAGCTGTCGCGCCGGCTGAGTCCCATCATCGAGCGGTACCGGCACTTCTATTGCGTCAACCTGTACATACAGACGCTGCCGTTCTACCTGCGACGCACCTGCACGCTGGTGAGCTATCGGGGTGAGCTCGATTTCGGCCTGCAGCGCGAGCCGTCGCGCGGCATTGGCACGCTGGGCGAATTCATCACCGTCTGGAAACGCGACGGCTCCGCGCTCGCCATCATGCGTCCCGCCGACTACCGGTCCCTGGAATCGTTGGGTACGCCGATGCACGTGATATACACTGCGGCGACCGTCGTCGCGGTGGTGCGGCAGTGAGGTCGAGATGAGGGGCGCGGACCTGGCGCTGATACTGATCGGGGTGCTCCTGAACGCGACCGCGCAGCTGCTGCTCAAGGCGGGCGCGCGCGCACTGGGCAGCCTGCCGCTCAGCTTCGCCGACGCCGGTCTGCTGCTCGAGCGCGCCGCTCTGAATGGTCCGATCCTCGCCGGTCTGCTGTGCTACGTCGTGAGCGTCGCCGTGTGGATCCTGGCGCTCACGCGCGTGGAGGTCAGTGTCGCCTACCCGATGCTGTCGGTCGGCTACGTCGTCAACGCACTCGCCGCCTGGGTGCTGTTCTCGGAGCAACTGAGCGTACAGCGCCTCGCCGGCATCGGCGTCATCGTACTCGGATGCTGGCTGGTCGCGCGCAGTTGACGCCGCTGTGACGCAGACCGCGCGTCCCTATCTGCCCTTCACGCGACCCTCGATCGACGAGACCACGATCGCGGGCGTCGCCGAGGTGCTGCGCTCGGGATGGATCACCAGCGGACCGCAGGTACGCGAGTTCGAGGCGCAGCTGTCGGCCTGGTGCGGCGGCCGGCCCGTGCGGGCGCTCAACTCCGGCACCGCGGCCCTGGAGATCGGTCTGGCGCTCGCCGGCATCGGCCGCGGAGACGAGGTGATCACCTCGCCGCTCACGTGGGTCGGCACCGCCAACGTCATCGTGCGCGCCGGAGCGCGCCCGGTCTTCGTCGACATCGATCCGGTGACGCGCAACATCGATCTGGCACGCCTCGAGGCGGCCATTGGTCCCGCCACGCGGATGCTGCTGCCGGTGGATCTGGCCGGCCTGCCGGTGGAGCGCGCCGCGCTGTACGCGATCGCGCGGCGCCACGGTCTGCGCGTGCTCGAGGACGCGGCGCAATCGTTCGGTGCCAGCAGCGGCGCCGTGCCGATCGGCGCTGCGGGCGATCTGATCGCGTTCAGCTTCCACGCGGCCAAGAATCTCACCACGGCCGAGGGCGGCTGCCTGGTGATGAACAACGCCGAGGAAGCACGCCAGTGCGAGCTGTGGCGCCTGCAGGGCGTCGAGCGCTTTGCCGACGGCACTCTGGACGCCACGCTGCCGGGCGGCAAGAGCAACATGACCGACGTGGCCGCGCGGCTCGGAATCGGCCAGCTCGCGCGGCTGCCGGAGTTCACGGCACGTCGCCGCGCGCTGGCACGGCGTTACCTGCAGCGCTTCGATCGCTCGCTGGGCTGCGAGCTGCCGGTTGCCGATTTCACGCAGAGCAACTGGCACATGTTCCAGATTGTTCTGCCGGCGGGCACGGATCGGGGCGCATTCCTGCGCGGCATGCAGGCCGCCGGCATCGGCGTCGGTGTGCACTATCCGCCGGTGCATCTGCTGACGCTGTACCGCAATCTGGGGCATGCGCCGGGTGAGTTCCCGATCGCCGAGCGCATCGGCGCCGGCACCGTCACGCTGCCGCTGTTTCCGGACATGCTCGATGCGGATGTCGATCGGGTGTGCGAGGCCGTCACGACAGTGCTGCGCACGCCATGAATGCACCGCCGTACCGCGGAGCCGACGTCCGCCCCGGCACGGCCGTGCCTCCCGCCGTCGCGCCCGATTTCACCGTCGTCATCCCGGTGTACAACGAGGAGGACGTGCTGCCGAAGCTGTTCGAGCGGCTCTATGCGGCGCTCGATGCGCTCGCGCGCCCCTACGAGATCGTGTTCGTCAATGACGGCAGCCGCGATCGATCCGCGGGGCTGCTGCGCGCCCAGTTCGAGCGCCGCGGAGATGTCACACGCGTGGTGCTGTTCGCCGGCAACTTCGGCCAGCACCGCGCGATTCTCGCCGGCTTTGCGCACGCACGGGGTCGCTGCGTCATCACGCTGGATGCGGATCTGCAGAATCCGCCCGAGGAGATCGGCCGAGTGCTCGCGCAGCTGGAGGCCGGTCACGATTACGTCGGCACGATCCGCCGCCGCCGCCAGGACGCCGTCTGGCGCCGCTGGGCTTCGAAGCTGATGAACATCGTGCGCGAGCGCACGACGCAGGTGCGTATCACCGACCAGGGCTGCATGTTCCGCGGCTACGGGCGGGGCGTCGTGGACGCCGTCAACCAATGCTCCGAGTACAACACGTTCGTCCCGGCGCTGGCGTACACCTTCGCCACCAGTCCCGTCGAGATTCTCGTCGGCCATGAGGACCGCGGCGCCGGCAGCTCCAAGTACTCGGTGCTGCGGCTGCTGCGCCTGAACTTCGATCTGATGACCGGTTTCTCCACGGTACCGGTGCAGCTGTTTTCCGTGTTCGGGATCTTCGTCTCACTGCTCTCAGGGCTGCTGTTCGTCATCCTCATGGTGCGGCGCCTGTTCCTGGGCGCCGAGGTCGAGGGCGTGTTCACGCTGTTCGCGCTCGCCTTCATGTTCATCGGCACCGCGCTGTTCGGCATCGGACTGGTCGGCGAGTACGTCGGCCGCATCTATGACGAGGTGCGGCACCGGCCGCGCTACATCATCGGCGCGGTGCTCGAGCGCGATGTCGCTGAGCGTCCGGCGGCCGCCGCGGCAGCGCCCGCGCCGCCGGCGCCGATACGCTCGGAGCGCGTGTCGTGAATGCGGCGCCGGGCCGCCGCGCCGATCCCGACAGCGGGGCGGCCGCGGGCTCCGGCGGCGGCCGCGCGCGCGCCGTGGTGTTCGCCTACCACGATGTGGGCGTGCGCTGCCTGCGCACGCTGCTGGCACACGGTCTGCACGTTCCACTGGTTCTCACCCACGAAGACTCGCCGGGTGAAGGTATCTGGTTCGAGAGTGTCGCCCGTCATGCAGCCTGGCACGGCCTGTCCGTTCGCACCCCGGCCGACCCCAATGTTCCCGAGGTCATCGCCGCGGTCGCGGCGGCGCGCCCCGATTTCCTGTTTTCCTTCTACTACCGCTCGCTGCTCGGTGCCGAGCTGCTGGCGCTGCCAAGCCGCGGTGCCTACAACGTGCATGGCTCGCTGCTGCCCAAATACCGCGGTCGCGTCCCCGTGAACTGGGCCGTGCTGCATGGGGAGCGTGAGACCGGTGCGACGCTGCACGCGATGACGTTGCGCCCCGACGCCGGCCCCATCGTGGCCCGCGAGGCGGTGCCGATCCTGCCGGATGACACCGCCGTGGAAGTGTTCCGCAAGGTGACCGTGGCCGCGGAGCTGCTGCTGGATCGCAGCCTGCCGGCGCTGCTGACGGGCAGCGCGGCTCACGTGCCGCAGGATGAGACGGCGGCCAGCTGCTTCCCGCGTCGCACTGCGCGCGACGGGGCGGTCGATTGGCGCCGCGGCGCGCTGGCCGCGCACAACCTCATCCGTGCGGTCGCGCCGCCCTATCCCGGCGCCTTCAGTCGCGCCGCGGGCATGCCCTTATCGATTGCCCGCTCGCTGCCCGGTCCCGTGCGGCTGGCGGCCAGCACCCCGCAGCTGCGCTGGCACGACGGCATCGTGCATGCGCTGTGTGCCGACGGCTCCGTGCAGCTGCTGGAGTTCCAGCTGGGCACGCACATCGCCAGCGCCGGCGCCTTTTACCGCGAGTTCGGCGAGCGCGCCCTGCCGCTCGAGCCGCACCTGGAGCAAGCGTGAATATCCTGATACTCGGCGTCAACGGCTTCATCGGCCATCACCTCTCGGCGCGCATCCTCGCGAGCACCGACTGGCGTCTCTACGGCATGGACATGTACAGCGATCGCGTCGCGCCGCTGCTCGCCGATTCGCGGCTGCAGTTCTTCGAGGGCGATATCACCATCAACCGTGAATGGATCGAATATCACGTCAAGAAGTGCGACGTGGTGCTACCGCTGGTGGCGATCGCCACGCCCGCGACCTACGTGCGCGAGCCGCTGCGCGTGTTCGAGCTGGACTTCGAAGCCAACCTGTACATCATCCGGCTGTGCGTCAAGCACCGCAAGCGCGTGCTGTTCCCCTCCACCAGCGAGGTCTACGGCATGTGCCGCGACGACGAGTTCGATCCCTACGCCTCCGAGCTCGTCTACGGTCCCATCGAGAAGCCGCGCTGGATCTACGCCTGCTCCAAGCAGCTGCTCGATCGCGTCATCCACGCCTATGGCATGCGCGGGGATCTCGACTACACGCTGTTTCGTCCGTTCAACTGGATTGGCCCTGGCCTCGACAACCTGCACGCCGCCAAGGAGGGCAGCTCGCGCGTCATCACCCAGTTCCTCGGTCACATCGTGCGCGGCGAGGACGTACGACTGGTCGACGGTGGGCGCCAGCGCCGCTGCTTCACCGGCAT
Organism: Gammaproteobacteria bacterium; assembly: GCA_030038755.1. Classification (GTDB taxonomy): domain Bacteria; phylum Pseudomonadota; class Gammaproteobacteria; order Steroidobacterales; family Steroidobacteraceae; genus FEN-1191. The sequence continues at coordinate 47,657 of JASHSK010000324.1, forward strand.
CAGTGACGGCATCGATGCGTTGATGAAGATCATCGCCAACCCGGCGGGCAAGGCGAGCCGCAGGATCTACAACATCGGCAATCCGGCCAACAGCCTCTCCGTGCGCGAGCTCGCCGAGCAGATGCTGCGGATCGCGACCGGTTACGCCGAATACCGCACCAATGCGGCCAAGGTGCGCCTGCTGGAGGTGAGCTCGACCGAGTACTACGGGCAGGGCTACCAGGATGTCGAGAACCGCGTGCCCAAGATCGACAACACCCGTGCCGAGCTGGGCTGGACGCCGCGCGTGACCATGCAGGAGGCGCTGCAGGGGATCTTCGAGGCGTACCGCGGCCAGACCACGCAGGCCAGCGCACTTCTGGAGTAGCCACTCGCCGCGGCCGACGCCGCCGGTCCGCCAGGATTCACATGCAGCTGGCACTGAAGGTCGATATCGACACGCTGCGCGGCACGCGTGAGGGCATCCCGGCGTTGCTGAGGCTGCTGGATGAGCAGCGCGCGCAGGCCACGTTTCTGTTCAGTCTCGGGCCCGATCACACCGGGCGGGCGATCCGGCGCATCTTTCGTCCCGGCTTCTTCGGCAAGGTGCAGCGCACCTCGGTGCTGCAACACTACGGGCTCACCACGCTGCTGTACGGCACGCTGCTGCCCGGACCGGACATCGGCCGTCGCGCCGCGGACGTCATGCGCGGCGTGCGCGCCGCCGGCCATGAGATCGGCGTGCACTGCTTCGACCATGTCCTGTGGCAGGACTTCGTCACGCGTCGCGATGCCGCGTGGGCCCGCTCGCAGCTGCGAGCAGCCATCGAGCGCTTCGTCGAGGTGTTTGGCGAGCCCCCGCGCGTGCACGGCGCGGCCGGCTGGCAGGTCACCGAGGCGGCGCTCGTGGCCGAGGAGGAGATGGGATTCGTCTACGCCTCGGATACGCGCGGCACGGGCCCCTTCGTGCCCAGCCTGGGCGGACGGCGCAGCCGCTGCCCGCAGCTGCCGACCACGCTGCCGACGCTCGATGAGCTGATCGGCACCGACGGCCTGCACGCCGCCAATGTGTACGAGCGACTGCTGGCGCTGACCGATCCGGCGCCTGGCGCCGGTGTCGCGCACGTTGCGCGCGGCGCGGGTCGCAGGGGCAGCCCCGTCGACCACGTCTTTACCCTGCACGCCGAGCTGGAGGGTATGCGCCTGGCAGCGGTGCTCGAACGTTTGCTGGCGGGCTGGCGTGCACAGGGCTACGACCTGGTGCCGCTGCGCAGCCTCTTTGAGTCGCTCGATCCGGCGGGGCTGCCGACCGCACGTGTCGAGAGCGGTACGGTGCCGGGCCGCAGCGGCACGCTGGCCGTGCAGGGCGCGGCCTGACGCCCTACCAACCCGTTCACGCGATGAGCATCATCCCCGCACCATTCGCCGCCGTACGGTCGAAGGTCATCGTTCTATCGCAGCCTGCTGCGTGGGCAGTACGTTCGATGAGACAGTCTGCGAAATCCGCTGAGCTTGCACGAAAGACACGCAGTGCCTGGCCGACTTGCTCGGCGCGGTCCACGACGAGCTCTTTCGCCCGCAGGAGCCCATCCAGCGCCTGCGAAATCTGCTCTCGCGTCAAGTCGTAGCAGGAGTTGAGGACCCATACGAGCTCGATGAGCGCGACAACGGACACGAAACCCGCCGTCTCAGGCGTGAGCGACTCGATGAACCGCGTCGCTTTGGCTGATTGCTTCGGATCGTCCTGCATGACATACCGGACGAGGACATTGGTATCGAGACCGATCATCGGAATCGCCCGCCCGCCACGGATTTACCGCGCTGCAGCTCCGCGCCTGGCGATCGCGGCGTTCATCTCCTCGATCGACACCGTCCGCCTGGGCCTGCCGAACATGCCTTTCAGCGCTGTCACCGAGCGTGTCGCGGGCACGAGCTCGAAGCGCCCTGGCTCAACCTCCACGAATTCCACGCGATCGCCTGTGTCGAGCCCAAGCGCCTGTCGTACCTCGATCGGTATGGTGATCTGCCCTTTGCCTGTTACGGTTGCGGCGGCCATCGAGTTCTCCTGAATCCTTACTTTTATGTAAGGATACCATACCCGCGGCGCTCGCGTAGGCCGCGGCGGCCGGCCCCGTGTGCTACAATGGATCCATGGTGATGCGGCATCACCGCTTCGCTCTGACACTGGCCGCGACCGGTGCGGTGGCCCTGGCGGGCTGTGCGTCCAGTACTTTGACCACCCGTACGGCCGCGCGCGCGGCCGCGCCGCAGCTGGTCACCGGCTCCATGATTCCGCAGACGCAACCGCAGGCGAATCCGGCGCTGCGGATCTACGGGGACAAATCCCTGCAGAATACCCCTTATCTCACTCCGGCCCCCGCGCTCCAGTATCTCGACCCCTCGGTCTCCATCGTAAACCACTGATTCGCGGCTCACTGCTTTCGCTTTGCCATGCGGGGCCGAACTGCGCGCGGGCATCATTGGAGTATTCGCCAGTCCCACGGCGCGCACCGCTCGGACCGGCGTGGCATCATTGGCCGGATGACCGACACCAGGCCCGCGGGCGATGCGGTTCGCAACACCATCTACAAGCGCTATACCGGGCGGCGCATGGGGCCGATGCGTCGGGCGCTGTACCGGGTGGCCGCACCGCTCGTCCTGGGGCTTGCGCGCCTGTGGTGGCACAGTTGCCGCGTCGTCGCCGTCGTCGGGGAGGAGCATCTGGATCAGGTGCTCGCCCGCTGGCCCTCGTTCCTGCCGTGCTACTGGCACCAGCACACGCTGTTCTGCGCGCAGTACCTGCTGCGCGAGCAGCGCCGTCGGCCGCTGCGCGTCGGCTTCCTGATCAGTCCCTCGGTCGACGGAGAGCTCGGTGCCATGATCCTGCGCCGCGCCGGCGCCCACGTGATCCGCGGCTCTTCCTCGCGCACCGGGGCGCTCGCACTCAAGGAGTACTACCAGGCGCTGACGCGCGATGCCGTCTCTCCGGTCGTCAGCCCCGACGGCCCGCGCGGCCCGCGCTTTCAGTTCAAGCCCGGGGCCGTGCTGCTCGCACAGATGTCCGGTCGCCCCATCGTGCCGATGGCCTATGCCGCCTCACGCGCCTGGTTCGTACACTGGGACCGATTCGTCCTACCGATGCCGTTTGCGCGCATCGTCATCGCGATCGGAGAGCCGCATACGGTGCCGCGTGTGCTTGACGCGGTGCGGCTCGAGGGCCTGCAGACCGAGATGGCCGATGCGCTGCGTGCGACCTTCGAGTCGGCGCGTCTCGCGCTCGGCTGAGCCACCGCGATGCGGCTGACCTTAGGCATCCTCCTACTGGCGCTGCTGTGGGCGTTTCGTCTGGCGCGCGTCGCCGTGGCGCTCGTGGGTCTGGCGAGCTGGCTCGGCGACGTCTGGGCGCTGCTGATCGTCGCGCTGGCTGCGGCCGCGCGACTGCACTGGTTATTGCGCGTGGCGGCATTCCTCACGCTGTGGCTGCTGTGGCACTGGCCCTGGTGGGTGGCGCTGCCGTTGGCCGTGCCCCGGGGAGTGCTGGTGCTGCCAGGGCTGATCAATACGGCGCTCGCGCGCCTGCGCCATCCGCGTCCCCGCTGGCCGGCGCCGCCGGGGGCGCACGTGGCACAGGCCGCACAGGTGGCGCAGGTGGCGCAGGTGGCACAGGTGGTGCCGCCACCGCCGGGAGCTGAGCTGCGGCCGGGTGCCGCCGGGAAGTAAGTGCTGCGCTTCTGTCTGGCGCGAGTGCAGACCCAGGGGCACGGGCTCGGCAACGAGCTCGTACCCTGGGCGCGTGCCTTCCTGGCCTCGCAGGTGCTCAATGCCCGGCTGTTGCCGCCGGCCTTCGGTCTGAACCGGCGCGAGTACTGGCGGCATTTCGGGACGGCGCCCGATGATTGGATCTACCACCGGGCGATCGAGCGGCTGCTGCCGGCGGTGCCCTTCACCGAGGCGGATTATCTCGAGCACGGCGGCGACGACGTCGTGGTTGCGCTGCGCCGCTTCGCGGCGGCGCGCTCCTTGCAGCGCCGCGCCGCCTACGTGCTGATCACCGAAGGTCTATGGGGCGGCTTCTATCACGTGCAGTCGGCGCGTGACTTCATGCGCGCCACGCTCTATCAAAGCCGCTTCGCGGCCGCGAACCTGCTGCGCCTGCGCGAGCGCATCGATCCCGACAGGATCCTCGTGGGCATGCACGTGCGACTCGGGGACTTCAAGCCTGCGGTGCCGGCGGCCGAACATCGGGATGTGCCCAACGTCGCCCTGCCGCTCGAGTGGTTCTGCAACATCGCCGACTCGCTGCGCCGGCTGCTTCCCGACCAGCTGCAGTTCCTGCTGGTCAGCGACGGCACACCCGAGCAGCTGCGGCCGCTCATGCAGCGAGTGCCCTGCATCACGAGCGCGGATCTGCCCAATGGTGACTGCTCCGATGCGCTCGCGCTGGCGGACAGCGACCTGCTGGTCTGCTCCGCCTCCACGTACAGCCATCTGGCGGCGTTTCTGTCCGACTCACCCTATATCTGGTTCGCGCCGAACCTGTACCAGCACGCCGAGGGTTGCTATTCCACCGGCAACCCCGAGACGGACCTGCGGCGGCCCGACAGTCCGCGCATGCGCGCGCTGCGTGATTTCGTCGCCCATCGGGACCACTGGGCGTCGCGCGGCTTTGCGGTGGACATGGACGGGGAGGTATCCGCGCAGCTGGTGCAGATCCTGCGGGAGCGGCACGCGCGCCGACGCTGGCAGTCGGACCTGATGCGCGGCGGCGTGTCGCCGGTGCGGCCCGCGAATTGATTGCGGCGGCCACGTGACCGGGCAGGCTGCGGCAGGGTAGAAAAAGCCCGGGAAACATGCGTTGCATGTCTCCCGGGCCGCTGCGATTGAGCCCGCGAGCGATCGCCCCTTGCCGACCGCCGAGGGGCCGATCCGCTATGAGACTACGACTACAGGAACTGGTACTTCAGCCTGAGGTAAAAGGCCCGGCCGGTCGGGTCGGAAAATACCGGGTTGTAGCCGGCCTGCCAATTCTCGATCTGGTTTGAAAAGGGCGGATTGGTGTTCAGAACGTTCCGGATTCCGAACATCACGGTCAATGCATTAATCGGCTTCCAGGATACGTAGGGATTCCACAGCGAATAGTTCGCGACGTGCAGGGGCTGCCCCGCCTCGCTCGCATACTGATCGGTATAGTCGGACAGGAAGCGGTTCTCTATACCGGCGCCCCAAACGCCCATAGGGCTTGCCCAATCAAGCGTAAAGGTATGCGACCACTTGATGACCGGCTGGAACCCCTGGTTGAGCCAACCATCCAGATTGATCTCCGGACCGTTCGTGTACGCCTGCAAAAGGTACTGGGTGACGAGGGTGCCCTCCAGGTCGACCCTGAATTGGCCGACGCGGGTGTGAACCGTATAGTCGGCACTCAGATCAAGGCCGTTGGTCGAAATGCCGCCGGTGTTCTGGTACGTCTGGATGATGTATCCGCACGTGGACGCGGTGTAAGTCGGACAGGCGGTGTTGGCTTCCGGCGCCTGAGTCAGCGTCCCGGCGCTGTTCAATACGTAATAGTTCGCGAATTCGGTGGGATTGCCATAGATCACGGAATCCGGGATCTGCTGAATCTCGTCCTTGAGGACGACTCTGTAGTAGTCGACCGTCACGCCCAGGTTGCTGATGGGTTCGACGATAAAGCCGAAATCGAAGTTCTCGGATGTCTCCGGTTTCAGGGTGCGGTTACCGCCGGTCAACGACATGCCTTGTGCGGTGCAGTTCGAATACGTGAAGACCGTGGTGTACACGCCAGACGCGCAACCCGGCCCGTCCATGGTGCCGGCATCCGCGCCAAAGATCTGCGGCAGATACAGTTGCACGAGCGAAGGCGCTCTGAAGCCGGTGGAGGCGGCTCCTCTGAAGGTCAGGATGTGGAAGGGTTGATAGCGAAACGAGATCTTCCCATTGTTCGTGTCGCCGAAATCGCTGTACCTGTCCTCACGATCCGATGCAGTAATTTCAAATTCTCTGGTGATGGGGACATTCAGCTCGGTATACACGGCCTGGGTGTTGCGATGCCCTGAAATCGCCTCGGGCGGGTAATACGTCGCGGTGTACAACGTCTGTGCCAGCCCGGTCGACGCGAAGTTGATACCCTGATATTCGGTATCGAAGCCTATTCCGAGGGTTGCAGGACGACCGGCACCGAAGGCGTCACCCAGCGGGTGGGTGGCGTTGCCGTTGAGGCTATACAGCTGCAGAGACCCCGTCGCCAGATCGCCGTTCAGATACGCGCTGTTGATCAGAGCCTGTCCGGCCGCGCTCTGTGCACCGAAGGGGTTGATCAGCGGGCTGAGTACGCCGCCGGGGGCCAGCACCGCATAATTCGCATAGCCTCCGGAAACATCCAGCACGTTGTGGTTGACACTGTAGTCGAAGGCTCCAGTGTAGTCCCAGCCGCCGTTGCTGCCCGTCAGCGACAGCAGCACCCTTTGCTCCGTGTTGACGTCTCCCTCGTAGCGATTGTTGTTCGGGTCGGTCCAGCCGGCCGTAATGGGGCCGCCCAGAACGGGTGATGCCGTGGTGCAGGTCCCATAGCACGTCGACTCGGCGGCCGTCGGGTAATACGGACTGGAGGGGTCCATCACGAAGGAATACGTCTGGGGTCCTCCCCAGGTGGTGACCTCGAAGCGGGAATACAGGTACTGGAGGCTCAGCTGGTTGTTTCCCGCGAGCGTCTTGGTGAACGAGGCCAATCCGGAGATCTGGTCGGAGGGCGGAATCAGATCGACCGCTGCGGAGTACAGGTAGGCGCAGTTGCCGAAATACTCGGTCAGGTGTGGATTGCCGGTGCAGGCCGGATAACCGACCTGCCAGGTATTTGGCATTGCCACCCCACCAACCGTGTAATCATCCAGATAGCTGCCCGGCCAGGTCCCCATCGGTCCATTTTGGTTTTCCAGCCCCAGGGACGGATTGAATCCCGTCGAAGCGAATGACCTCTGCGACGCCGTCAATTCATCGGTCTTGCTGTAATTTCCGGCAAACATGAAGTTATAACCGTCGGACGCGACACTGCCCTTCCCCCAGGTGATACTCGCGTCGCCCCCGGCGCCACCGGGATCCTGCGGCTCCGTCCCCTCGAGATCCACTTCTCCGTTCTCGTAATTCTTTTTGGTGATGAAGTTGATGACACCGGCAATGGCATCCGAGCCGTACAGTGAGGAGGCACCTTCCCTGAGGACCTCGATGTGGTCGATCGCCGCAAGGGGAATGCCGTTCAAGTCCACCGCGTCTCCCGTGACGACGCTGTTCGCCAGCCGCTGGCCATCCAGGAGCACCAGAGTGTGGGAATCGCCCAGGCCGCGCAGGTTGGCGAATGAGCCGCCTCCATAGGCCCAACTCGAGACGCTCGACTGAGTCGTTACCGTGGATTGGTTGGTGGCGATCTGCGCCAGTGCCTGCTCGACCGTCGAGATGCCCATGGCTTTGAGGCTGTCCGTCGTCACGGTCGTTATGGCTTCTGCGGTTTCGGCAGCGGGCCTCGCGATGAGGGACCCAGTGACGACGACCTCTTGCAGTTGCTGTCCCTGATCGGCCCCGGCGGCCTGATCGGCCCCGGCGCTCTGATCGGCTCCGGCGGCCTGATCGGCCCCGGCGTTCTGATCGGCCGCGGCGCTCTGATTGGCTCCCTGGGCGTTCTGGGCGATCAGCGGGCTTTTGGCGGTCGGCTCCTTCTGAGCCTTTTGGGTTTTCTGATTGGTCTGTGCCGGCTGTGCGGCGTTGGCGCTCTGCGTGTTCTGATCGCCCTGAGTGCTTTGTGCGCTTCCGGCGGTGCTGCCGCTCTGTTGCGCTTGAGCGGCAAGGCTCACGGCGCCACCGATGACGATCAGTGTTGCGAGGACGAGTCGGCGCCTCGTTTTTGTTCGTAGCCTTTTTTTGGTGGTGGTGGTTAAGACATAAGAAGGAGTCCCTGATGACTCTGACATGGCTGTCTCCCTAAACTCAGGACACGCCAAATTCCTCTAACCAAACACGGGGTCATGCTCACCAACTTGTGAGCAAGAAGATCTCGGCGCGTCCTACGGCCAATGACTGCGCAGCAATGGCTTAGCACTTCTTCTCGCGCTTCTGTGGAATGCTGAATCGAGCTTTGCGCATTGAGACCAAAGCTGCTCCTAGTGAAGCTAGGATAACTCGACCAAACAGAGGCGTACAGCGTCTCGTGGTGTTCGGGCAACAGCGGATGATCCGGGAGCGATGCACTTCACACCTCTGGACCGTT
>JASHSK010000047.1 GCA_030038755.1 Gammaproteobacteria bacterium
TGATTCCCTGCGACGCGAGGTATTCATCGTAGGTGCCCTTGAAATCGGCAACGCTACCGTCCGAGCGCAACTCGAGGATACGGGTCGCAAGGCCGCCAACGAACTCACGGTCGTGCGAGACGAAGATCAGCGTGCCCTGATATTTTTCCAGGCCAACCTGCAGCGATTCGATGGTCTCCATGTCCATATGATTGGTGGGCTCGTCCATCAGCAGCACGTTGGGCCTGGTGAGCATCAATTTTCCGAAAATCATACGGCCCCTCTCGCCGCCTGACAGCACCTTGACCGACTTCCTGGCATCGTCTCCTGAGAACAGCAGCCGCCCGAGCGTGGCGCGCACGAGCTGATCGTCATCGGCCTTGCCAGTGAACCGGGACATCCACGAGAACAGGTCCATCTTCGTTGCGAATTCGGCCTGCGGGTCCTGCGGCATGTACCCCGGCTGGGCATTCTCGACCCAGTTGATGCGACCTCCCGTCGGGGAGAGCTCGCCGGCGAGACAACGCATCAGCGTCGTCTTCCCAATGCCATGGGGGCCGATGATGGCGATCCGTTCACCCGCCTCGACGTTGAAGCTCACATTACGCAGCACGGTGACGTCCGAGTCCGGATAGCCGAAGGTCAACTTCTCAACGGATACCGTCGAACGATACAGCTTCCTGCCCTGTTCGAAGCGAAGGTACGGGTTCTGGCGTGACGAAGGTTTGATCTCCTCGAGCTTGATCTTCTCGAGCTGCTTACGGCGCGAGGTAGCCTGCCGCGCCTTGGACGCGTTGGCCGAGAAGCGACGCACGAATTCCTGCAGGTCCGAAATCCGGTCCTGCGCTTTGGCGTTCGCAGCTTCCACGCGCTCGCGGGCCTGTACCGACGCCAACATGAAGTCATCGTAGTTGCCGGGATAGATCTTCAGCTGCTGGAAGTCCAGGTCCGCGATATGGGTGCACACCTGATTCAGGAAGTGCCGGTCGTGGCTGATGATCACCATGGTGGCGTCATAGCTATTGAGTACGCCTTCAAGCCAGCGGATGGAATTGATATCCAGGTTGTTGGTCGGCTCATCCAGCAGCAAGACGTCCGGCTTGGAGAACAGCGCCTGCGCAAGCAGTACCCGCACCTTCAAACCGGGCGGTACGGCGCGCATCAGACCGGCATGTAGAGCCTCGGGGATACCGGCGTCCGATAGAATGCTGCCGCCACGGGCTTCGGCCGTGTAGCCACCGCACTCGGCGAATTTCCCTTCCAGTTCCGCGGCCCGCACGTAGTCCTTATCGGTCGACTCGGGGTCGGCGTAGATGCGGTCGCGCTCCTGCATGGCCTTCCACATCTCCATGTGACCTTGCATCACCACGTCGAGCACGCGTTCGTCTTCGTAGGCGAACTGATCCTGGTTGAGCTTGCCGAGCCGCAGGCCCGCCTGCAGCATGACATCCCCGACGCTCTGCTCCAGCTCGCCGCTGAGGATCTTCATGAAGGTCGTTTTACCACAGCCGTTAGCTCCGATGAGTCCGTAGCGGTTGCCATCGGAGAACTTGACGGTGACCTGTTCGAACAGCGGCTTGGCGCCGAACTGAATCGCGACGTTGACAGTGGAGAGCATCTGGGTCCAATCGGCACGGGCAATGCCGCCTCGCTGGAGGCACTGCGTAAGAGGTAACCATTGATAGACGGCCGCATCGGAAAGCCATCGTGGCTATGCCCGTGGCAGCGACCCCTTCCCTCCCGGGAAGACGAGTAACGCCCGAAACGGTCTCGCCCTGCGAAGGCGTTATTCTACCCTAGCGGCTGGGTCGGTCGCGAGGCAAGCTCAACGCCCTGCTGCCGGATGACCGCACGCAACAGGCGTTTCTGCACATCCGTGAGTCCGTTCCAGAGTGTCAAGTAAAAAGGGACTGTCGCGGGAGACGAGGAGCCGAAGTACCCGACGCACGCTGGTCGAGGTGAGCGTCGAGGGCCCTTTATCACGCAGCAAGTCCCACGCGACGCTCGAAAGCGCCTGTACCTTGTAGGGGACATCCTGCGCGACGCTCAAAATATCCTCCACGGCCTTCGGGTCACCGTTCGGCCATCGAATCACTTTTAGTGTGTCACTTATAGTGCGTCGCTGTTAGTCCACCTCGCGCTCGGCGCCGTACTGAAGCAGTAGGTCGCCAAACCTTTCGGAATGGAAACCCATCTCCGACCTGCAACTTAACTCCGCTTAACCTGCTTTGCCGGCCCTTGATTGTTTGGTAGCTGAACGCGAATTAATTCAACGCGGGCGCCCTTGCGACGTTGAAAGCCATTCCGGGGTACTGGATGGGACGCCCGCATGAGTCTTTCCGCGCCGTTCATTCGCCGCCCAGTGGCCACGACGCTTCTGACCATCGCCATGGGGGCTGCGGGCGTCATCGCCTTCTTCCTGCTGCCAGTCGCACCGCTGCCAAACGTTGACATCCCCACGGTGATGGTCCAGGCCACGCTGCCCGGCGCGAGCCCCGAAACCGTGGCTACCAGCGTCACGACGCCCCTCGAGCGCCACCTCGGCACCATCGCCGGAGTCACGGAGATGACCTCTTCGAGCTCGGTGGGCTCCGCGCGCATCGTGCTGCAGTTCGACATGAGCCGCGACGTCAACGGTGCGGATCGCGATGTGGAAGCAGCCGTTCAGGCGGCGCGCGTCGATCTGCCCACGACGCTGACCTCCAATCCCACGTACCGCAACTTTAATCCGGCCAATGCGCCGGTGATGATCCTGTCGTTGACCTCCGATACGCTCACCCCCGGCGAGATCTACGATTCGGCCTCCACCATCATCGAGCAGCGGCTGCTGCAGATCGAAGGTGTGGGCGAAGTAGACATCGGTGGCGCTTCGCTGCCGGCGGTGCGCGTGGATCTCAACCCGCGCGCGCTCTTCAAGTACGGCATCGGCCTGGAGGATGTGCGCGCGGCGCTCACCGCCGCCAATGCCAACGCCCCCAAGGGCTTCCTCGAGGACCCCAAGGACCACTACCAGATCTACGTCAACGACACCGCGGTGGATGCGGCTGCCTACCGGCCATTGATCATCGCTTACCGCGATAACGCGCCGGTACGCCTCCAAGACGTGGCCAATGTCTACAGCGGGGTGGAAAACATCTTCAATCTCGGCCTCGCCGACGGACAGAAGTCGGTCATGGTGGTTATCCACCAGCAAACGGGCGCCAACATCATCGACACGGTCAAGCGCATCGATGCGGTACTGCCGCAGATCCAGGCGTCGATTCCCCAGAGCATCAAGATCGGCAAGCACCATGATCGCACCACCACGATCCGGGCCTCGCTGCATGACGTGGAATTCACGCTGCTGGTCTCCACGCTGCTGGTGATCTTCGTGGTGTTCATCGCGCTGCGCAATCCGCGCGCCTCGCTGATACCGGCGGTGGCGGTGCCGGTGGCGCTCATCGGCACGTTCGGGATCATGTACCTGCTCGGCTTCAGCCTGGACAACCTGTCGCTGATGGCATTGACCATTGCGACCGGCTTCGTGGTCGATGATGCGATCGTGATGCTGGAGAACATCTCCCGGCACCGGGAGAACGGCGTACCGGCATTCAAGGCGGCGTTGCAGGGCGCGGGCGAAGTCGGCTTCACGGTCCTGTCGATGAGCCTGTCGCTGATCGCGGTGTTCCTGCCGATCCTGCTGATGACGGGTATCCTCGGGCGCCTGTTCCGCGAGTTCGCCGTGACGCTGTCGGTCGCGATCCTGCTGTCGCTGCTGCTGTCGCTGACCACCACGCCCTGCATGTGTGCGCACCTGCTGGGCGACGTGCGCGCCGGCGCCGGCTCGTTCGTGGATCGCTTCCTGGAGGTCATGGAGCGCGGCTTCAACGCGATGCGTGACTTTTACGCGCGAACGCTGCGCGCTGCGCTCGCACACCCGAAGCTGGTGATCTCGATTCTCGGCGCCACGGTGGCGCTCAACGTCTATTTGTTCGCGGTGGTACCCAAGGGGTTCTTCCCGGAAGAGGACACCGGCGGTATCCAGGGTAATCTGCTCGCCGATGAGGACGTCTCCTTCGAGGCCATGGAGAATCGGCTCGAGCAGGCGGTCGCCATCGTGGACAAGGATCCCGCGGTGGCCAACGTCGTCGGCTTCACCAATGGCGGCGGCGGCTTCGGGGGTGGCAACACCGCCAATATGTTCATCGACCTGAAGCCCCTCTCGGCGCGCCATGGCATGAACTCGCAACAGGTCATCGCGCGCCTGCGTCGTGAACTCGGCAAGCTCACCGGCGCGCGGTTGTTCCTGCAGGTCGTACAGGACGTGCGCGTCGGCGGCCGCCAGAGCAACGCCGAGTACCAATATACGCTCCTCGGTGACGACGTCGACCAGCTCAATAGCTGGGCACCCAAGATCACTGAGGCACTCACGCACGTCCCCGAGCTTGCGGACGTGAGCTCCGATCAGCAGAACAGCGGCCTGGATGTGCGGCTGAACGTGGATCGCGCGACCGCGGCGCGGCTCGGGGTCGATCTGACCGATCTCGACAACACGCTGTACGACGCCTTCGGACAGCGGGACGTCTCCACCATCTACGAGGACATGAATCAGTATCACGTGGTGATGCAGGTGGAGCCGGAGTTCTGGCAGAACCCCGCCACGCTGCGTGACGTGTGGGTCAGCACCTCCGGCGGGGCTCTGTCGGGCACGCAGTCGACCGCGGACGCGGTCGACGACTTCTCGATCGCCAGCCCGCCCGCCGTGGGCGGAGTGAGTTCCAGTGACACGCCGTCGATCGCCAGCCCGCCCGCCGTGGGCGGGGTAAGTGCCAGCGACACTATGGAACTTGCCGCGGGCCAGGTCAGCTCCAGCAACACGGGTGGCGGCGGAGCCCCCGCCGGCACCACAGCTCTCACCAGCACGACCGGCGGTGCAACGCTGGAGCCGTTTGCGACGGCAACCCCCACCGTGGCGGCCGCCACGACGACCTCCACCTCCTCCACCACCACCTCCACCCAAACCGGCGTGACTGCGGCCGCTCAGGCGGCCGCTCTGGCCGCAGCCCAGTCAACCGCGAGTCCGTCGGCACAGGAGGCCAGTGCAGCCGCTGCGAGCGCCGAGGCCACAGGCAGCACCGCAACCACGACCTCCAGCGCGAGCACTGTCGATCTCGCCGCTCAAAACGCACAACTCAATGCGCTGACCAACAGCGGCAGCGGTTCGGCCTCGACCGGCGCCTCGCTGAGCACCAGCTCCGAAACCATGATCCCGCTGTCGGCGTTCGCGAATTACGGCCCTGGGGTCACCCCGATGCAGGTGCAGCACCAGGAGGCGTTCGTCGCGACCACGATCTCTTTCAACTTGCCAATCGGTGTGACGCTCAGTGAAGCTACCCAGGCAATCCAGCGCACGATGCAACGGCTGCACGTGCCGATCGGCATTCACGGCGCCTTCGCCGGCACCGCCCAGGTGTACCAGGATTTCCTGTCCAACGAGCTGCTGCTGACTCTGGCCGCGCTCGGAGCGGTCTACATCGTCCTGGGCATCCTTTACGAGAGCTTCATCCATCCGGTCACGATTCTCTCCACTCTGCCCTCGGCCGGCATCGGCGCGGTGATTGCACTGATGGTGTTCAACACACCCTTCACGCTGGTGGCGCTGATCGGCGTGTTCCTGCTGATCGGCATCGTCAAAAAGAACGCGATCATCATGATCGACGTTGCGATCAGCACCGAGCGCGAGCGCGGCATTGATCCGCGCACCGCGATCTATGAGGCCTGCCTGCTGCGTTTTCGCCCGATCATGATGACCACCTTCGCGGCGCTGTTTGGCGCGCTGCCACTGGCGGTCACCACCGGCAACGGCGCGGAGCTGCGCCAGCCGTTGGGCATCTCGATCGTCGGCGGTTTGCTCCTGAGCCAGATCCTGACACTCTATACCACGCCGGTCGTCTACCTGTATCTGGACCGATTGCGCGCCTGGGCGGGTACGCTTGCCTTTGGACGCCGACGCGCCATCGGCGGCCCGGCTCGCGGTGCAACTGGGCGGCTTGCTTCGGGTGCCAGCGGGGAGGTGCAGAGTCCGTGAGCGCTTCGCTGCGACCGTGGTGCCACAGCGTGCACGCCTGGCGACGCCACGTGATCGAGCCGTCCCGGGATCACTTGGGCGGCGTGAGTATGATGCCAGCCTTGCCGGTCTGATCGACCAGATTGCGGTTGTTCTGCTCGCAGATGTACTCAGCGATGGTCCAGTCGCGGTGCCGCTCGAACACGCGAGTCGTCGTCCACGGCTTGGTCAGTGCCACCGGATCGTTCACGACAGTGACGACCTGGAGGGTGTCGGGATCGGTGAGCCGGAAGCGCTCCACGATGCGCATCTTGCTGCTGTGGTGCATCCCCCAGTTGGCACTGAGCGGCGTGTTGGGTTCGAACCCGACGCTGTCCACGACCAGCGTCTGCCCCTCCCAGTGGCCGATCGAGTTGCCGTTGAACGTCGGATCCGGGTCGGCGGGCAGGGGCCGCCCATCCGTATAGATGTGCCGCACCTGCATGTATGCCTCGATGTCGATGGTGACTTCCCGCGGACCAAACAGGATCTGCATCGGGTAGGGCTGGCCCATGATGACCGGCATGCCCGGCGGCAGGCAGTTCGCGTCCGGCGTGTCCTGGGCCGTGTAAGCCTTCAACATCGCGGCATACGCCGGCGTGAGCGACGGCGACGACCGCTGCGTCAACGCTCCCGGCCCCAGCGGCATCTCCCAGATGCCGCTGGTGAAATCCGGCAGCTTGCCGAGCTCGCTCCAGCTCATGACGTGCGGCGCAGCCCCGGTCGCCTGCGGCTCGGCCGCAGACACGGCGAGCGCCGCCAGCGTCGCGAAGGCGGCGAACCCTACCGCGCCCCACGCCCGACCCAATCCCGACGTTTTCACCGGTCTCGGCATAAACGGGCTCTCACGATAAACACCTCACGCCCGGTAGCGCCGTCAGTCAGCCGGCGGAACCGGCGGCGGCGCTCCATCCGAGCGCCTGGGCGGAGTGCTGGCGCCCATCATGTTCATCACCGTGCCGTCCGCGAGCGTCACGCGCAGGAATGAGCCGCCCATGCCACCATTCTTGACCGGATGAATGACGATCGTGACCCTGTCCCCGGGCTTGAGGGTGTGCATGGTCCAGCCCCTGCGGCCCAGAAAGTTGGGACTCATCCCCTCGATGCCCCACTCCTTGGCCGGCGCGCCATTCGCCCCCGGGACGACGAGCCACACCCAGGTGTGCGGGTTGGTCCACTGGAACTCCTTGATCGTGCCGGTCAGGCTCTGCTCCTTGTGGATGTCGAACATCGCGAACGAGTGATGGGCCCAGGCCGCGCTGCCGCACCCCAGGCAGGCAACGGCCAGGCCTGATGTCAGCCAACCCGTCGTTGAAACCGGCTTGAACATGGTCCATCACTCCTCAGTGATCCGATATCGCGCGCAGAGCCCGTGAGGGTCGCCGAGCACGTCAGAAGCTCACGTCGGCTGCCCACGCTCCAGTACCCCTACCCGTCCTGGCCGTGCGTATCGGCCGGCCGATTGATTGGCTGGCATTGTACGACAATCGTACGGGCAGCGAGGCAGCCGGTATGGCTGGCGGCTTTCACACACCTGCCTCGAACGTCTGCTGTGTGCAAGGCAGCGCATGCGTGACCGCGGTCTGGACAGCCTGGCGCCCGCACGCGTTGGGGCGTGCCCGCCAAGCAGCCGGGCGATGAGAGAAAAAAGCGGGCATAATTGCGATTGCAGAGTCGCAGATCGATCGGTCAGACCACACGGACTTCGGCAATGCCGGCAGATCCCAAGGATGAAGCGGCCCGGAGGCTTGCGCTGAAAATCCCGCTCAAAGGCTGGTGTGCGGCCGTGATGCTGGCTCTGGCCAACGTGGCCGTGGCGCATCACTCCTTCGCAATGTTCGACCAGGCGCGGCAGCTGCCCCTGCAGGGCACGGTCCACGAGTTTCAGTGGACCAACCCACACTCCTGGATCTATCTGGACGTGCGCCGCTCCGACGGCGCCCTCGAAACCTGGCAGATCGAGATGAATAGCCCCAACAACCTGCGGCGCCAGGGCTGGAGGTCGCGGACATTGAAGCCGGGGGACCACGTCACGGTGGTCATCAATCCGTTGCGGGACGGCCGCAAGGGTGGCCTGTTCGTCAGCGTCAAGCTGCCCGACGGCTCGATGATCCTGGATCCGACCCGCCGCGGCAATGCCCCGATCAATGTTCCCGTCGTGAAATAGCGCCATGGCAGCGGCCGGTAGGCAGCCGCATGAGAGCTTGCCCAAGGAGTAGTGCGATGAAAGCTCCGGTGATCGCGGCGTTCGGCCTGACGCTGGCGTTGTTCTCGACGCCGGCGTGGGTCCATCACTCCTACGCGATGTTCGACACGACCAAGCACATCAGCGTCACCGGTACGGTCACCGAATTCAATTGGACGAATCCGCACGCCAGCTTCAAGGTGAGCGCCGTGAACGCCGCGGGAGCTGCCGAGATCTGGTCGGTAGAGATGGGTAGCCCGAACAATCTCATTCGGGAAGGCTGGAGGCGCAGCACCCTGAAGCTGGGCGACAAGGTGACCGTGACCGTGTTGCCGCTGCGTGACGG
>JASHSK010000325.1 GCA_030038755.1 Gammaproteobacteria bacterium
TGATAGATGCCCAGCATGCCCGTGGTCGAATTGATGGTCACTTTCAGGTACTGCCCGCGAGCCGACAGCGCCCAGTAGCGTGCCAGTCGTACGGTGCCATCGAGAGCGGCGGTCACGAACGGGCCCGCCGCGCTGTACACCTGTCGCTGCGGCGTGTCGGGCACCTGCGCGCTGGCGTACGCCTGCATGAGATGCACCCCGGCGCCGATTCCCAGCTCGTAGCGATCCGAGCGCAGGAGTGAATACGTGTAGGTGAAATCGGTCTGCCGCCAATCCACCTCGGACTGCAGCACGTCGTGGGCCTTGAATAGCTGATCACCGAACTGCAGTGCGTCCGGGATCTGCGCCTCGCCCGAGCGGCGCAGATCCAGGAAATCCAGGCGCAGGCGGCCGCGCTGCTCGAGCCGGAACATCAGCTCCGCGCGCGCCTGGCTGGTGCGATCGGCCAGGCCCAGGGTGCGCTCGGCCGAGAAGGGCGTGCCCATCACCCCCTTGCCCGAATCGAACTGCCCATCGGTGGCCACCTGGCCGAGAAAGTAGATGCCCGAGAGCGCGAAGTGATCGGTGATCGGGCTCGGCGTCGTGGGACCGCTGCTTGGCGCGCGACGCGCCCGCGTGCGCCGCGCGGCAGCGCTTGGTTGAGAGCCCGGCTGGGCCGGTGCCGGAGCGGTGGCGGGCGCGGCGGTGGAGGGTCCCGCGCTGCCCGCTGGGGTGGATGGGACTGCGCTGCCCGGAACGCTGGTATTCGGGGCCGAGGTGGTCGGGGATGCGGGCGTCGGGGGAAGTGTGGACGACGGTAGGGACGGCTGTGTCAGCGCCCCGGGTGTCGGGGCCGCGGTGGGAGCCCCGGGCGATGCCTGTCCTACCGACCCCTGGGCATGGACTGCCACTGCGGCGACCACACAGGCCGCTCCGAGCCACCACCCTCGCATGTGTTAAGTCCGCTCCCGTGATCGCCGGCGCGGCGTCGCGCAGCTTTCGATGATCTACAGGATGATCCTGAAACTCCGTCGATCCCGCCACAGTTCGCCAGGAAGCGACAACGAAAACGCCGACTGCGTCGCAGGTGGCCCTGGATCCGTCGCATTTCTGCGGCATTTGGTTTCGGGGAGTGCTGACCGCGAGAGAGAGATGACAGGAGTCACCTGAAAACGCCCTGCAATATTCGCTGCATAGATTCCCCGGGATGTCTTCCGATGAAGCGCCCCGGGTGCACGACCTCGCCTCGCTGCTGCACCCGTACTCGGTGGATGCCTTCCTGAGCGCATATTGGGAGCGCGAGCCCCTGTTCATCCGGCGCGCCGATGCGGAGTACTACCGGGCGCTGCTCACGAGTCGGGATATCGAAGAGGTGATCTCGAACCCCGACGCGCGCTACCCGTCAATTCAGCTGGCCAAGGGCGGCTGGTACTACCCGCCCGATGCCTACACGAAGGACGAGAAAATCGGGCAGTCCACCTTCCAGGGGCTGGATCTGGACAAGGTCGCGGCGGAATACGGCAAGGGGGCGACCATTGCGATCTCGGCGCTGCACCGAACCTGGGAGCCACTGCGTGCGCTGTGCGTGCGCCTCGAAGAGGAACTCGATCACTCGACGAACACCAACGTCTACGTGACCCCCGGCCGAGCCGTCGGATTCCCTGCGCATTACGACACACATGAAGTACTGGTGCTGCAGATCGCCGGGCGAAAGCGCTGGCGCATCGACGCACCCACGATACGGCTTCCGCATCCCAGTCAGGAGTTCAAGCGCGAGGGCTTTGTGCCGGGGCCCTTTATCAACGAGATCGAGCTGCAGCCCGGCGACCTGCTGTATCTGCCGCGGGGCTACGGTCATTCCACCACCACGTCCGAGAGCCATTCGGTACACATCACGATCGGGGTCCAGGTTTACACCTGGGCCGACCTCGTCGGAGAGCTCGTTCCATCCCGGTTCGAGAGCGAAGAGCTGCGCAAGGGATTGCCCGCGGGGTTCGCCAGCCGTACGGAGCTGCGACCGGCGCTGAAGCAGCACTTCGCCCGGGTCGTCCCGTCGTTACCCACGGACCTGGATCTGGATGAGATGTTTGATCGTCTCGCCCGCATGACACAGGCTGGCCGGCGGCGGCGCCCCGCGCGCTTTCGCGCCGATGCGGTCGTCATCTCCGCTGACACGGTGCTGCAGACGCCAGCCCAACCGTGCTATCACGTCGCCCAGGGTGCCGAGCAGGTCACACTCGAGTTCGACGACAGGACCTACCGTTTCCCGCCGTCCGCGGCGACCATACTGGGCGCCATGTGCGTGCGTCGCACCTTCCGTGTGGGCGATCTCTCTGACAGCCAGATCAGCGGCTTCCCCACCGAAGCCGTATTGGGCTTCGCGCGCTACCTTCAGAGCATCGGTTTCCTGCGATCGGCCCCCTGAAGGGCGGCCCGCCGGCGCCGCAGAGTCCGTAGCAGGGCGACAGCCAGGACTCCAAGCATACCGCCGGAGAGGCCTCCCGAACCCCCAGTACCGCTCGAGCTGCTCGAGGACGTGGTGGATGGCGACGACGTGCTCGCGATGTGAACTCCGTAGAGACCATAGTCCGCGGCACTGCCATCTTGCAGGGTGCCGGTCTGCGCGAGCAGATTCAACTGATACGTCCCCGCCTTCGCGCTCCAGGACAGTTCTCCCGTGCCGTCAATCTCCCCGACTACCTGTTCCCCACTGGTCAGGATCGCATCCAGCGCCGCGAAATTCGCCGGGAAGCCCAGATCAGTCAGCGATACCTCGTACGTGCCCGCCGTGCTCACCGTGATGGTCTGCGCGTGATAGGCCGCACCGACGCCCTGCACGGCCTGGTAGACCACCGAACCCGACGGTGTCGCGCTCAGCTGCAATCCGAACAGACCGCCGCTGGCGGCCGGCTCGGCGAAGGCGACGACGTTGATCGCACCGGCCTGCGGCTCCGGACTGAGCGTGGCGGTGCCGCCGGTGGTGAGAGACGCGTCGGCAAGCGACGCGCCACCCTGCTCCACCACGGCGCTCAGCGAGCCGAGCGCTGCGGGCAGTTGAAAGTCATTCAGGGCGACCTGGTAGGAACCCGCAGCGCTGAGCGTCGTGGAGAAGGCATAGCCGTAGTGCGTGGTGTCCGTCACGGGTTCCGCGACGTCGAGCAGCGTCTGCCCGCCGCCGCTGACCACCGCCGTGTACGCGCCCTCTCCTGCCGTGGAGTTCGGTTGGGCCGCGACGTACAGCTGCGCCGTGCCGGCGGCTGCCGACGCGATCGTGTAGCTCCCCGCAGCGACAGGCCCTTGCAGAACAGTTCCACCCTCGACGAGGACCGCCTGCAGCGACGTCAGAGCCGCGGGCCAGGCCAGGTCGCCCAGCGTCAAGGATAGACCCTCGCTCGCGGGTATCGCGATCGGACTGGCCGCCGGCAGGGTACCGACCGGAACCGTGGTCGCGAGTGCGCTGCTGGTTCCCGACGAGCCGCCGGCGATGCTCACACTATAGAGTCCCTGAAACCCCGGGCTCGCCGCCTGCGCAATGACGAGCAGCTCGTAACTGCCGGCCGGCAGTGTGCCGAGATTGAAGCTGCCGGCGTTGACGTTGGACTGGCTGATTATCAGGGTGCCCGGCGTTGCATCATTCCACACGGCCACGTCGAGGGAGTCAGACTCGAGCGCAACCGGGAAGGCAAGGTCGGTGACGGTCAATTGATAGGCACCGGCGTCGGAGACGGTAAACGGCGTCTCGAGCACCGATTCTCCGTTGATGGTCCCGACAGGCGGGGCGACCGCGCCGACGAAGG
>JASHSK010000326.1 GCA_030038755.1 Gammaproteobacteria bacterium
CGCATCGGTCGCGCCTGCGTCAGGCGCGCCTGCCGCGGCCGCGGCACCGGTTGCTCCCGCGGCGCCGGCGGCCGGTGCCGTGCGTGGCGGCACGATCGTGCCGCCGGCCGGAGGCTGATTGGTCAGCGCGCCTGGAATACCCCCTGTGCCCGCCCCGCCGACGCTGGTCTGCTCGGACGTCTGCTCGCTGCGCACGACAGCGCTGTCGGGCTTGTACTGCTCGCTCGCCTGCTCACTGGCATCGGCATCGAGCGCCACGGTGACCTGTGCGCGCACCCGGCCGGCGCCCACCAGCGGCGTGAGCAACTGCTCGATGTTCTGTGCATACACATCCTCCAGACGGTGCTCGGCATCGAACTGCTCGGAGGCGATCGCCGCATCCCCACTCTTGGGCGCGGACAGCAGCTGGCCCTGCTGATCCACCACCGTCACCTGATCGGAGTCCAGCTCCGGCACGCTCGAGGCCACCAGGTGCACGATCGCGGAGACCTGCTCGGGCGCAAGGCTCTGCCCCGGCCGCAATTGCACCAGCACCGAGGCGCTGGCCGGCCGCCGATCGCTGACGAACGCCGACTGCTGCGGCAGCGCGAGCTGCACACGTGCCGCCTGCACGGCCTGCAGCGAGGAGATGGTCTGCGCGAGCTCCGTTTCCAGCGCGTACTGATACCGCGCGTTCTCCATGAACTGGCTGACGCCGAACCCCGGATCCTTGCTGATGAGCGAGAACCCATCGGTCTTGTCGGCGGGTAAGCCCTGCGAGGCGAGCTGCAGGCGCGCGTCGCGCACGCGCTCGGCGGGCACGAGCACCGAGCCGCCGACGTCGTCGAGCTTGTAGGGAATGCCCGCGGTCTGCAGCGCCTGCACCACGCTGCTCTCGTCGGAATCGGACAGACCACCGTACAGCAGGCTCCAATCCGGTCCCTTCCACCACAGCACCACGGTGACCCCGAGTGCCACGGCGGCAGCCACGCCCAGCAGCAACAGCACCGGCCGTAGATTCAATCCGAGCCCGTTCGCCAACACTGCCGCTTGTCTGCTCGTCATGTCCCGCTTCCGTCAGACCGGTCCGCCGGTCTCTAGATCGACATATTCATGATGTCCTGGTAGACGCTGATCAGCCGGTTGCGCACCTGCGCCAGCGTCTGAAAGGACACCGAAGCTTTTTCCGCCTCCACCATCACGGTGGCGAGATTCACGCCAGGATCGCCGCGCTCCCAGGCGTTCTCGAGCTGATTCGCCTGCTGCTGCGTGCTGTTGACGGCGTCGAGCCCCTGCTTCAACAGCCCCGCGAAGCTCGGACCCTGTGCCGCACCCGCGCCGGTGGCCGCGGTACCGCCGAGGACTCCCGCCACGTCGTCGGCCGGGCCTGCACCCGCCACGTTGGGCGCACCGGTCTGCCCTGCCGGCCCGAAGGCGGGGGCTGCCTGCGACGACAGCGTGCGGATCTGCGCCAGCACCGCCGAGATCGATAGGTCACTCATGCATCACTCCCGGAGGGCCCGCCCTCCGCCGCCGCGGCCTGCACGGTCACGCCGTCGACCGCGATGCCCGCGGCGCGCAGACGCGCCAGTTTGTAACGCAGCGTACGCGGGCTGATGCCCAGCTGTGCCGCCGCCCGGCCGCGCCCTCCCTGCGTGCGCAGCGCCTGCAGGATGAGCTCGCACTCCACCGTGGCGAGCGAGTCGGCGAGCGCGCGCTCGGTGTGATCGGAGCGCTCGGCGTGATCGGCACGCTCGGCGCGCACGGCTGCGGCGGCCGGCAGCGGGCGCGGCGCATTGGCCGGCGCGGCAGTCGCTGTCGCGACCGCGGTGGCGATCGCAATCGTCCCCGGTGCGCCCGGCTCGCCGGGCTCCGTGGCGACAGGCTCGAACACGATGTGCGTGGAGCGGATCAGATCCCCCTCGCACAGCACCAGCGCGCGCTGCATGACGTTGTCGAGCTCGCGCACGTTGCCGGGCCACGCGTAGGTCAGCAGCCGCTGTGCGGCGTCCGGATGCAGCGCGGGAATACGCGCGCCGGGACGCACCTGTCCGGCCAGCAGTCGCATCGCCAGCGGCAGCACGTCGTCGCGCCGCCGCCGCAGCGGCAGCGGTGCGAGCGGGAAGACGTTCAGGCGGTAATACAGATCCTCGCGGAAGCGCCCGGCCGCCACTTCCTCGCGCAGGCGGCGGTTGGTGGTGGCGATGACGCGTACGTCCAGGCTCACGGCGCTGCGAGCGCCGAGCCGCTCGACCTCGCGCTCCTGCAGCACGCGCAGCAGCTTGGCCTGCAGCGCCAGCGGAATCTCGGTGATCTCATCGAGCAGCAGCGTGCCGCCCTGTGCCTGCTCGAACTTGCCGGCGTGTGCCACATGCGCACCGGTGAACGCGCCGCGCTCCCAGCCGAACAGCAGCGCCTCGAGCATGTTGTCCGGGATCGCCGCGCAGTTGACGGCCGCGAAGGTCGCCGCGGCGCGCGTGGAGTGGCGGTGAATGTAGCGCGCCAGCACCTCCTTGCCGGTGCCCGACTCTCCGGTGATCAGCACGGTGCACTCGCTGCGCGCTACGCGTCGCGCGAGGTCCATCAGATGTCGTGTGCTCTCCGCGCACGCGACGGGATCGCCCCACGCCGGTGTCGGGCGCGCCAGCGCCTGGGGGCGCGGTGGCGCTCCTGCGGCGTTCGGATCCAGGACTTCGACGGGTGCTCGCAACGGCTTGCCTTACGGTCGGCTATCCGGGGAAGCAGGGAGCAATTTGCGTGCCTGCATCGGACCGTGACGCGACTCACATGCCGGCCGCGTGGGGCAGTCGCGGCCGTCAACTTTCCGACGTGAGCGCGTCGACGCCGGCGGCGCCGGTCCGGGCAGCGCGTGCGGCGGCCGCCTTCTCGGTCCCGCCGCCGGGGGCACCGCCATCGCACAGCTGCGCCGCGTCGGGCGCGTACTTGCGCAGCTTCTCGACCAGTGTGGTGCGCCGTAATCCGAGCAACCGCGCGGCCTGCGCCACCGTGCCCCCCGCCGCCCGCATCGCCCGCTCGATCAGGCGCTGCTCGAGCGACTCGAGGTACTCACGCAGATCGAAGCCGTCGGGAATGGGCTGCAGCAACATATCCGCGAGCACCGGCAGCATCGGCGCCAGCTCTTCATCCGCCTCACCGCCCGGCGCGTCATTCGCGCCGGGGGCACTCGCACCGGAGGTACCTGCGCTCGAGGCACTCGCGCCCGGCTCGGGCACGCCCGCGGCGCGCGCCGCTGATGCCGGCACGCAGACTGCAACGGCCGCAGCCTGCGCGCCGGGCTGTCGCGCCCACGCGTCGAAGGCC
>JASHSK010000327.1 GCA_030038755.1 Gammaproteobacteria bacterium
TGCGGGTTGCCTATGAACGTCTTCTCCAGCACGCCCGTGAATGGCGAAGTCTTGTTCCCGTCGAACTGCGAGTTCACCGCATGGTGAGCCTGGGCGAGACCCACGGTACCCACCGCCAGTACGATCGCCATGCCCGCCCGCTTCAGCGTATTCATCGATCTACTCTCCTACGGGTCGAGCGACCAGTATCGCCCAACCTACCCCCGGATCGGATTCTGAGTACAACGTAACACGGTGCGCTTGTGAATACAACGTGCTTTCCGCGTATCCCGTCGCGCACCAACTGCCTATAACGGACTGATTTACTAAATGATTTTTGGTAGGCGCGAGTGGGATCGAACCACCGACCACCACCATGTCAAGGTGGTGCTCTACCACTGAGCTACGCGCCTATGGGAAGCGGCCAGACGATACCGAGCAGCGCGAGCACTGGCAAGCCGGCGCGAGCCCCGTCACGAGCGCCAGCGAGGCTCACCCCCAAGCCGCCACTCATTGATCGTGGTTGGATCCCGGCCGGGTACCGGCGTCCGAATCGTCCGAGTCGTCCGAGTCGTCCGAGTCGTCCGAGCCACGCGAGTCGTGCTCTGCGCTCGAGTCGCTCGCCGACGCCACGTTCGCGGCCGGCTGTCCCTCGGCATGCGCGCGCAGCGCCACGAGCGCCGCGGGCAACTGCTTCCTGAGCGAGCGGCGGATGACGGAGCGAGGCACCCAGAACCCCGGCTTGACCGAGAGACGATACTCGACGGTGATCGTGCCGTCGGGAGCCGGCGTCAGGATCCAGCTGCCCGTCTCGTCCTTGAGATCTCCGCCGATGCGGTGAAAGTCCATGCGCAGCGGCGGCTGGAAGTCGGCGCGGAAGATGGAATGCACCATCGGCAGCAGTGGCGCGTACTTGATGTCGTGCTCGATCACGGCCCAGGAACCGTCGGCGGCGGCGCTGAGCTGCCTGCAGTGTCTGAGCCCCGCGATGAGCATCGGCGCATAGCGGCACTGCGTGATCATCTCCCAGATCGACTGGGCGGGCGCATGTACGCGGATCGCTGCAGCCACGCTGGCGCGCGCCGCGTGCGCATCCAGCGAGCTGCGCTCGACGACCTTGCCTGAGGCGAGGCGGGCCTGCAGCGCGGGATTGTCGAGCCAGTCGCCCTGCGCCTGATCCTGCTGCTGGCCCTGCGGTTGATCCTGCTGCGCGGCGTCCTGCTGCGCGGCGCTCGCTGCGAGCGGCAGCAGCAGCGCGGCGACGGCCACCGAAAAGGCGGTCGTGCCCCGGCGCGCTGTGTGGCTGGCGCCGGTCGAAGAAGGGCTTCTCACGGTAGATCTCCCCGTTGTGCTCGCTGCAGGAGGCGCGCGCTCACCGCGACGCGCTCAGCACGATGCGTCTCGTGGTGCGACTTATAAACAAATACCGCTCGGCTCACAACCACCCGATGAGCTCACAGACGCCGGGCGCCGCCACCGCCCCCGGTCGCAGTCAATGCCGGCTCGTCGGACGCCAGGGCACCCGCGGTCAGGTCGAGCTCCAGCGAGCGCAGCTGCTCGAGCTGATCGCGCAGCAGCGCGGCCTGCTCGAACTCGAGATTGCGCGCGTGGCGATACATTTCGGACTCCACGCGCTTGAGCTCGCGCGCGATATCCGCCGCGCTGCGTAATCGCGCGGTGTCCGCCGGCGCGCCCCTGCCCCCGCGGCCGGCCTTGCCGCGGGCGGCCGAGCGCCCCCCGGCGGCGCCGCCCACGTGCGCGCCCTCCATGATGTCCATGACCGGCTTGACGATGCCGCGCGGGATGACGCCATGCACGCGGTTGAATTCGAGCTGCTTGTGGCGTCGCCGCTCGGTCTCGTCCATCGCGCGCTGCATCGAGCCGGTGACGTGATCCGCGTACAGGATCGCCCGCCCGTGCACATGACGCGCCGCGCGGCCGATGGTCTGGATCAGCGAGCCCTCCGAGCGCAGGAAGCCCTCCTTGTCCGCATCGAGCACCGCCACCAGCGCGACCTCGGGCATGTCGAGCCCCTCGCGCAGCAGGTTGATGCCCACGAGCACGTCGAAGCGGCCCAGGCGCAGATCGCGGATGATCTCCACGCGCTCGACGGTCTCGATGTCCGCGTGCAGGTAGCGCACGCGCACTCCGTGCTCGTGCAGGTATTCGGTCAGATCTTCGGCCATGCGCTTGGTGAGCGTGGTGACCAGCACGCGCTCGCCCTGTGCGACGCATCGATGAATCTCGGAGAGCAGATCGTCGACCTGCGTGCCCACCGGACGCACCTCGACATCCGGGTCGACCAGTCCCGTGGGTCGCACCACCTGCTCGACGACCTGCCCGGACTTGCTCGCCTCGTAGGGGCCGGGCGTCGCGGACACGAAAATCATCTGCGGAGCGAGCCGCTCCCACTCCTCGAATTTGAGCGGACGATTGTCCAGCGCCGAGGGCAGACGGAAACCGTACTCGACCAGCGTCTCCTTGCGGGAGCGGTCACCGCGATACATCGCGCCGAGCTGCGGGATGGTCTGGTGGCTCTCGTCCACGACCAGCAGCGCATTCGCGGGCAGATAGTCGTACAGGCACGGAGGTGGCTCGCCGGGCTCGCGGCCCGACAGATAGCGTGAGTAGTTCTCGATCCCCGAGCAGTAGCCGACCTCCTGGATCATCTCCAGGTCGAAGCGTGTGCGCTGCTCGAGGCGCTGCGCCTCGACCAGCTTGCCCTCGCTGTGCAGCAGCGCGAGCCGCTCGCCGAGGTCCTCGCGGATCTGATCGATCGCCTGCACCAGCCGCTCGCGCGGCGTGACGTAGTGCGTGCCGGGGTAGACCGTGTAGCGGGGAATGCGGCCGACCAGTGCGCCGGTCAGCGGATCGATCAGCGAGAGGTTCTCGAGCACGTCGTCGAACAGCTCGACGCGCAGCGCCTCCCGGGCCGACTCGGCCGGAAAGATATCGACGATGTCGCCGCGCACGCGATAGGTGCCGGGCTGCAGATCCACGTCGTTGCGGGTGTACTGCATCTCGGCGAGGCGGCGCAGCAGCCGTCTCTGGTCGATACGCTCGCCGCGCACCAGATGCAGCACCATGGAGAGGTAAGCCTTGGGATCACCCAGTCCGTAGATCGAGGACACCGTGGCCACGATGATCGTGTCGGCCCGCTCGAGCAGCGCCTTGGTCGCCGACAGGCGCATCTGCTCGATGTGCTCGTTCACCGAGGAGTCTTTCTCGATGTACGTGTCGCTCGAGGGCACGTACGCTTCGGGCTGGTAGTAGTCGTAATACGAGACGAAGTACTCGACCGCATTGTGCGGGAAGAAGCCGCGCAGTTCGCCATAGAGCTGCGCCGCCAGCGTCTTGTTATGGGCAAGCACCAACGTGGGGCGCTGCATGTGCTCGACGACGCGCGCCACCGTGTGCGTCTTGCCGGAACCGGTGACGCCCAGCAGCGTCTGGTGCGACAGGCCGGATTCGAGTCCATCGACCAGCCGCGCGATGGCCCCGGGCTGATCCCCGGCGGGTACATAATCGGCATGCAGTTCAAAGCGATCGGTGACCTTGCTCATAGGCGATCCGCTCGCGCCGCAGCGGCTTGGACCTCGCGCGTGGCCGGCGCGACCGGAATCTCTTAATATAGCTCTCGAACGGCCCGCGCGGCCGTCCTTCCACCGCAGCCGAGGTGAATCCGTGCCCTTAGCCATCTCCCGACGCGCGCAACGCGTCAAGCCCTCCCCGACCCTCGCCGTGACCGCGCTGGCGGCCAAGCTCAAGGCCGAGGGCAAGGACATCATCAGTTTGTCGGCGGGCGAGCCGGATTTCGACACTCCCGCGCCGATCGCCGAGGCCGGCATCGACGCCATTCGCAAGGGCTTCACGCGTTACACCAACGTCGAGGGCATCAACGAGCTGAAGGACGCCATCATCGCCAAGTTCCAGCGCGACAATGGCATCAGCTACCAGCGCGCGCAGATCCTGGTGTCCACCGGGGCCAAGCAGACGCTCTACAACCTGTGCATGGCGGTGCTCGATGCCGGCGACGAGGTGATCATCCCCGCGCCCTACTGGGTCTCCTATCCCGACATGGTCATGCTCGCGGACGGCATCCCCGTGACCCCCAGCGCCGGCCCCGAGCAGGGCTACAAGATCACGCCCAAGCAGCTCGCCGCCGCGATCACTCCCAAGACGCGGCTGGTGTTGCTGAACAGCCCGAGCAATCCCACCGGCGCAGCGTACACGCGCGCCGAGCTGCGCGCGCTCGCTGACGTACTGGTCGAGAATCCGCGCCTGCTGATCGGCACGGACGACATCTACGAAAAGATCTACTGGGCGAGCGAGCCGTTCGCCAGCCTGCTCACCGTGGCCCCGGAGCTCTACGAGCGCACCATCACCATCAACGGCTGCTCGAAGAGCTATGCCATGACCGGCTGGCGCATTGGCTATTGCGGTGGCCCCAAGGAGATCATCACCGCCATGGGGACGATCCAGAGCCAGTCGACCTCCAACGCCTGCAGCATCGCGCAGCGCGCGGCCCTGGCGGCGCTGAGCGGCGATCAGAGATGCGTCGCCGACATGGCGCGCGCGTTCAGGGAGCGGCACGACTACGTGGTCGCCGCGCTCAACACCCTGCCGGGCGTGTCGTGCCTGGCGGGGGCCGGCACCTTCTACGCATTCGCCGACGTGCGCGGTGCCATGCGCAACCTCGGTCTGCGCGATGACGGCGCCTTTGCCGAGTATCTGCTCAACCAGGCGGGCGTCGCCGTGGTCGCGGGCTCCGGGTTCGGTGCGCCGGGCCACATGCGCCTGTCCTTCGCCTGCAGCCGCACGATGCTCGAGAGCGCGATCGCGCGGCTGCGGGCCGTGCTGCCGCAGGAGACGAAGGTCAAGACCGCCTGAGGTCGGGCCGCTTCTGCCGCAACCCGTGTTCGGCGACATGCCGGCGCGCGAACCTCTGAGGAGAACGCCATGCCGCTCGATCATTACGTGACCCTGGGTCGCTCCGGGCTGCGCGTCAGCCCTCTCTGCCTCGGCGCCATGACCTTTGGTCAGGAATGGGGCTGGGGCTCGAGCGTGCAGGACAGCGCGCGCATCGTCGACCGATACCTCGAGCTCGGCGGCAACTTCATCGACACCGCCAACGTCTACACCAAGGGTCACTCCGAGCAGATCATCGGCGAGCATTTCAAGCCATCGCCGAGTCGTCGCCAGCGCACCGTGATCGCCACCAAGTTCTTCGGCACCATGCTGCATGGCGACCCGAACTCCGGCGGCGCCGGTCGCAAGGCTCTGATGGCCGCCTGCGAGCAGTCGCTGCGCCGCCTGCAGACCGACTACATCGATCTGTACTGGATGCACTGCTGGGACGTGCACACGCCGATCGAGGAGACGATGCGCACGCTCGATGACCTGGTGGGCGCGGGCAAGGTGCGCTACCTGGGCTTCTCGGATACGCCGGCGTGGAAGGTCATGGAAGCGCAGATGATCGCGAAGTTCCGCGGCTGGTCCCCCCTGATCGCTCTGCAGCTCGAGTATTCACTGCTCGAGCGAACGATCGAGGGGGAGCTGATCCCCCTGGCGCTGGCGCACGGCCTGGGGGTCACTCCCTGGGGACCGCTCAAGGCCGGTGCGCTCAGCGGCAAGTACACACGCGCCAATGCCGGCACGGCCAAGGCCAACCGCGGAGCCTGGACGACATCCGCGCTCACCGACCGGGCGTACACGGTCATCGACGTACTCGTGAAGATCGCCCGCGACGTCGGGTCCACCCCCGCCCGCGTTGCGCTCTCCTGGGTGCAGAACCGCCCAGGCGTCGCCTCCACCATCATCGGAGCGCGTACGCTCGAGCAGCTGGAGGACAATCTGGCCGCGCTGGAGGTGCACCTGCTGCCGCAGCAGACGGCGCAGCTCGATGAAGTCACCGCCCCGCAGCTCAACTTCCCGTTCGACTTCGTCAGGAATGCCGCGGGCTTCTCCAGCAGCGGCACCGTCATCAACGGCGTGCAGGCGCCCGTGAATCCGCTCGCTCCGAAGAGCGAGGCAGACCGCTTTTAGCCGGCGAAGCGAGTGGGCGCGGCCGGCCCCCGGCCGGCCCCCGGCCAGCGCGCTCGCCGGCCCGCCGAATTAGTGGCTATGCCCGCAGTCCGGCCCGTGCACGTGCTCGTGCGCGGCGGCCTCGGCGGCCTGCGCCGCAGCCGCCTTGAGGGCGGCGCTCTCCGCCTGCTGATCCTTCGGCAGGCAGCAGCGCTTGTACTTCTGTCCGCTGCCACACGGGCACGGATCATTGCGGCCGGGCTTGCTCATGATGGCGATGTGTCAGGTGTTGGTAGCTGATCGCGTTGGCTGCCGATCGCGATATTGTACCGCCGGTCCTCTTGCCGCGCTTCCCTGCGCTCCCTTGCGCTCCCTTGCGCTCACCTATTTCATCGCGAGTCGCGTCAGCTTGCTGTGAGTGCGGTCCACTGCGTCCTCGGCCGGCCGCCAGCCGCGCAGCATCTCGGCAAAGCGCGTGGCTGGCACCGGGGGACTGAAATGAAAGCCCTGGTACTGATCGCACCCGAGCGATCGCAGGAACTCCAGCTGCTGCGGCGTCTCCACCCCTTCCGCCACCACTTTCAGCCGTAGGCTGTGTGCCAGTGAGATGATCGCCTGCACGATGGACGCGTCGTCGCTACGGCTGGCCAGATGCTGTATGAACGCTCGATCGATCTTGAGCTTATCGATCGGGAAGCGCCGCAGATAACTGATGCTCGAGTAGCCCGTGCCGAAATCATCGACCGACACCAGCACGCCCATGCCGCTCAACTGCTCGAGTACAGCGGCGGACTCCTCCGGGTCGGTCATCACGGCGCTTTCGGTGAGCTCGATCTCCAGATACTGCGGTGCCAGCCCCGACCCTTCGAGCGCCAGGCGCACCACCTCCAGCAGGTCGCCGCGTCGAAACTGCGTGGCCGCGACGTTCACGGCCACGCGCAGATTCGGCAGCCGCTCACGTTGCCAGGCGACGCACTGCCGACAGGCCTCCTTGAGCACCCAGGAGCCGATCTCGTGGATGAGCCCGTTCGCCTCGGCCAGGGGAATGAACTCCGTGGGACCGATCAGGCCGTGGCGCGGATGGCGCCAGCGGATCAGCGCCTCGGCGCTGTGCACCTCGCCGTTGCCCATGTCCGCCTTGGGCTGATAGAAGAGCTCGAACTGACCAAGCCTGAGCGCCTCATGCAGCTCGCTCTCGAGCCTCAGATGCTCCTCCGTGGCGTGATCCATGCCGCTCGCAAACCACTGCACGTTATTGCGGCCGCGCTGCTTGGCGCAGTACATCGCGGCATCGGCATGAGCCAGAAGACTGTCGGGCGTGTGTCCGTCCCCGGGATAGCGGGCGACTCCGACGCTCGACGTCACGTGGATTTCCACGCCGCTGATGGTGAGCGGCGCACGCAGCGCCTGGTTCACGCGCTCTCCGACCACTCCCGCCTCCTCCCGCGAGGTCGGCGGGCTGACGACGATGACGAATTCATCACCGCCGATGCGTGCGACCGTGTCGATATCGCGTACCGATGCGAGCAGCCGGCGGGCCACTTCCTTGAGCACCACATCGCCCGCGCGATGACCGAGCGAGTCATTGATCTGCTTGAATCGATCCAGATCCAGCACCAGCACCGCAAAGTCGTGCGCATCGCGCTGGGCATGTGTCATGGCCTGCGCGAGTCGGTCGTCGAGCAGCACGCGATTCGGCAGGCCCGTGGCCGGATCGTGCGTGGCCAGATAACGCAGCTGGCGGTTGGCGGCCTCGAGTTTTTCCGTTCTGGCCGATACGACGTGCTCGAGCGCCTCCACGTGGGAGCGCAGCGCACGCTCGTTGACCCATTTGCGGCTCAGTGCACTCGCGCACTGTAGTACTTCGATCGGCTCGAAGGGTTTCTTGAGGACCAGGAGCCTGTCCGTGCGACCCAGACGGCGGCTCAGGTCCTGCCATTGATAGTCCGAATGCGCCGAACAGATCACGATCTGAAGATCCGGATCGATGGCCCAGAGCCGCTCGATCGTCTCGATCCCGTCCCAGCCCGGCGGCATGCGCATGTCGACGAATGCCAGCGCGAACGGACGCCCCGCGAGAACTGCCGCCTGGGCGCACTCTGCACCGAGCTGCCCCTGCGCGGCGAACGAGAGCTCATAACGAGGCTCCGGCTCATCCGTCGCGGCGGGGGTTCCAAACAGCAGCGCCTCGGCTGCGGCCAGCTCCTCCGATTCACCGCCGTCGCCGGCCAATATGCGGCGAAAGTCGGCGTGGATCGACGGGTTGTCGTCGATCACCAGAATCCGGATGCTCCCGGTACCCTCCGCGGGTGCGCTCATACCGGCCGGTGCGCTCATGCCGACCTTCTCATCTGTTCGGCACCCGCGAGCGGCAGGCGCAATGTGAAGCGCGCGCCGCGATCCAGGCCTTCACTGGCGGCATTCAGCTCTCCCTGCAGCTCTTTGGCGAGGATGGCGCTGGCGTGCAGGCCGAAGCCGTGCCCGTCCTTCTTCGTGGTAAATCCGAACGTAAAGAGTCGCGGCAGTATCTCGGTGCTGATGCCGACGCCGGAGTCCTCGACTTCGATTTCCAGCCAGGACTGTCGCGCGCGTACGGATACGCACAGCAGTTTCTGACCCTGCGGCCTGTCGCGCAGCGCCTGCCGGGCGTTGCTCAGAAGATTCGCGAGGATCTGGATCAGCTTGTGCCGATCGAGCGTGAGGCGCGGGACGCGCTCGTAATTGCGCCGCACGGTGACCTCGCTCTGGGTGGCAAAATTGAGCGCGAGCGCCTGGTCGATCAGCTCGGCGACATCGACTTCTTCGACGAGACCCCCGCGGCGCGCGTAGGCCTGCTGCGCGGAGACGATCTGCCCGATGTGCTCCACATGCGAGGCAATGACGCGTGCCTCGGCGCACAGCTTCGCATTCTCTTCGAGCAGATGCTCTCCGAGCTGCTCGAGGTATTTGGGCAGAGCCTGGCCGCGCGGATCGTTCTGCAGGAATTCCGCCAGACGGTGGCCTTCGCTGCGCAGCACCTCTGCGGTGCGCTTCACGTTGCCCACGCGGGAGTCGCGCAGCTCGTTCAGCAGCAGGGAGCTTGCGATCCCCAGGCTGTTGAGCACGTTGCCGATGCTATGAAGCACTCCGGTGGCCACCTCGGCCATGCCCGCCTGGCGCGAGACTTCCCGCAATTGCATCTGCAGCGCCGTGCGGCGCTCCTCCTGCTGGACCTCGGTACTGACGTCCCAGCACACTCCGAGCAGCCGTTGGGGACGCCCGTCCGCGTCACAGAACAGACGCGCATGCGCCTGCAGCTGCACCACGTTGCCGCTGGGACAGATCACACGCACGCGCGCGGCACAGATCTCCCGGCCCTCACGCACACTGGCGCTCAGCGTCGCCTGCGCCGCCGCGGCGTCGTCGGGATGAATCATGCCGATCAGCACATCCGACGGGGCACGAAGGTTGATTCCCTCCGCCTTGAGAGCCGCGACCTCGTTTTCCGTCCACAGCATCTCGCCGGTCCGGATGTCGTACTCCCAGCAGGCAATACCGGCCGTCTGAGTGGCAAGTGTCAGCAGGTTTTTACCGTGCTGCAGCTCCACGTTGAGCTGCCCGAGACGCAGCGCATCCCGACGCGTTCGGGACTCCAGATGCGCGTCATACACCGTGGTGATCAGCGTGATTGCCAGCACTGCGAGCGCGGTGAGCCCGATCGTGACGGCCAGCCAGCTGTTGTCGAATGCGGCGCCGCCGTAGCAATACGACATCGGCGCCAGCATCGAGGCGGCCATGGCCGTGTAATGCATGCCGGTGATGGCCAGGCCCATGACGACCGCGGCGCCGGCGCGTGCCACCTGCATCCACGATGACTGCCCGATGCGCAGGCGGAAGAACAGCCACAGTGCCACGAACGACGCGCCGACCGCGATGGCGATGGATGCAAGCACCAGCAACGGCCGGTAGGTAATCACCGGCATGATCTGGATGGCCGCCATGCCGGTGTAGTGCATGGCGCAGATGCCGGCGCCCATGAAGACCGCGCCCACCGCCAGCCGCTTGAGGCCCAGATCCTTGTGGCTGGCCACCGCCAGCGCGAAGCCGGAGGTCAGCATCGCGATCACGAGCGAGGCCAGGGTGATCAGGATGTTGTAGCGTAGCGGGATCGGCACCGAATACGCCAGCATCCCAATGAAGTGCATCGACCAGATGCCTATGCCCATCGACGCCGCGCCGCCCACCAGCCACAGACGGGCTCCGGAGCGTTCCTCCGCGACCCGCCCTGCGAGACGCAGGGATGTGTAGGCGACCGCGATCGCCACCACGAGCGAGAGGGCTACGAGCCAGAGATTGTAGGTCGCGTGCATGAAAGTGCGAATCAGCGGCGGTCCTGCATTCTCATGGATTGCGCGCGGCAGCCGCGAGCATGCCCTCACAGTTTCGCGATGGCTCAAATCGATTATTGTCAATAGCCCGATCGGCCCGGCGAGGCCGGGCAGCGCGCCCGCCGATCGATGCCCACTTGCACGCCCGTCATCCGCAATGCAATGTAAGGGCGGTGTAACCATGCTCGTCGAACGCCGGGGGCGGCTGCGGCCGCAGATGCGAATGTTGCTGCTGCCGGTGGCTGCCGCGGTGATGATGGTGGGCCTGGCGAGCGCCCAGGCAGCCGCCGTGCAGGCGGCTGCGGCGCGGCCGGCCCCTCTGCAGACTGCGTCGGCGCAAGCAACTCCGGTGCAGACAGCCCCGGTGCGGGCTGCCCCGCTGCAGGCTGCTCCGGTGGCGACCGCGCGGCCGTGGCTGCAGGCCACGCGCCCGGCCGACGAGCGCGCGAAGCTGGCGCTGGCGGCCATGTCACTCGATGAGGAGATCGATCTGCTGCACGGCTACTGGGCGGTGCCGACGCCGCGACGGTTTGCGCCCACCTTGAGACTGCCGGCAGAGGCTATCCCCGCAGCGGGTTACGTACCCGGCGTACCGCGGCTGGGCATTCCCGCGCTCTTCGAGACCGATGCCAGTCTCGGGATCGCCAACCCGATGGACTCGCGCCCGGGCGATGTGGCGACCGCCCTGCCGGCGGGCCTGGCACTGGCGGCGACGTTTGATCCACAGCTCGCCTATGAGGCGGGCGCCATGCTCGGCGACGAGGCACACGCCAAGGGCTTCAACGTGCTGCTCGGCGGCGGCATGGATCTCACGCGCGATCCGCGCAATGGGCGCAACTTCGAGTACCTCGGGGAGGATCCGCTGCTGGTGGGGATCATGGCCGGCGAAGAGGTGCGCGGCACTGAAGATCAGCACGTGATCTCCACGGTCAAGCACTTCGCGCTCAACGCCAACGAAACCAATCGCCGCACACTGGACGCGCGCATCGATCCGGCCGCCATGCGCGAGTCCGATCTGCTGGCCTTCAACCTGGCCCTGCAGCGAGGCCATCCCGGCGCCGTGATGTGCGCCTATAACAGGATCAACGGCCGGTACGCGTGCGGCAATGATTGGCTGCTCGATCAGGTCCTCAAGCACGACTGGGGTTACCGCGGCTGGGTCATGTCCGACTGGGGAGCCGTACACGGCGTTGACGATCTGCTCGCCGGACTGGATCAGGAATCCGGCCAGCAGCTGGATCCGCAGGTATGGTTCGATGCGCCGTTGCAGGCGGCCGTGCAGCGGGGCGGCGTGCCGCGCGCGCGCATCAACGACGCCGTGCGCCGCATCCTGCGCTCGATGTTCGCGGTGGGTATCGTCGATCACCCGCCGGTGACGACGCGGATCGACTATACGAAGGATGCCGCGCTGGCGCGGCGCATCGCCGACCAGGGAATCGTGTTGCTGAAGAACGCCGGGGGACTGCTGCCGCTCGCGCCCGACCGGTATCGCAACCTGCATCACATCGCCGTCATCGGCGGGTTCGCGAACGTCGGAGTGCTCTCGGGCGGCGGCTCGGCCCAGGTCATCCCCGCCAACGGCACACCGTTGCGTATCCCACTCGGGGGTACCGGGCAGATGGCCGGTGCGCGCGTCGAGCTGTTCGACCCCTCCTCTCCCGTGACGGCGATCCAGGCGGCCGCACCGGACGCGCAGGTCGACTTCGATTCCGGCGAGTATCCGGCCGAAGCGGCCGCACTGGCGTCGCATGCCGACGTGGCCATCGTGTTCGTCACCCAGCACGATATGGAAGGCTTCGACGTCCCCGACCTGCAGCTGCCCTTTGGTCAGAACGGCCTGGTCGCCGCGGTCGCCGCCGCCAACCCGCACACCATCGTGGTGCTGGAGACCGGCAATCCGGTCGCGATGCCCTGGCTCGACCAGGTGTCTGCGGTACTGGCGGCGTGGTATCCGGGACAGGAAGGCGGACAAGCCATCGCCGATGTGCTGTTCGGAACCGTGAACCCTTCCGGACGCCTGCCGATGACGTTTCCGCGCTCGGATGCCGACCTCGTTCGTCCGCGGCTTCCGAATCTCGGCGCCGCACAGGACGCCGCGGTCAGCGTGGACTATTCCGAGGGCGCCGACGTCGGCTATCGCTGGTACCACGCGCACGGCATCGCCCCGCTGTTTCCGTTCGGTTACGGACTCTCCTATACGAGCTTTGAATACGATGATCTGCAGGTATCCGGCGGCCGCACGCTGACCGTCAGCTTCGAAGTGCGCAACAGCGGCAGGCGCGCCGGCGCCGACGTGCCGCAGGTCTATCTGACGAGCGCGGCGGGCCGGCCGACGCTGCGGCTGCTGGGCTTTCAGCGCGTGCAGTTGCAGCCCGGGGAGGCGCGCCGCGTGACCATCACGGCCGATCCACGCCTGCTCGGAGCGTTCGACGAGGCCCGCCGCCGGTGGATCGCCCCGGCAGGAACCTATCAGGTACGCATCGCCCGCTCCGCGGGCGAGCTGCTGCAGATGGGCGCGGCACGCCTGTCCGCCTACTCGGCTGCACCCAGCCGAGTGGATTGAGATCCGACGCCGACAGCAGTGACGCGCGCAAGCAGCCAGCTCGACGGGGACTACGACTACATCATCGTCGGGGCCGGCACGGCCGGCTGCGTGCTGGCGAATCGTCTGTCCGCAGATCCCGATCGGCGCGTGCTGCTGCTGGAGGCCGGAGGGCGTGACAACTGGATCTGGTTCCACATTCCGGTCGGCTACCTGTTCGCGATCGGCAATCCACGCTCGGACTGGATGTTCCGCACGGATAGCGAGCCCATGCTGCACGGCCGTACGCTCGCCTACCCGCGCGGCAAGGTCATCGGGGGCTCCTCGGCCATCAACGCCATGATCTGCATGCGTGGGCAGGCCGCGGATTACGACGGGTGGCGGGCACTGGGGCTGCCCGGCTGGGGATGGAGCGACGTGCTACCCGTCTTCAGACGCCTGGAAGACCACTTCCTGGGAGAGAGCGAGCATCACGGGGTCGGGGGTGGTTGGCGTGTGGAGGCTCCGAGGATCCACTGGCGCGTGCTCGATGCGGTGCGCGAGGCTGCCGTCGAGCTCGGCATTCCCGCGATCGATGACTTCAACTGCGGCGACAACGAGGGGACGGGCTACTTCCACGTCAATCAGAGCCGCGGCCGGCGCTGGTCGGCGGCCAGAGGGTTTCTGAAGCCGGCCATCGACCGGCGAAATCTTCGGATCGAGCTGCATGCATTGGTGGAAAAAATCATCACCGAGGGTGAGCGCGCCTGTGGCGTGCAGTTCCGGCGCGGCGCTGAAGTCGTCCAGGCTCGCGCCCGTGGAGAGGTGATTCTCGCCGCCGGCAGCATCGGATCTGCGCAGATTCTGAGCCTGTCGGGCATCGGCCGACACGACTGGCTGAGCCAGGCGGGTATTGCCACGCTGATCGACCGTCCGGGCGTGGGCGCGAACCTGCAGGATCATCTGCAGCAGCGTGCCATCTATAGAGTCCGGGGCGTCAGGACCCTCAACGAGATCTATCATTCGCGCGTGGCCAGAGTGGGCATGGGCATCCAATACCTGCTCCAGCGCCGTGGCCCATTGACCATGGCGCCGTCGCAGCTCGGCATCTTCATGCGCTCCGGGCCGGAGCAGCCGCGCGCGAACATCGAGTTCCACGTGCAGCCCCTGTCGCTCGACAAGTTCGGCGACGCGCTGCACACCTTTCCGGCGATCACCGTCAGTGCCTGCAATCTGCATCCCACGTCACGCGGCTCGGTGCGACCGCGATCCGCCGACCCGCTGGCCGCCCCCGCGATCGCTCCCAATTATCTTTCCACGCCCGAAGATCGAACGATTGCAGCGGATGCCATGCGTGCGACGAGACGATTGATGTCGCAGCCGGCGCTGCGGCGCTACGCGCCCGAGGAGTATCTGCCGGGCGCGAGCGTGGGCGATGACACCGCCTCGCTGATCGAGGCCGTCGGCAGAATCGGCACGACCATCTTCCATCCGGTGGGCACGGCGAGGATGGGGCCGGCCGGCGATCCGCAAGCCGTCGTGGACGCGCGCCTGCGCGTCCACGGCATCGAGCGACTGCGCGTGGTGGACGCCTCGATCATGCCGAGCATTACCTCCGGCAATACCAATACGCCGACGGCCATGATCGCGGAGAAAGGCGCCGAGATGATTCTCGCGGATGCGCGCCAGACGGGCTCATGAGGCCCGCGAGCCCGACTGCAGCCGCTTACAGGTTCTCGTCGGCGCGATCCTGCTGCTCCTCCCGCTGCTCGATCTGCCTGATCGGAGGGTTGGCGGGCTGCGTCCTGAGGGTGTCCTGATACTCGGGGAACATGGTGTCCGCCCCGCCCTGAGAGGCCTTCAGCGGCACGTGATTGCGCACCGGATAGTCCTGCTCCACCGCCGTCTGATTCGGCAGGTGCATCGGAATGTCCCCCTCGTGCCTCGGGATCTCCGTCACCTCGCGACACGGA
This sequence comes from Gammaproteobacteria bacterium, assembly GCA_030038755.1. Classification (GTDB taxonomy): domain Bacteria; phylum Pseudomonadota; class Gammaproteobacteria; order Steroidobacterales; family Steroidobacteraceae; genus FEN-1191. The sequence goes on from JASHSK010000327.1 coordinate 14,865, forward strand.
TAGGTCGCGAAATTGAGGCTGTCGGCCTTCTGGTATTCGGTGCTCTTCACCAGCGGCTCACTCAGATACTGCGGGTCCGTGATCATCGTCACGTCCGTCAGAATGTCTCCATCCCGGAACATGCGCTCGTCGAAGGTCGCCTGATCGCTCGTGGGCAGGCCGTTGCGGCGCGTCCAGCCGCGCTTGAACATGTCGGTGTGCACCAGCAGGTCATCCCCCTCCCAGTGACCCGACGAATAGCCCTGCCAGCTGTGCGCGGCCCAGGCGGGTGGGTGTGGACGCCCATCCATCCAGATCACGCGCTGCGACTCCCAGGCCACGATCCAGGTGTTGATGGCGACCTGCTGCAGAGTCTGCTGATCCAGAGTCTCCCAGATGCGCAGTGCGCCGACGCCACGAATACCGTACAGCGCCGGATGCGGCCGACACTGCAGATACGGAATGGTCAGCACTTCCGGATCCCACGTCTGCGCCACCGATGCGGCCGCCGCCGTGATCGGCAGCCCGGCGTAGTCGCCCTGATCGGGACCGGGACCGCGCTCGGGCTGGTCCTCATCGAACAGCGGGTTCCAGAACCCGTCGAGGGTCTGATGGGTGTCCTGAGCGCTCGCGGGAAGGCACACCACCGCCGCGCTCGCACCGGTGATCAGCGCCGCCCATGTGACGCACAGTCTGCCGATTGCCATGATGCTGCCTCCCCCTGATGCGTCGTCCTGACGTTAACGGCGAGATCCGGCTCGGGACATCTTAAAACATTCCCCGGCGCAGTGGCGCTGCCGTTGTAACCGCCAGACAGCCCTGCGCGGCGCTCACCGCGCGCTCCGAGCGCGCCGGCCCCGAAACCGGCGCTTCGTAAAACCACCCGAGGGTACGCAAGCACTTACTACCAAGCTTCGCGCAGGCCTGATCGGGAGTTAACCGCTGTTGTCCACCGTGCTAAAGCCGGCCCTGGCACCGGTGTTTTTGGCTCTGGCGGCGCTGAGCGCCAGCGGGCTTGGCGGCTGCTCCGGCAGTGGCGTCGGGCTCGATGACAACGGTGATCCGATCTCGGGACAGACCGGCACGACGCCGTTGTCGTCCGATTTTGATTCGATCCAGGCAAACGTCTTCACGCCGATCTGCTCGGTGTGTCACATCGGCGCCAGCGCCCCCGAGGGCCTGATTCTCGACGCGCAGCACAGCTACAGCCTGTTGGTCAACGTGCCGAGCACCGAGGTGCCCAGCATCCTGCGGGTCGATCCCGGCAATCCGGACGACAGCTACCTCATTATGAAGCTCGAGGGACACGCCGCCGTGGGCTCGCAGATGCCCCTGGACGAGACTCCGCTGCCGGCCAGCACCATCGCCTTCATCGCGCAGTGGATCACCGACGGCGCGCAGCCCGGCGCCTCATCGCAAGCCACGGCGGCGTTCGCGGTGGCTTCGGTCGCACCCGAGGACGGTGACGCGGTGCCGGAGCCTCCAACCAAAATCGTGGTGAGCTTCACGCGCGACCTGGACGCCAGCAGCGTCCTCGCGCAGACCGTTAGCCTCGAGCGCGCGAGCGGGCCGTCCGGGGCGCCCGTTTTCACGCCGGTACCGATAAGCATCCGCATCCCGGCGGGCGATCCGCGCGCGCTGCTGCTGACACCGCTGATGCCGCTGAGCTCGGGTGATTACCAGGTAGTGCTCAGCGGGCAGGCCGGGATCGAGCTCGGCGCGCTGGACGGATCGCGCCTCACGCAGCCGCTGCCGGATGCCCAGGCCAATCGAATCATCGATCGCTTCAGCGTGGTGCCGCCGTGAATAGCGCCCTCCCCCGATGGTCGGCACCGGTGTGGCTTGCCGTGTTGCTGGGCCTGACATTGGCCAGCAGGATTGCGGTCGCCGAACCCTACATCGCGATCCAGACGGGGTACAAGTGCAGCGCCTGCCACGTCAATCCCACCGGCGGCGGCCTGCGGACCACTTTCGGCGACGTGTTCGTCGAGAACCTCCTCGCCATGAAAATGCTTCCGGCCGGATCGCCGGTGTGGACCGGTCAGGTAGTGCAGGACATCCTGCGCGTCGGTGGGGACCTGAGGACCGATTACATGCGAACCGCCGTGCCGCAAACCCCGGTATCGGCGCAGTTCTCGCTCGAGCAGGCCCGTGTGTATACCGACCTCAGCGTGATACCGAACCTGCTGGGAGTGTACATCGACGAGGAGGTTGCCCCGGGTGCGCAGACCATGGAAGCCTATGTCCGCTACGGCAATACGTCCGACTGGTACATCAAGGCCGGGCACTTCTATCTGCCGTTCGGCTGGCGGCTGCAGGACCAGACTGCATTCGTGCGCGAGGTCACCGGCATCAACATGAATACCCCCGACACCGGCGTCGAATTTGGCCTGGAGCGCGAGCATTGGGAGTGGCAGGTGGACGCCACCAATGGCGCAGCCAACCAGGGTAGCAGCAGTACCAGCAGCACTAGCGGCACCAGTAGCACCACTAGCACCAGCAGCACCAGCAGCACCAGCAGCACCAGCAGCAGCTCAGGCTACATGGCGACCACCCAGCTGATGTACACCACGACCGCGTGGCGGGCCGGCATCGCCGGCTCGTACACCCAGTCGAGCCTCGCCGGCAACCGTGACATGGCCGGCCTGTTCGCGGGACTGCGGACCGGCCCGGTGGCCTGGCTCGGCGAGGCGGACGTCGTACAGCAGGCCGGCTACAGCGACGGCACACACACCATGGTGCCGACGCTCGCCGAGATGGATTGGTTGCTGCACAAGGGCAACAACCTGAAGCTGACCTACGAGTTCTATGATCCCGACGTACACGTCGCGCATAACCAGCAGACCCGTTGGAGCGTGGTCTATGAGCTCACGCCGATCCCGTTCCTGCAGATACGCGCGGGGTTTCGCCGCTATCAGGGCATCCCGCAGAACAACGCGCAGAACGAGACCCTCGCCTTCCTGGAAGCCCACGGATTCTTCTAGCGCACGGATTCTTCTAGCCCACGGATTCTTCTAGCGCACAGCTGGAGGGTCGTTGTCATGCGAGAGACCCTTACGCGCCGTTCGCTGCTCGAACACGTCGGACTGGTGGCCGGAGTCCTGGCCACGACCCCGCTACGCACGCTCGTGGCAGCCGATCTGCCGCACCTATCGCCGAACGACCCCGTAGCCTCGGCACTCGGATATACGGAGGACGCCACCAAGGTCGACCAAAATAAATCTCCGAGCTATCGGCCGGGAGAGCAATGTGCCAATTGCCTGCAGAATTCTGGCGCCACCGGTCAGACGTGGGGAGCTTGCAAGCTGTTCGCCGGCAGGCTGGTCAACGAAAACGGCTGGTGCCGCGCCTACGTCAGAAAGGGCTGATGCAGTGGTCGCGTCAGATCGCAGGGCCGCTTCCGGCCGCACGTCAGAGTCCTCCGGGCCACCGGTGCGCTCGCACGCGCCGCTCGGATGGCCCGCACTCAGGAGGTTGTATGCACGCCCTTGTTGGTGCATCTTGGCCACGGCCAGGGACACCGGTGGGCGATGGGCAACTCGATGTGGTGGCGCTCGCAGAGACGGTGCGGTATGCGCTGGGCTGCGGCGCTGTTGGCCATGCTGGCGACAGTCGCCGGTTACGGCGCGGATGTACAGGGATCTCTGGGTGTCAGCAGCGACAACGTGTTTCGTGGTGTATCGCTCAGCGACGGGCAGCCTTCGTTGCTGGCAGACCTGTATGTATCGGATACGCAGTGGTTCGGTGGAATTGCGGCCGACACGGTCAGGCTCGAGCCGAGCGACTCCACTGAAGCGCAGGCGATCGGGTACCTCGGCTATCAGCACCCGCTCGGCCAGAGCTGGAATAGCACCTGGAGCGTCCGGCATTATGACTATCCGGGTGCTCCCGACCGCAGCCGATACGACTATGACGAGCTCAGCGGGACGCTGAGCTGGCAGGATCAGCTATTCGTGCAGCTGATCGGCTCGCCGGACACCTACGCGGTGGACGACTACCACCGCTACGGCCGAGGCGATGCGTTTGCCGCAGAGCTGTCCGGGCACGAGCCCTTGCCGTATGGCCTCGCTACGCAGCTCGGAATCGGCTACTACGACCTGTCGGAGGAGGTCGGCGCCGGCTACCTGTACTGGAGTGCCGCCCTGACAAAACAATGGGATGCCTGGACATTCACGGTCAGCTACATCGGCACCGACTCGACCGCGCGCCGCCTGTTCGACTCCCTGGCCGGAGAGCGGCTGGTCGCCAGCGCCGTGTGGTCATTCTGAGGTCATGCTGAGGGTATTCTGAGGCCGCTCCGACCAAGTACCGATCCGGGGCCGGCGGGCCGGCTCGTTACAACCATCCGGGACGGTTGCGGCACTCACAGGGTAGCACCGGAACGATCGGGATGGTGAAGCGCCGTCATGTCCGTGGCAGTGACGTCGAACGAATCAGGGCGGCAGCGCGATGATGAGCGCGAGCGGCAGCTATTGCTCGCGGTCGCCGCCCGCGATCAACGTGCGCTCGAGCAGCTCTACCGTCTCTATCGCCGTCCGCTGCTGCAGTTTCTCGCGCGGCTGCAACCGGCCCGAGACAGTGTCGAGGAGGCGATCAACGATGCCTTCTGGGTGGTCTGGTGCCAGGCGAGTCGCTTCCGCGGAGCCTCTCGCGTGTCTACCTGGATCACCGGCATCGCCTGGCGCTGCGCGCTGAGCGCCCACCGGCGCAACAACGGTGGCGGCCCGCGCGGCGCCGCTCAAGTCCAGATGAGCCGCGCCGCCGAGGCGCTCGCTCCCGAGCCGCTGGTGCTCGAAGAGCGCACCGATTGGCTGTCGCGCGGACTCTCCACCCTACCGTTCGAGCAGCGTGCCACCCTGGAGCTGGCCTATTACCTGGGCCATTCCTGCGCGGAGATTGCGCAGATCATGCAATGTCCAGTCAACACCGTGAAGGCCCGGATGTTCCAGGCACGCATCAAGCTGCGTAACCTCCTGCCCAGGCTGGGCGGCCTGGACGCAGCGGTATCCACCGGGGCCGAAGCCGACGCGCCGCCGCAAGGAGGTTGAGCATGTCGCCAGATTCCTCCATTCATCGCCAGGCCTGGGATCTGATCCCATGGATCGTCAACGGCACGGCGGATGCCCCCGATCGTGCGGCAATCGAGACCCATCTGTCGCAGTGCGAGCAGTGCCGCGAGGAGTTGCAGTTCCAACGCACGTTGCGCGCGACGATGACGGCGGAGCCGACCGTGACCGCCTCAGAGGTCGATGCCGGGGATAGTTGGGAGCGCCTGCGCGTGCGATTGGATCGCGACGCGCTACCGACCTGCGATGAAAGCCCGGTGGGCGCGTCCGAGTCGGTGGGCACCTCCGGGTCGGTGGACGCGGCCGAGTCGAGGGTCGCCCTCCCCGGGGTCAACGCGTCGTCGCGCTGGCCGCGCAGCGGCTGGACGGCGGGCTGGGTCGCCGCCGCCGCGCTCGAAGCCGTCGCGCTCGGTGCGCTGGGAATGGCGATATGGTCAAAGTCGCGTCCCCCCGAGCCCACCGCATGGGCGCCGGCCTACCGGACACTATCGGACTTGCAAACCGTGCCGGCCGCCGCGACCATCCGCGTCGTGCTGGACGCGCGAACCACACTGGCGCAGCTTCAGGCACTGCTGGAGCGTAGCGGCCTGCAGATCGTGTCCGGCCCGAGCCCGGCAGGGGTCTGGTCGTTGGCGCCCTCGAGCGCTTCAGGGCGTTCGGCCACCGAAGCGGCCCTGCGCAGCCTGCGCGCCGATCCCCTGGTGCGTTTTGCGGAGCCGCTGGATACCGCCCCCTGAGGGCTTGCCCGTGCCGATGCGCAGATTGCGTCGAGGCACGCGCAGCGCCGTGCTCGGCGCGTTCGTGGTACTGGCCGCGCTGACCGCCTGCAGCGGTGCTCCGCCGATCAGAAGCGACGTGAACGTCGGCGGGGATCTCTCCGCGCGCGCCGGGCGGCTGATCCTGGTGGTACTCGACAACTCGCGCGGTGCGCTGCGTCCCGAAGCCGGCTCCACGCCACATGGCTACGACCACGAGGGGCCCTATACGGTCGGCGATCGCGCTCGGGCTACGGCGACGCAGCTGGCGCGCAGCTACGATCTGACGCCGGTGCGCGAATGGCCCATCGCGCCGCTCCAGGTCGATTGCCTGGTGTTCAGCCTGCCGCCGCACGCCGACCGCACCACGCTGCTGCAGCGTCTGTCGCGGGACCCGCGCGTGCGCTCCGCGCAGCCACTGCAGCAGTTCACGACGCTCGCAGACACGGCGCTCACCGACGCGCCGCTCGCCGACGCGGCGCTCGCAGACGCGGCGAGCGCAACGCGCGAAGCGGGCGCACCCTCCGGCTACAACGATCCCTACCTTCCCCTGCAGTGGGGTTTCTCTGCGATGGACGTGGCGGGTGCGCAGCGCTGGTCACGTGGGCGCGGAGTGAGCGTGGCGGTGATCGACACCGGTGCCGACATCCATCATCCGGACCTTGCCGGACGTACGCAGCTGGCCCGCGACTTCATCGACCATGACACGGATGCGTTCGTAGCCGATCGGCATGGCACGCTGGTGGCCGGCATCATCGCCGCCGTGGCCAACAATCGCCTCGGGATCGTGGGTGTCTCCCCGGACGCTCGATTGCAGATCTACAAGGCCTGCGAGCCGGTTGCGGCTGCCGCCCTCGCCGCGGAGTGTAATTCGTTCACGCTCGCGCTCGCGCTTGGCACTGCCATCGATCAGCACGCGCAGATCGTGAATCTGAGCCTCACCGGACCGCCCGATCCGTTACTGCGCGAGCTGGTCATCCGCGGCGAGCAGCGCGGCATGATATTCATCGGCGCCGTGCCGCCAGATGGGGCGCTGACGGGCTTCCCGCTGGCCGTGCCCGGAGTCGTGGCTGCGCGGGCGTCGGATCAGGGGGCCCTCGGACCGCAGGTGCTGCCGGCGCCGGGCCGCGACGTGCTGAGCCTCACGCCCTCCGGACACTACGACTTCGCATCCGGCGCCTCCTTCGCGGCCGCGCAGATCAGCGGCGCGCTCGCCGTGCTGCGCACCGGCTCGCCACACGCCAGCGCGCAGCAGCTGCTGCTCGCGCTGCGCCGATCCGTCGAGCACACCGCCACGCACGGTGAAGTCGTCAACGTGTGTGTCGCCCTGGCGCTCGTGCAGCCGCTGGACGTGTGCCACTCATCGCCGGCCCGTCGCGTCGCCGATCAACCCAACCGCTACAACCGCTGACCCGCCTGGCCGCACTTACCACTGCGAATCGGCGCAGTCAGCGGGAGTATGGTCATGCATTGCATGCGTGCGGTTGGTCGTGGGGTCCTGGTGGTTGCGGTGCTGTGTGCTGTGGACGCCTGCGGTGGGGGCAGTTCCAGCAGTGGCAGCAGCAGCGGAAGCAGCGGAAGCAGCGGCAGCGGCGGTACGACGGCGGCGGCCACCTACATGATGACGTCGCTGGTCTCCAACAGCAGCGCGATCAGCGCGCTGCAAACCGATTCTCACCTGGTCAACGCGTGGGGCCTGGCGTTCAACCCGACGGCTGACGCGTGGGTCGCGAACCAGGGCACTTCCACCACCACAGTCTACGATGGCAACGGTAATCTCGTGGATCCCGTCTCCGGCGTGGCCTCGATCAGCATTGCAGCGGGCGCTTCCGGCACCGCCGAGCCCACCGGCGTCGTCTACAATTCAGATACGACTACCACGGACTTCGTGCTCACCTCGGGCGGCAGTTCCGGGGCGGCCACGTTCCTGTTCGCGACGCTCGGTGGCACCATCGAGGGTTGGTCGCAGAACGTCAATACTACCGGCGCGGTGATCGCCTACGACTCCAATGTCGCCAATGACGCGGGCGGGGCCGTGCTCCCCGCGATGTATACCGGGCTGACGATGGGGACGGACAGCAGCGGCATTACCATGCTGTATGCGGCGGATTTCAAGAACGCCACCGTGGATGTCTTCAGCACCGGCTTCCAGCCTCAGACGGTCGGTGGAGGTTTCGCGGACACTGCGATCCCGTCGGGCTATGCGCCCTATGGCATTCAGAACATTCCCGCCAGCAACGGCAGCGCGCAGATCTACGTGACGTACGCGCAGCCTTCCAGCACCGGGGAGCACGTGACGATCGGCGCAGGGCTCGGCTACGTCGCGGTATTTGACGGCGATGGAACGCTGATCTCAACGCTGGTCTCGGCGGGGGGCGCGCTCAACGCCCCCTGGGGAATCGCGCTGGCGCCCGGCAATTTCGGACCACTGAGCGGGGATCTGCTGATCGGCAATTTCGGCGACGGCGCCATCAACGCGTACAACCCCACGACTGGAGCGAGCGATGGGCCGCTGATGCTCACGAGCACTGAGCAGCTGTTCATCTCCGGCCTCTGGGCGCTGCAATTCGGCAACGGCGTCAGCGCCGACAGCGAGCCGTCCAATACCCTGTTCTTCACCGCCGGACCCAACAGCGAGGCTGCCGGCCAGTATGGCCGCATCGATCTGGCGGGTACCTATACGCCACCCTCGTCGAGCACTGGGACGACGGGCTACTGACCGCCTTGCTGCCAGCCGCCGCCCAGAGCCTTGTAGAGCTGCACCAGGTCGAGCGACGCGGACTCGGTGCTCCCGACCAGCGCATCCTGGGCGGTGTACAGCGTACGCTCGGCATCGAGTACGTTCAGAAAGTCGACCAGGCCGCTGCGGTACAGCTCCGAGGACAGGCGGAATGCCGTTTGGCTCGACTGCACGGACTGCGCCAGCGAGCGTCTTCGGGTCTGCTCCCTGGCATACGCCACCAGGGCGTTCTCGGCATCCTCGAGCGCGACCAGCACGGTTTGCTGATAGGTATCGAGGGCCTGCTCGGCACGGGCCCTCTGGACGCGCACGTTGGCCCGCAGGCTGCCACCCTGCAGCAGGTTCCACTGCAGCGTCGGGCCGGCCGACCAATAGCGGCTCGCATACTCGAGCAGGTTGCTCGTCGACGTACTGGTGATCCCGAGCGCTCCCACCAGCGAAATCTTCGGAAACAGGTCCGCCTGCGCCACGCCGATCTCGGCCGTGGAGGCCGCGAGCTCGCGCTCTGCGCGCTGCACGTCCGGACGGCGCTGCAGCAGGTCGGACGGCAGACCGACGGGGACGACGGGCGGCGTGAGGGGAATGGGTGTCGCGCGGGACATGCTCCCGAGCAGTGCGCCCGGATCCTCTCCCAGCAGGATCGAGAGATGGTGCACCGATTGCGTGAAGGCACTCTCGAGTGCCGGCAGCTGCGCCTGGGTGGCGGTCAGGAGCGCCGTGGCCTGCTCGACGTCGAGGTCGCTCGCCAGACCATTTTGATAGCGGCTGCGGGTGAGATCGACGATGCCCTGCTCTGCCGCGATGTTCTGCCGCGTGATGTCGAGGCGCGCCTGGTACGCGCGTGCATCGATGTAATTGCGCGCGACCTCGGCCAGTACTGACACGAGCACGTCGCGGCGCGAGTATTCCGCCGCGCCCACTTCGGCGCTCGAGGCCTCGAGGGCCCGGCGCACACCGCCAAAGAGATCGATCTCCCAGGACGCATCGAACCCGGCGCTGTAGAGATCGTAATCCAGCGGGATCCCGGGAAATTCACCGAGCGGTGGGAACGAGTTGGCGCCGTAGCGGTTCCGGGAGTACCCCACCGTCGTACCGAGCGACGGCCGCCGGCCGCCGGCGACCACGTCCCGGGCCGCGCGCGCCTCCAGCACGTGCGCCTCGGCCACTCGCAGCGTCAGGTTGGATCGGACCGCGGTATCGATGAGGGTGTCGAGCTCCGGATCCCTGAAGCTGGTCCACCATGAGGCCAGCGCCGCGCTGCTGTCCGATTCGCCGGCCGCCAGCGGCGTCGCCCACCTGACCGGTGTCTGCACGCTCGGCGGCTTGTAGTTCGGTCCGACCGTGCACCCGGCCAGGAGCGCAAGCGCACTTGCCGAGAC
>JASHSK010000328.1 GCA_030038755.1 Gammaproteobacteria bacterium
CTCCAGCTGGCTGCGCAGCGCGCGCAGACGCGCGAGCTCATCGCCCACGGCGTCGCGCGGCGCGCTCGCGGAGGCAACCCCCTGGCCGGCGAGACCGGCGGCGGCCTGCAGCCGCTGCTGCAGGTCGCGCAGCGCCTGCGTCACGGCGGAATCGCTCGCGGAGACGTAGGCCGCGTCGCCCTCGTTGATGGCTCGCGCCTCGGTTTCCAGGCGATCAGCCACACCGCTGTCGGTGAGCGCCTGGCTGGCGCCACTGAGCGCGCGCGAAACGTCGGGCGCCTCGTCATGGTACTGCTGCGCAGCGGAGGCAACGCGATCCCCCAGGCGCAGCACCCCCGCGGTCAGCTCGCGCTTCTGCTCGGTGATTTGTCCCTGCACCCCGGTCGCATCCGACGTGAGGGGACCCGAGCCGGCGCCGGCAAAGCCCCGGAATCCGGGTACCTGCTGCGGGACGCCTGACTTCACCATGGACTGCAGCTGTCGCTGCGCGGCCGCCTGCTGCGCATAGAGCTCTGCGGCACGGCTTGCCATCTGCGCGACCTGCTGCTGGATCTGCTGTGCGCGCTCGCGCGCCAGCTCGTTCGTGGCCCCGGCGAGCGCCTGCTGCGCGAGCTGAGCCTGCGCAGCGGCCAGACGCGCCTGTCCGGCTGCATCCCCGCGATCGGTATGCATCGCGCTCACCGCCTGGTTCATGGCGCGAATCGCATCGGCGACGCGCTGTGCGAGCGGGCCGCCGGCATCCGTGCCATCAGGCAGCGCACCGCTGCCGGGCTGCTGTCCAACCGCCGCACCCCCGCCGGTGACCGGCGCCCCGCCTCCCAGTCCGCCGCCGCGTGCGAGCGCGCCGCCCAGCGCGCCGCCTTGAGCGCCGCCCTGGGCGCCCTGCCCGCTCGCCGTCCCTGCAGCGCCTTGAGACCCTTGGGCGGCCTGAGAGCCCTGGCCGCCCTGGCCGCTCTGGCCGCTCTGGCCGCTCTGGCCGCTCTGCGCGCCCGACTGCCCGGACTGGCCCTGACCGTTCTGCCCGGCATTGGCGGAACGCTGTTGCTGCTGCTGCAGCTGCTGCTGCAGATCCTCGGCCTCGCGCTGCAGTGACTGCTGCTGCCAGCGCTGCTCGGGGGTGAGCTGCTGCGAGCGCTGCAGCTGCTCGGCGAGCTGCTGCTCGCGGCGCGCGAGCTGCTGCAGGCGCTGCGCGAGCTGATCGGCCTGCTGGTCGGTGGATTGCGGGGTGGCACCGCTGCCGCTCTCGTACTGGTTCTTCTGCAGATCCATCTCCAGCTGGTAGAGCTGCGCGACGTCGCGTCCGATTTCCGGGTTGCTGCCGCTCTGACCGCCACCGCTGCCCCTGTCCTGCATGGCCACCTGCACGTCCCTGAACTGCGCGTCCGCCTGCAACAGGTACTGCAGCGCCTGCTGCTCGGGGGCGACCGCGTCGGCAAGGTCGGTGGCTGCCAGCCGCTGCGCCGCCGGGTGCATCGCCGCGGCCGCGTGCCTCATGCTGTCGATGAAACGTGCGATCGAGGGGTCGCCCGCGCTCAGCTGCCGCGCCTGTGTGCGGCCGGAGAGCGACTCGGCCTGCGCTGCGAGCTTGCTCTGCAGCGTCGAGAGCATCCGGGAGTTGTCGTGCAGCGTGCCGCCGGCCTCCGCGGTGCCCCCGCCATCCACCGTGCCCCCGCCATCCACCGTGCCGCCGGCCTCCGCCGTGCCGCCGGCCTCCGCCGCGGCACTCGCGGCGGCGCTCGCGCCCCCACCCGCGGCCTGGACGCGTTGCTGCTGAGCTCGCTGCTGCTGCTCGCGCAGCAGATTCCAGGTCGAGATCAGAATCTCCCGCTGGCGCTCGGCGATCTGCTGCTGCTCATCGCCGTCGCCGCTGCCGCCGGAGGCCTGGGCCTGCGAGTAGCGCCGATCGAAGGGCTGCACGTTGATGAAATACATGTCGCTCTGCGAGCTGAGCGTGTCGCTGCGCGCCACGGCGTAGTAGCTCACGAGGTCTCCGGCGGTGAGCGGACGCGACAGCCGGTCGGGATGCAGCGACTCGAGGGCCAGCACGTGCTCGTCGGACACTTTCGTGCCCTTCACCGGTAGCGTGACCGAGTGCCAGACGCCGCCGTCGACCGAATAATGCAGCTCGAGCGATTGCAGCCCATAGTCGTCGCTCGCCTGCACGTCGGTCGTGACCTCCTCGATGCTGCTGGCGGAATAATCACGGCCTGGCCAGGTCACCTGCACCTGCGGGGCGGGCACCGGCTGCAGCCTGATCAGGTAGTCCTCGGTGAGGCGTACGCGTTCGGTGCCGATGCGCGCGGCCAGGTAGTAGCGCGCATCGCGGGTGACGCTCAGCGTGCCCTGCGCTTCGTTGCCGCGTGTCGTCATGGGCGCCGCGGCCCCGTCGAGCACCAGCTCGCCGCGTGCGAGTGGGCTATCGGTGTGCAGCTGCACGTCGACCCGCGTACCGGCGATCGCGCTGATGTCGCCGCTGCCCTCCTGCACGTCGTCCTTGCGGTGCGTCCATGCGGGGTAGTGATACACCAGCCGCAGCTGCGCGACGTTGGGCACGTCGATGACCTGCAGGCGATAGGTCGGGCTGCGGATGCCCGCCGCGGAGACGTAGTAGCTGACCGGCTCGCGCAGGGAAAAGAACGTGAAGCCGAAGGCCGGCCCGGCCCCGCCCAGTCCGGTCCCGCCCGGCGCGGCCTGCGCCATGTCGATCTGCTGCCAGGGCCCGCCGCCCACGCGCGCATGCAGCTGCATGGCGCGCGGGGCAAAGCCCTGCGCGCTGGAGCGCACACTGACGGTGCCGCCGCGCCGCACGGACGCGCTGCCGGGATCGACCAGGATGCGTTCGGCGGGGCGCAGATTGTTCACCAGCCATCCGGCCCAGATGACGCGAGCCCCATCGCGGTACAGTCCCGGCCCCAGCGCCGCCAGCCATACCAGCGCGAGCAGCAATGCGACGGTCACGGCGCCGGGAACCACGAGGCGCGCGGGCGGGACCAGCACGTGTGCGGGATGGCGCGCGCCGATGCCGAGCGCATCCTCGGCCAGCAGCTCGCGGAAGGGATGCTGCGCGGAGAGCTGCGCGTAGGTCTGCAGGCGTCCGTCGAATTCGTCTGCCAGGGACTCCGCGGCGCGCTCGCGACGCTGGCGCAGCCGCCGCAGCGACAGCGCCAGACCGAGGGCGAGTAGTCCGAGCACCACGAGCAGTACCACGCGCACCAGCGCCAGCGTGCCCTCCGCGAAGCCGGTGCGAATCGCCAGCCAGCTGCCCGCCAGGGTCACGAGCAGCGCGGCGAGCGCCATGACCGCCGCAGCGCGCAGCCACAGCGCGCGGCCAAGCCGCACCCCGAGCTGCCCGAGGTAGCTCGAGAGGCGCGCGGAGGCGCTCGCTACAGGGGGCTCGTGCGCCGGCTCGCGCTCGTGGCCCTGGTGCGTGACGTGCGTGTCCGTCGGGCGCGTGTCCGTCATGTGCGTCCACCGGCTGCGGGCGGACCCTGTGCGAGGCGGCCCTGCGCCAGACGACCCTGCCCGAGGCGGTCCTGCGCCAGGCGGTAGCGCAGCGCGTGATCGCCGAGCAGCGATTCGGCCAACACCAGCAGCACCAGCAATACCAGCAGCCTCGGGGCGAGCGGCTCGCGCGTGAAGGCGGAAGCGGCGACCGCAGCCCCGGCGGCTGCAGCCCCGCCGCTGATACCGGACACGGCGCCCGGCTCGCCGGATTGCACGGCTGCAAGGGCGCTGCGCCAGCGGGCCAGCAGCCCGGCCGACATCGGGGCCAGATCGGATTCCAGCGGATCGGGATTCACGGCCACGAGCGCCTCTCCGGCCGGAGTATAGATCTGATAAAAGCCGGTCTGATTCAACTTCACAGTCAGCGGCCGGCTGGTATCGGCCAGGGACAGGACCGTCCGGCCGCTCGGGTCGATGAGCTGGCCGGCCGGACCGCCGCCGCGCCCCAGCGCGAGGCTGGCCCCCACGGTCTCGGCGACCGGCAGCTCGCCCCGGCCGCTCAGATAGCGGGCGGCCTGCGCCATCAGACCGACGAACAGCGGCTGTACCGGCAGGTTGTTGCCCTCGTCATCCAGATCGCCGGCATACAGAAGCACCCGGCCGCGCCCCATGTGCCGCTCGATCAGCAGCGGTGCGCCATTGCTTGCATCGACCAGTACCTGATCGTCCGGCTGCGGCGTCAGCAGCGGCAGATGGCCGATATCGAGCGACTCCCAGCCCGCCAGACCCGCCAGCAGCGGGTGACTCGGGTCGAGCTGACCGACGGACAGTGGAGATACATCTGCCCCGGCGCTCCCGTGCACCTCATCACCCAGCACCGGCAGGCGCTCGAGCGTGGCGGCGTGCGACCCGAGTGCGGCAAACACGGCACCGCCGCCCTCCACGTAGCCGCGCAGCTGCGCGGCCATGGCCGCATCGACCGCGCCCAGATCATCCAGCATCACCCAGCGGTAGCGCGGCAGTGCGCGCGCATCGAAGCTCGCCAGTGGATGCACCTCGGCGACATCGCCTTCCGCGGCGGCGGCGAGCGCCGTGGACAGATAGCTCACCGCGCGATCGTCCGTCGCGGCGGCCAGCAGCGGGACCGGCTCGGCCGGGGCGTTACGAATCGCGGCCCAGCGCACGTTGTCCGCGGCCAGCGCATCCGTCTCGAGGCCGTCCACGATACGCGCGGTCACGCGGTCATCGCCCAGCGGCAGCAACGGCTGGGCGAAGCGCAGGTCGCTCTGTCCGTCGGGCGGCACGGTCGCGCTCTGCCGCCCGGCAGGCTTGCCATTGATGTCGAGCGTCACCGTGAGCGCGCGTGCCGGTGTGTGAAAGCCGCGCACGCTCACGATCAGGTCCGCCCCCGCGCGGCGAATGGCGGTGATGGCCCAGTTGGGCTCGGCGGCGGCGGCGGCCACGGAGTGCAGGTACAGGAACACCTGGCGGTCGGGGGATGCCGGCGGCATCAGGTCCGCGAAGCGTGTGGGGGTGCCGGTCGCCTGAAAGTCGCTGATCAGGTGCACATCGATGGCGCCGCGCCGACGCGCCAGCAGCACATCGAGCCCCGCCATCGCCGCCCCGTAGTCGAGCCGCTCCGGGCCGACGCGCATGCCCGCGAGCGCCGCGCGCAGCGCCGCGGTATCGGCCGTGGGCTCGGAGCCGGCACTCGATACCACGGACAGCCCGTCCGCGGCGCTCACGAGCTGCGCGCGCTGGCCGGCTCCGAGGGTGTCGATCAGGCGGCGCGCGACGGCGCGCGCGCGCTCGAAGCTGCCGTCGGCGCTCATCGACATCGAGGTGTCCAGCACGACGATCTGCAGCGCCGCGTGCGCGCCCGTGCGCGCCACGTGACGCCGCCAGACGGGCTGCGCGAAGGCCAGGCACAGCAGTGCCAGCAGCAGCACGCGCAGCGCGAGCAGCAGCAGATACTGCCAGCGTTTGCGCGTGCGCAGCTGCTGCGGCTGCGCCTCGAGCAGCATCGCGGAGCTGAAGGGCTCGCGCCGCGTGTCGCGCACGCGCTGGCGATGCAGCCACAGCGGCAGCGCGATCGCGGCCAGACCCAGCAGGAACAGCGGTGCCAGCAGGCTCATGCGTGGGGGCTCATGCGCGGGAACTCATGCGGGGCGGCTCACCGGCGGCGCTGGCGGAACAGCAGGTACTCGCGCAGCGGCACGGCCAGCGGCTGCGACGTATCGAGCAGCAGGTGATCGGCGCCTACCGCCGCGGCGGCCTCGCGCAGCGCCTGCACGTGGCGGCGCACGCGTGCCGGATAGATGCCGCGCACGTAGTCGGCCGACACCTCGACCTGCTCTCCGGTCTCCATATCTTCCAGCACCGCCGCCTCGCGCAGCGCCGGGGCGAGCTCGCGCGGGTCCAGGATCTGAAACAGCACGACGTCGCTGCCCTGGAAGGCGAGCGGCCGCACCTCCTCGATGAGCGCGGCCGGGTCGCAGTAGAAGTCCGACAGCAGTGCCACCATGCCGCGCCGCGCGCCGTGCGCGCGGAAGCGCTCCACGGGCGCACGGTAATCCGTCCGCCGCGCCGGCAGCGCGCGCTCGATCAGATGCAACACCCCCTCGAGCTGCCCCGTCCGCGAGGAAGGCGCGCGAAATTCGCGCACCGCCTGGTCGAACACCGTCACCCCCACGGCGTCGTGCTGGCGCGCGGCCAGATAGGCGAGGCTCGCGGCGAGCAGCTGCGCGTAGCGGAACTTCGAGAGCCGCGGCGCGCCGTACGCCATCGATGCGCTGGCGTCCAGCAGCAGCATCAGGTGAGTGTTGGTTTCTCCGAGGAAGCGCTTGAGGACCGTGCGCTCAGAGCGGGCGTAGACGTTCCAGTCGATGAACCGCGTGTCATCCCCGGGCACGTAGGGGCGGTACTCGGCGAACTCCTGGCTGAAGCCGAACTGCACCGTGCGATGCAGCCCGATCAGCGTGCCCTCCACGGCCGCGCGCGCGGCGAGCGTGAGGTTGGCCAGAGCGGAAAGCACCTCGGGCTGCAGCAGGGAGGCGCGAGTCCCGACGGTGCCGGCTGGAACGCTCATGCGGCCCGGCTGCCGGCGCCGCGCTCGGCCAGCAGCGAGCGCAGCACGTCATCGACGCTCTTGCCGTGCGATTCGGCCTGATAGTTGGTGAGCACGCGGTGGCGCAGGACCGGCAGCGCCAGCCCCGCGACATCGGCGGCGGTGACGTGGTAGCGAGCCTGCAGCAGCGCGCGCGCCTTGGCGGCCAGCAGCAGAAACATCGTGGCACGCACGCTCGCGCCGAACCTGACGTAGGAGCGCACCACTTCGGGCGCCAGCGGATCCTCGGGACGCGTGGCGCGCACCAGCTCCACCGCGTAGCGGCTCACCTCCGCGGCGACCGGCACCTGGCGCACGAGCCACTGGAACCGCAGCAGCTGCGTGGCCTCCGTGCAGGGGTGGACCTCGGGCACGTCCACGCGCGTCGTGAAGCGCTCGAGCACGGCCAGCTCCTCCTCGACTCCGAGGTGATCGAGGATCACGTTGAAGAGGAAGCGATCCAGCTGCGCTTCGGGCAGCGGATAGGTACCCTCCAGCTCGATCGGGTTCTGCGTGGCGAGCACGAAGAACGGCGGCTCGAGCATATGCACGTGGCCGCGCACCGTGACCGAGCGCTCCTGCATGGCCTCGAGCAGCGCGGACTGCGTCTTCGGGGGCGTGCGGTTGATCTCGTCGGCCAGCAGCACGTTCGCAAACACCGGTCCCGGGACGAAGCTCCACACGCGCCGCCCGCTGCCCGCCTCCTCCTCGACGATGTCGGTCCCGGTCACGTCGGTGGGCATCAGATCCGGGGTGAACTGGATACGCTTGAAGCTCAAGCCCAGCGCGCCGGCCAGCGTGCGCACCAGCAATGTCTTGGCGGTGCCGGGCATGCCGGTGATCAGGCAGTGCCCGCCCACCAGCAGCGTGATCAGCAGGTGCTCGACGACCTCACCCTGACCGATCACCACCTTGGCCACCTCGGCGCGGATGGCCTGCATCACCGAGGAGAACTGCCCGATCAGCGCACGCGCCTCGTCGCTGCCGAGGCGAGCGCCCGTACCGGTCACAGAGTGCAGCTCATTCATGGGGAACCCTTACTTGAGATGGAATGGGAGCGCCGGGCGCGCCCGGCAGCTGGCCGGTCGCACGCGCGATCTGCAGCAGCAGCTGCTGAGCGGGCTGGAAGTCGGGAGCGATCTCCAGCGCGGCGAGTATCTCGCGACGCGCCTCGGGCAGCGCGTGCAGCGCGAACTCGGCGCGCGCCAGCCGCAGATGCGCGCCCGCCTGGTCGGGCGGATGCAGTGCCATGGCGACGCGGTATTCGAGCAGCGCATCCTGCGGGCGCTGCGCCGTCAGCAGCCAGTCTCCGAGAGTGCCGTGCAGCTCATCATCGAGCGGCGCGACATAGTTGACACTCTCGAGTACGTCGATCGCCTCGTTGAGCCGGCCGGCCGCATGCAGGCGTGTGGCCAGCTCGCGCAGCGCCTGCGGATCGTGGCCGCCGCGCTGCCAGTAGGCGAGCAGTGTCGCCAGCGCGCGCTGCGGATGACCGCTCGCGTCATAGGCCGTCGCCAGCGGCACGTAGGGACTGTCGTCGCCCACGTCCTGCGCCTGGTAGCCGAGGGCGCGCTGCGCCGACGCGATGGTTGCGCGCCAGTCGGATCGCGCCGCGTCGGCGCTCGCGGCGCTGCGCGCCGTCTGCCAGTCGCCCACGTGTGCGAGCAGCGCTCCATAGCGCTGCGAGAGGTCGGCATGGAAGCGTGCGTCGAACTGGCCGGCCGTCAGACCCAGCGAGCGTTGCAGCGCCTCGGACACGTCGCTGGTGTGCTCGAACGCATGCAGCAGCGCGTAGAGCTTGTCGAAGCCGAAGCTGCGGTCGATGAAGTCGCACACCAGCCCGGCCTGCATGTAGGAGACCACCAGCTGCTGCGGGTACTGCGGGTGCACGAAGCCGCCGTTGAGCTGCGCGATCGGCAGGGCGCGGCCCTGCGCGAACGCTGCGAATGCATAGTCGGGAATCTCGATGCCCGTGATGGGACCGGTGTGCCACTCCTCGAACACGGACAGGCCTTCGGTGAGCCAGCGCGGCACGCTAAAGTCCGTGGATTCGAGCGTGAACACGTGCGCCATCTCGTGCCACAGCGTCGAGCCCCAGTCGAAAGCGCCTTCCTCGCGCGTGCCCGGGGAATCGATGGCGACGACGTAGCCGAAAGTCACGCCGAGCTCCCCGCCCATGCCAGGCAGGCCGGCGGTGCGCACCGCGAGGTCGTCGTGGTTGGGATAGATTTCGATCGACACCGGTGAGCGCAGCTGAAAGCGGTAGCGTTGCGCATACTGCTGCAGCGCCTGCTCGGCGAGGCGGCCTGCGTAGGGAGCGAGAGCGGCGGATTCCTCGGGACTGATGTGCAGGATCAGGGCCGGCCCGCCGCCGGGCAGGCGGCCATAGTCGAGCACGTCGTATTTGGCGAGGGAATCGAGCAGCCGCAGCGTGTTGACCGTGACCGGATCGTAGGGATCGCCGCGGTAGGCCGCCACCAGCACCGTCCGGCCTTGCGCGACCTGATCCTCGCGCAGCAGGCAGCCCGCCAGCTCCACCCGCGCGGACCATAGATCCGGCTGGATCATGACGGCCTTGCGGTACAGCTCGATCGCCTCGCTCTCGCGCCAGCGCAGATCGTAGAAGTGCGCCGGCACCGCATAGGCATCGCCGAAGCCCGGATCCTCGTGCAGCGCGCGCTCTATCCAGGCCCTGCCGTCACCGCCCTGGAACTGCGCCAGCGCCGCCCGCAGCGTGTACACCTGCAGCTGCGGCAGGTGAGCCTGCGAGGCCACGGTGGCGGCCTGCTCGATCAACGGCGCCGCCGCGGCCGCATCGCTGTCCTCCAGCGCCACGCGTGCCGCGAGCAGCAGCCCCCGAAGACGCGCCCCCGGCGGCGCGGCCGCATCCTCGATGACCGCATTCAGGTCGGCGTCGGCCTGGGATTGGAATTCGTCTGCCAGAACGGCGGCCGAATCGAGCTTCGCATAGTCGTCGTGCGGATCGCGCTGCAAGGCCTCCCTGAAGAGCTCCAGGGCCTGCTGCGGCTGATGCGAGTCGATGTACAGCTCTCCCCAGCGCACGCGCAACGCGGCGTCCTGCGGCCGGGCGGCGACCGCGGAGCGGAACAGGTCATTGGCACGCGGCAGATCGCCGAGCGCCCAGGCGCCCTCGGCCTGCTCGGCCGCCGTCCCCCCCCGGTCGGCCAGTGATTGATAGCACCTGGCGGCCTGGGCGTGCCGCACGCTCCAATTGAGCGCGTCACAGCGGCGCACGGCCGGGTCGGCGACCGCGCCGTAGGGAAGATCGCGTGCCTGCGCGGCCAGCGGCGCGAGCAGCGCCGTACCCAGCATCGCCGCAACCAGCGGCGCGAGCAGCGCACCCAGCAGTGCCGCAACCAGCGGCGCCGCACCCAGCAGCGCCTGCGCGCACCGCGGCGGCCTGCGCTGCGACCTCACGGACCCTCCCCGCTGCTGCCGCTGCTGCTGCTACCGCCGCCGCCGTGATCGATGCGCTGCTGCAGCTGCGCCAGCTCGATCAGCAGCTGCTCGAGCTGCGAGGAGTATTGATCCGCCGGCATCGAGTCCTTGCGCTGCTCGAGCGCCGCGATGCGCTGGTTGAGCGCATCGCGCTGCCGCACAAGGGCTGCGGGGACGTGGGCGCCGGCGCCCGC
>JASHSK010000329.1 GCA_030038755.1 Gammaproteobacteria bacterium
GAAGATCAGGGTCGCCGGATCTCCGGCCGCCTCACGTATCGCCGTATTGTAGAGCGCTGGCAGACCGACCGAATTGTTTGGGAATAGCCTCAGCTCCATGAATGGATACCTGTAGAGTGCCAGCGAGCGGCCAAGTGCCGTCTTGAGGGCGAAGTCCGCGCGACTCTCGCGGCTGGCGCAAACGAAGCGGAATTTCACGCTCACTGCTGTACCTGCACCGGTTGGCTGGCATATCCGGCCACGGAAGTGCCGACATCGAAGCTTGCCGGAGACTCCCCGCGTCGGTGGCGCTCCCACATCTGCCGGTATGCTGCTTCCAGGCCGGCGGTGTAGGCCGGCGTATCGAACAGCGGGGCCACCTCACTGCCGCGGCCCGCAGCCTGCAACTTGCCTTTCAATGCGGCCAGGCGCTGCGGTGATTGCACGAGTTCCAGCCCCCGCTGCTCGTATTGCGCAAGACTCGTGGTGATCAGCTCCCGCATGCCGGCCGCAGTCAGGGCGCTCGCGGCAACGCGAGCTGCAAAGCTCCGGCCTGCACAGGTCAGTAGTGGCAGGCCCGCCGCGAGGGCATCGCAGCAGGTCGAGTGGGCGTTGTACGGCAGTGTGTCGAGATACAGATCGGCGAGCTGGTAGCGCGCCAGATGTTCCGTGACGACCGCCTGACGCGGGGCGAATACCAGCCGCTCAGCGGCTATGCCACGCACCTGTGCCTCGCGCCGCAGGTTATCCACGGCATCCGGATTGTCGATCCGCAGCCAAAGGACACTCCCGGGCGCGGCAGCAAGCAGGCGCATCCAGATATCGAATATCGGCGGGTTGATCTTGTACGCATTGGTAAAGGCGCACAGCACCAGCCCTTGCTGCGGAAGTCCAGCCTGCCCGCGGGAGGGCGCCGGGGCGCCCAGCTGGCGCCGATCGTCCGTCGGCAGATAACAGTGCGGCAGGCGTACCACCCGCTCGGTGTACCAACGCTCCTCGCCGCGTGGAATGACGATCTCATCGGCGATCAGATAATCGATATAGGGCGCGCCGAGCGTACCGGCATAGCCCAGGTAATTCACCTGCACGGGGGCGGCCCGGTGCGCGAAGACCCCCAGCCGCATCCCGTGGGTAAAACCCATGAGATCCACGGCGATATCGACGCGTCGCTCCGCCAGCGTTGCCGCCACCTCGCGATCGCCGCTGTCGCCGACCTCGAGCCACTGATCGCAGGCGGCGCGCAGTCGCTGCGCCGTGGCATCCCGGCGGCTCGCGCCCCAGGATACGCCGACGACTTCGAAGCACCGCCGATCGTGGCGCTCGAGCACCCCGACCAGAGCCTGTGACACCGGGTGTTCGCCGAAATCCGCGGATAGGTAGGCGACGCGAATTCTGGGATCCCCGCGCGCGTCGGCCTCTGCGGCAACGATCGGATACAGCGGCCCGGCGCGTGCGGCAGAGGCGGCAGGCACGGCGAGGTAACGCGCAGCGACGAGGATCTGCGCACACTGCTGCTGGCTCCCTGGTGAATCCACGAGCGGCAACAGCGACTGCGGGTAGCTCACTCGCCGCCCCTGCCCTAGCAGCTGCTCGACCTGCGCGCGGCGCTGCGCGATATCGCTCCAGTCGCAGCTGTGCAGGCGCGAGTGCACCAGGCTACCCAGTGCGAAGTCGTAATCGGGCGCCAGTTGCAACAGCCGTGCAAGCCGATCGGCGGCGGCGGCGTGACGCTGCAGATCGGCGAGCCCGGCCGCCTGGCCGACCAGGACCTCACTCTCTTCAATGCCGAGCTGCTGCGCCTGTTCGAACGCCACCAGGGCTTCGGAGGCTCGACCCAGCTGCAGCAGTGCCAAGGCGTACCCAAATCGGGTGTCCGCATCGTCCGCCATGCCCCGCAATGCGCGCTCGAAGCTCGTCAGCGCCGCTGCAGGACGTCTCAGATCCAGCAACACCTGACCGCGATTGCTCTCGGCCAGCGCAAACTCCGCCTGGTGAAGCAGCGCCTGTGAGTAGCAGGCGAGTGCATCGCTCAAACGCCCCAGGTCCCGCAGCACATTGCCACGGTTGTTATGCGCTTGCGCGAACGCCGGCCGCAGCCGCAACGCCGTGTCATAGCAGGCGAGCGCTTCGAGTGGTCGGCGCATGTCCCGCAGCGCATTGCCGCGGTTGTTGTGGGCTTCGGGATATTCCGGTTGGTAGCGCAGCGCCGTGTCGTAGCTATCGATGGCCTCTGCGAACCGCTGCAACGACTGCAGTGCGATGCCGCGGTTGTTGTAAATCTCAGCCACCTGGGGCGTTGCGGCCAGCGAGCGCTCGAAACAGCTCAGCGCCGCCTGCGGCCGCCCGAGCCTCATTAACCGATTGCCGGCGCGGACCAGACATTTGGCGAGCTCTCGTGGCTCGAGATCAGCGGCCGCCTCCGCGGTCCCCTGGTCATGGCACTCGACCCAAGCGCCCTCGACCCCAGGCGGCCGGCTCGCGGCCGCGGGTTGCTGCGCGGCCTGCGTCAGCAGTGCCACCGCTTCATCCTCTCGCCCGCTGTCCAGCGCCTGCAGGGCGAGCCGATAGCGCGCGTCGGCGTCCCGCAGACCATCCGATCGGTCCGTATCCATCGTGCCACTCACGGCACGACCTCGCCACGTTCGAGCTCCCGGACGCGGAAAGTCATGGGCGGCTCGCCGTTCTCGGCACGCCGCCACATCTGCTCATAGGCGGCCTCCAGGTGGCGGCAGAAGCGCCGCGTATCAAACAGCGGCGACCGGCTGCGATTGGCGAGCAGGCGGTCCTTCAGCTCACGCAGGCGTCGCGGCTCATGGGCGAGCTCCAAAGCCCGCCGCTCGTAGTCCACAAGGTTGTCGGTGACCAGTTCGGGCAGTCCGATCGCGTGCAGCAGGCTACCCGCCATGCGGGCAGCAAACGCCTCCCCTGCACAGGTGAGCACCGGTACTCCCGCCCACAGTGCGTCGCTCGCCGTCGCTCCCGCATTGAACGGCAACGTATCCAGAAACAAGTCTGCGACGGCGAGTCGCCCGAGGTGCTGCGCGTACGGCAGCCGCTCGCCGAATACCAGCCGCGCAGGATCCACCCCGCGGTCATACGCCTCCGAGCGCAGGTGCTCGCGTACCACCTCTTCGTGGCCCAGCAACCACAGGACGCTCCCGGGCACCCCCGCCAGCAGCCGGCACCAGATATCGAGCATCCGCGGATTGAGCTTGTAACTGGCGTTGAAGCAGCACCATACGAATGCCGACTCCGGTAGGCCGGCCTCGCCGCGTGTCAGGACCGGACCGACCGGCCTGCGGTCATCGTTGCCCTGAAAGCATTCCGGCAGATAGACGATCTGCTCCGCGTAGCACTCGCGTAGCGAGCTGGGCACGACGAATGGATCGGCAATGATGTAATCCATGAACGGCGCGCCCATGGTTCCCGGATAGCCCAGGTAGTTCACCTGCACGGGGGCCGGGTGCGCGGCAAGAATGGGCACCCGATTGCCCTCCGTGTGGCCGGACAGATCCACCGCGATATCCACCTGCAGTTCGCCGATAAACGCCGCGACGTCCGCATCTGAGCGGCCGCTGACGTCGATGAACCGATCAAAGGCAGCCTTCACTCGTCGCCCGATCTCGGTGCCATCCGGCGGTGACAGGGAGATCGCAATGACCTCGAAGCGCTCCCGATCGTGCTGTTCGAACACCCCTGCCATCAGGTAGCCGACCACGTGCTCTCGCAGATCTGCCGAGATGTAGGCGACCCGGATCTTCGCATGTCGGTAGCCCGTGCGGCGGCACAGTGATGTGCCCACCTGTGCCGCCGATACGCCGTCCGCGTGAGCTCGCGCGCAGCGCATCTGCGCCGCCGCGCCGGATGATACCGACAGAAGCCCGAACGGCATGGCGCTGCGCCGACCGGCGTCGATCTGCGCAAGCAGTCGACTCACCGACTCATCGTATCGTCGCCAGTCGCAGCACTTGAGCTCGCAGTCGAGCGCCGAACCAAGCGCATAGTCGTGATCCGGCGCGAGCGCGAGCAGCTGGCGGAAGCACTCGGCAGCCTCCCCGTACCGTCGCAATCTCTGCAGAGCCGCCGCCCGATTGCGCACAGTATCCAGGTGGGTGGGCTCGAGCCGTAGCGCCGCCGCGTAGCTGGCGAGCGCCTCCTCGCCGCGCTTGAGATCAACGAGCACGTTGCCGCGATCATTCAATGCCTCGATACTCGCGGGCGCGAGCCGCAGTGCCTGATCGATTCGCTCCAGCGCCTCCTGCGGCCGCCGCAGCTCGCGCAGTGCGATACTCCAGTTGATATGGGGATCGGGCAGGCCGGGCTTTAACCGGGCCGCGCGCTCGTAGCAATCGGTTGCTTCCAGGTAGCGGTGCTGCTCGCGCAGCGAATTGCCGACATTGTTGAGTGCCTCCGCGAACTGCGGGTCGAGCGCCAGTGCGTGCTCGAAACTTTCGAGCGCCTCGACCGGACGGCCGAGCGCACGCAGCGTGCTGCCACGATTGTTCCACGTCTCAGCCGAGCGGGAGTCGAACCGGAGGGCCCGATCGTAGCTGGCCAATGCATCGGCGGGCCGCTGCAGCGACACCAGTGCGTTGCCCTGGTTGTGGAGTGCCCCGGGGTGATCGGGCTCGAGCTGCAGGAGTCGTGTGTAGGCTGCGAGGGCGGCCTCCGGCCGGTCGAGACGCATGAGCGTATTACCGAGCTGATACAGCGCCGCGGACAAATGCGGCTCGATCTGCAGCGCGTGTTCGTAACTCGAGCAAGCCTCCTCGAGCCGACCCAGATCCGCGAGCGCGTTGCCGCGGTTATAGAACGCCTCGGCAAAGCGCGGACTCAGCCTCAGTGCCGCCTCGAAGCTTGCGAGCGCCTCGGCTGGCCGCGACAGGTCGCGCAGTGCGTTTCCCAGATTCATCTGCGCGCCCGCCTGCTGCGGGTCGACCTGCAGGGATTGCCGGATCAGCTCGATGCCCGACTCCACCTGTCTGGACTGGACCTGCAGCACTCCTAATAGATGCAGCGCGTCGCGGTGTCGCGGTTCGGCCCGCAGCACTTCGGCGTACAATGCCCCCGCCCGAGCGAGGTCGCCTTGCTGGTGGTGGCGCAGCGCCTGTTCGACCCGGGCGCTTTGCGGGCCGGAAATCAGCCGATGCGCCGATCCGCCGTGCGCTCGCACGGGTACTCCGGGGGTCCAGCTCATGGCTGTCTCATGGCCTCACAGCTCGACATGCTTGCTCGACTCGACGGCGAAACTCTCACTCGGCCTGACGGCGAAGCTGGCGGGGGGCTCGCCGCTCTCGGCACGCCGCCACATCTGCTCATAGGCGGCCTCCAGATGCCGGCAGAAGCGTCGCGTGTCAAACAGCGCCGAGGTGCCACGACTGATTCGCAACCGCTCCCGCAGCTGCGCCAGCCGCCCAGGCTCGCGCGCCAGCTGCAGCGCACACCGCTCGTACTCCTCCAGACTGCCGGCGATCAGCTCCGGCAGCCCCAGCGTGCGTAGCAGACTACCCGCCATGCGCGCCGCAAACGCCTCCCCCGCGCACGTCAACACCGGCACTCCAGCCCACAGTGCATCGCTGGCCGTCGCACCCGCATTGAACGGCAGCGTGTCCAAAAACACATCCGCCAGCGCCAACCTCCCCA
>JASHSK010000330.1 GCA_030038755.1 Gammaproteobacteria bacterium
ACGTCGGCGCGCTCGGCCGCGGCGGCTCGAGCGGCTGCGGCGCTGTCCGGCGCGGGGTTGACGGCCAGGCCGAAGGCCAGCAGCTGCAGCCGCTGCTGGGTCTGAAGACGCGCCTCGCGCTGCTCGGGCGGCTCGACCTGCGAGCGCGCCGCGGCAGGACGTGTGCCGGGGCCTGCCTGTGCGTCGTCTGCCGCACCGCTGCCGTGATCGGAAGCTGCTGCCGTGCTCGCGGCGCGAGCCTCCGCGTGCGGTGCTTCACCCGCGGGTGCGGGCACGGCGCTCGCTTCGGCGGGCTGCAGCGTGCGCCGTCTGCCGGGCCGAAGCACGGCACGCGCCAGCGCGGCGATGACCGCCAGGGCCACCGCGACGCCTACGAGCACCCACGCGAGCTGCCAGGTCCTCATCGGATTGCCGACAGGCGGTCGCGGCGTGCACGTGTCCCTGTGCCGCGCATATCCATAAGAGTAGTCGATATTGCAAATATTTCAGCCCCGGGGCGCGGAAAATTTGACTTGCCGCGCATTGACTCGCGGGCGCCGCCGCGGCTAGCGTCAACGCCCGATGTTCCGTTCGATCATTCTTCGCTCGGTTCTGCCGCTGCTGGTCGCCGCCGGCGTGGTCGCCTATTTCGGGTTGCCCTACATCGATCGGCTGCTGCGCGACTGGTTCAGCACCGACATGCAGGTACGCGCGCGGCTGGTGATGACCTCGCTGGAGGACGCGTTGCCGCCGCTGGTGGAGCGCGACGATCTGGCAGCGCTCGGCAATTTTGCCAACAAGGTCACACTCGATCAGCGGCTGCTGGGGCTGCTGATCTGCCGCCCGGACGGGCAGCTGCTGTTCGAGACCGCGCGCGCATCCGCCGCGGTCAGCTGCGCGGACACGCTGCCCATCGCCGATGGACGCAGTGCGGTCCTGCACAGCGGCAGCGGCTCGGTGCTGGTGTCGATGTTCGGGCAGACGCCGCGCGGGCAACCGCCGTATCGCGTGGGCATCGTCTACGACATGAGCTTTGCGGATCGACGCCAGAACACCGCGCGCGACTATGTGATCGCCTTCGCGGGCCTCTCGGCCATGCTGCTGGCGTTGATGCTGGTGCTGGCCGCCTGGCTGCTGCTGCGCCGCTGGGCCAACATCCTCATCCGCGATATCAGCGGGCGGCGCTTCCTGGACGATGCTCAGTCCCCACCGCTGTGGATGCCGGTGCTGCGACAGGTGCGCAAGGTGCTGCATGAGATGGAGGAGAGCCAGCGCCTCGAGATGGACTACCGCGAGAACTGGACCCCGCAGGCACTGCAGCTGGTGGTGCGCGAGCAGCTGCACTCCCCGAAGATGGTCGTGGTCTCCAATCGCGAGCCCTACATCCACGATTTCGCGTCCGACGGCCGCATCACCATGCAGGTGCCGGCCAGCGGCATGGTCACCGCGCTCGAGCCGGTCATGCGCGCCTGCTCGGGCACCTGGGTGGCGCACGGCAGCGGCTCGGCCGACCGCGAGGTCGTCGACCGGCACGACCGACTGCGGGTACCGCCGGAGGATCCGTCCTACACGCTGCGGCGCGTGTGGCTCACGGATGAGGAGGAGGAGGGTTTCTACTACGGTCTATCCAACGAGGGGCTCTGGCCGCTGTGCCACCTGGCCTACGTGCGGCCGAGCTTTCGCGAGGAGGACTGGGACGCCTACCGCGCCGTCAACCGCAAGTTTGCCGAGGTTGTGGTGCGCGAAGCGGGCGCGAACGATCCGGTGATCCTGATCCAGGACTATCACTTTGCGATACTGCCCGGGCAGCTGCGGCCGCGGCGTCCCAAGGCCACGGTGCTGCTGTTCTGGCACATCCCCTGGCCGAACGCCGAGACCTTCGGGGTGTGCCCGTGGAAGAGCGAGATGCTCTCCCACATGCTCATGGCGGACGTGCTAGGGTTCCACACGCTCTATCACTGCCAGAACTTCCTCTCCACGGTCGATCGTTTCATCGAATGCCAGATCGATCAGGAGCGCATGACGGTGGCGCTGCAGGGCCACGTGTGTCACGTCAATGCGTATCCGATCTCCATCGAGTGGCCGCCGCGCTGGGCTGCGACGGCGCCGGATGTCGGGCAGTGCCGGCGCAGCGTGCGGCGGCGGTTTGGTATCCGCGAGCACGTCACGCTCGGCCTGGGCGTGGAGCGCTGGGATTTCACCAAGGGAGTGATCGAGCGCTTCCATGCGCTCGAGCTGCTGCTCGACCAGCGTTCGCAGCTGCGCGGTCAGGTGACGCTGCTGCAGATCGCCGCGCCGTCGCGCAGCAAGCTGCCCGCCTACAAGGCCCTGCAGGAGGGCACGCTGGCCGAGGCCGAGCGCATCAATGTACGCTTCGGCACGGCGGACTGGCAGCCCATCGTGCTGGTGGGCCAGCACCAGCCGCCCGAGCAGGTGTTCGAGCTGTACCGCGCGGCCGATTTCTGCATCGTCAACAGTCTGCACGACGGCATGAACCTGGTCGCCAAGGAGTTCGTCGCGGCGCGCGACGACGAGGACGGGGTGCTGATTCTCAGCACCTTCACCGGCGCGTCGCGCGAGCTGCTGGAAGCGCTGCTGATCAATCCGTTCGATGTGACCGAGACCGCGGACGCGATGCTGCGCGCGATGCAGATGCCGCGCGAGCAGCGTCAGGAGCGCATGCGCCTGATGCGCCGCTCGGTCAAGGAGAACAATGTGTATCGCTGGGCGGGCCGCATGCTGATGGACGCCGCGCGCATCCGCCAGCGCCAGGCGCTGCAGAACGTCGAGGCGGCGCCCCTGTCGCAGCGGCGGCGCATGAGCTAGACGCAGCGGGATCGAGTCGTATTTTGAGGGGTTCAATTCGGACGGTGGCATCGAGCACGCCGGAATAGATTCGGGGGGACGAATCTATTCCGGCGTGCTCGATGCCATTGTTCGGAGGGCAGCCGTCGAATGCGACGGTGCGGGCATCCCGCCTCTATCTCTTGCCTGTCAGCCGAAGTCTCGCTCCTGATCTCGACGTTCATTGTTCGGAGCTTCCCTGGCGGCGGCGTGCCGCCAGCAGCGCGTAGGCGCCGAGCGCCACCGCGAGCGAGGCGAGGCTGACGTAGAACTGACTCTTCAGGCCCGGCGTCAGCGCCATCGCGGCCAATACTGCGAGCATGCCGGCGATGGCCAGGTAGCTGGCCCACGGG
>JASHSK010000331.1 GCA_030038755.1 Gammaproteobacteria bacterium
GCGGGCGCGCCGACGCCACAGGTGCCGCCGTCGCCGCCGGCGCAGCGCGGCCCGGCAGCAGCTCCGCCATCGCACTGCCGAGCTCGGCGGGAGAGCGCACCGTGCGCACGCCGGCGGCCTCGAGCGCGCGGAATTTGTCGCTCGCGGTACCCTTGCCCCCGGCGATCACGGCGCCGGCATGACCCATGCGCTTGCCCGGGGGAGCCGTCACCCCCGCAATGTAGGCCACCACGGGCTTGCTCACGTAGCGGCGGATGTGCTCGGCGGCCGCCTCCTCGTCCGAGCCGCCGATCTCACCGACCATGATGATGCCCGCGGTCTGCGGGTCGCGCTCGAACAGCTCGATCACGTCGATGAAGTTCATGCCGCGCACCGGATCACCGCCGATACCGACGCAGGTGCTCTGACCGAGCCCATTGTTCGTGGTCTGGAACACGGTCTCGTACGTGAGCGTACCGGAGCGCGACACGATGCCGACGCAGCCGCGCTTGTGGATGAAGCCCGGCATGATGCCGATCTTGCACTCCTCAGGGGTGATGATGCCGGGGCAGTTGGGACCGATGAGCCGGGTCGCGGAGCCGGCGAGCGCCGCCTTGACCTTGACCATGTCATTCACCGGCAGGCCCTCGGTGATACAGACGACGAGCTCCACGCCCGCATCGGCCGCCTCGAGAATGGAATCCGCCGCGTACGGCGCCGGCACGTAGATCATGCTGGCGGTGGCGCCGGTGGCGCGCACCGCCTCACGCACGGTGTCGAACACCGGCAGCCCGAGATGCTGCTCGCCACCGCGCCCCGGTGTGACCCCGCCCACCAGCTGCGTGCCATAGGCGAGGCACTGTTCCGAATGAAACGTCCCCTGCTTGCCCGTGAAACCCTGGCAGATGACCTTCGTGCGCCGGTTGACGAGGATGCTCATGGAAGCCCTTGTAGTATGAATTCAGGCCGCTGCCGCAGCGGTGGCGCGGCGCGCCTCGGCGACCACCTTCTGCGCCGCGTCGGTCAGGTCGCTGGCCGGGATGATCGCCAGCGCGCTCGCCGCGAGCCGCTCGCGCGCGGCCGCCGCATTGGTACCTTCCAGGCGCACCACCACCGGCACGCCGACCCCGACATTCTTCACCGCGTTGATGATGCCGTCGGCGATCAGGTCGCAGCGCACGATTCCGCCAAAGATATTCACCAGGATCGCGCGCACCTGTGCGTTGGACAGGATCAGCTCAAACGCCGCGGTGACGCGCTCGCTCGTGGCGCCGCCGCCCACGTCCAGGAAGTTCGCCGGTCGCCCGCCGTGCAGCTTGATCAGGTCCATGGTCGCCATGGCGAGGCCCGCCCCGTTGACCATGCAGGCGATATCCCCATCCAGGGAGACGTAATTCAGATCATGCTCGCTCGCACGCCGCTCCATCGGATCCTCCTGACCGATGTCGCGCAGCGCCGCCAGATTCTTCTGCCGGAAGAGAGCATTGGCCTCGATGTCGATCTTCGCATCGAGCGCCACCAGGGTGCCGGCCGCGGTGACGATCAGCGGATTGATTTCGATCAGGCTGGCATCGCATTCCAGATACAGCCGGTAGAGTGCGAGCGCCAGCGCCTGGAACTGCTCGACCTGCTTGCCGGCGAGGCCGAGCCCGAAAGCGAGCTGCTTGCACTGGAAGGGCTGCAATCCGGTCGCGGGGTTCGCGTTCACGGTCAGGATGCGCTCGGGCGTACGCTCGGCCACCTCCTCGATTTCCATGCCGCCGGCCTGCGAGGCGATCACGCCGATACGACCGCGCTCGCGGTTCAGCGTGAGGCTCAGATACAGCTCGCGCTCGATCTGCGAGCCGCACTCCACGTACACGCGGTCCACGGGCAGTCCCGCGGGTCCGGTCTGCTTCGTGGTCAGTCGCCGCCCGAGCAGCGCCGCGGCCGCCGCGCGTACCTCCGCCACGTCGTGTGCGAGCTTGACGCCCCCGGCCTTGCCGCGGCCGCCCGCGTGCACCTGCGCCTTGACCACCCACAGCTT
Source organism: Gammaproteobacteria bacterium (assembly GCA_030038755.1). Lineage (GTDB taxonomy): Bacteria > Pseudomonadota > Gammaproteobacteria > Steroidobacterales > Steroidobacteraceae > FEN-1191. The sequence goes on from JASHSK010000331.1 coordinate 2,006, forward strand.
GCCCCCGAGCGCTTCGGCCGCGGCTGCAGCCTCATCCGGGCTGCCGGCCACGCGGCCCTCGGGAATCGGCACGCCGTAATCGGCCAGCAGCAGTTTCGCCTGGTATTCGTGCAGGTTCATGCGGGCTACTTTTCGTCAGCTGAAAGGCTGCGGATTGTCGCGGAAAGCGGCGCGTGAGGCCAGCGCGGCTTGAGAAATCAGCGAACGGGCGGGGATCGGGATGGGCCCTGATGGGACGCAGAGGTGTCCACCTGGCTGGAGAGCTCATCGGCACGGCTTGCGATCGGGGTCGAGATCCTTCACACGAAGTAGATCAAACAGCGGCCCGTAGTCGTTCCGATCGGCCGCCTGCAGTGCGGTGATGTATCTTCCTCGCGCCTCGCCGTGTCGCTCGAGGTCTGCACCCCATTGAAAGCGCTCGCATCCGGATCGGTACAGCAGAAGATCGGTCATGGTGCGCGAGAACCTGCCGTTGCCGTTTGGAAACGGATGTATGTACACAAGCCGATGGTGAAAGCGGGCGGTGATCTCCGCGATGCTCCATGTGCGGTGTTCGATCTGGAACTGCACGTCGTCGAGCAACACGAGAAGTTCCGGCCGAATCTGCTCCGGTGAGACGCCAACGGGCAGCGTCTCCTTCATTCTGATCTTTCCCGCCCATTCCCATGTGTCCCCAAACATCCTCCTGTGAAGCGCTTGAAGGAATTCGATCGTCAGAATCCGGCGGCGGCGGATGCTGAATGCCCACGTCTCTCCTCTCGCGACGTTTGCGTATTCCCATTCGTTCAGCTGTCGTTGCGTACTGATGTGACTTGGAAGAAGACCGGCAGCGTCATCGGGATCGAGCGGCGTCGCACCCTGCGGAAACTCGAGCTTCAGTCCCATAGCGCCTTTGGATTTCCGGTCAGGAGCTTAGCGATTCGTCGCTCCAGCTCCCGTTGCTCTGCCTCCTTGCTGACCGCTTGGTCCTCCAAACTCATTGAGTGAGAGACTCGCCTTATCAGGCGCCCCGCCACCCTGGTCGCCTGGTCGCGCCGGATCTCCTCGAGCGGCCTGCACGGGACGAGGGCATAGATAAGCTCGCAATCAAGTGCTCGCGCGAGCTTGCCGAGTGTCTGCAGCTTGATCGCTCCGCTGAGCTCGTCCTTCTGCATGTCCTCGACGGACTGCGCTGCCCGGATTCCCATCCGCCGTGCGAGTTGAGGGCTGCTCATGCCGAGCGCCTCGCGGATCGCCCTGATCCAGCCGAGCCTTGGCCGCTGGACTTCCAGGAGCTTCCTGGCCGGACGCAGCACTTCCTCGAGCTGCTCAATCTTGAGAATATCTTTCTCGTTCATGGGATTACCATCCGAGCAAACCTTCGGCGGCGTGTGGATCCTCGAACCAGGTCGCGGCCTGGTGAGCAGCACATGGTTACCAGGTTGCGGCCTGGTTCTGATTATACTACACCAGGTCACAGCCTGGTAATACGTGAAGGCATACCAGGTCAGCACCTGGTGAGGCGACGGCTAACACCCTAACTAACCGGCAATTCCGGGATTATGCCGCGCCGGCTCCCGGGCGAGCCAATCCCGCCGGCCCGTGCCTGCGGCTACTCGACGCTATACCCGCGCGCCTCGAGACAGGCCGTCATCGCGCGCCGGTACTGAGTGCTCTTCGAGGCGTTCTGATCGGGCGACACACCGCCGCCGGGCTGCGTCGGATCGAAACCGGTCTGGCCCGTCGCCCAGCTATGGCACTCATAGCGGTCCTGCGCCTGTTGTTCCTGCGTCTGACCGTTCTTCGGATAGATGTACAGCTGCCCCTCGGCACTGGGCGCAGCCGGGGTCTCTACCGGCGGCCCGGGCTGATCCGCGCCGGGCGGTGGCGCCACGACCTGATAGGCACCGACCGGCGCATCCCACTGATAATAGACATCGTCGGCGTAGTAGTAAGGCACCCCGCCGAGCCACACGGTCGTGTAGAACGGCGGTAGCACGGACAGAGTAAGTCCGAACGGCGGTGCGGCCACGACGAAGCCGCCGGGCCCGGTCACGTACCAGACGCCGCCCACGAAGAAGAACGGGCGACCGTGGAAATAGTAGGAGCGATAGCCGCCGGGCAGCGCACGCACGAAAGCGCCGCGCGGCGGGTAGTAGCGCGCGTGGCCGTAGCGGTTATCGAAGTACTCGTGGCCCGCGGGTCCGCGCGCGACCGCGCGATGGTCGCGATCCTGCGCGCCTGCCACCCCTGCCGCGCCGACCAGCGTCAGCGCGAGCAGCCCGAGCATCAATGCTTCACGGACCTTCGCCCCCGGCATCTTCTTCATCGTGGTCCTCGCCTCGGTCGTCATCGTCCTCGCCCTCGTCCTCGCCTCGGTGTTCATCACTGCACCGTGTAGCCGCGACCGACGAGGCAGGCTGTGATCGCGCGGCGGTAATTCTGATAACCGA
>JASHSK010000332.1 GCA_030038755.1 Gammaproteobacteria bacterium
ATCCTCTACAACCATGGCAGCGCGCTGCTGGCGCTCGGACGCCCTGCAGAGGCGGCGGCGAGCCTGAGCGCAGCCCTGCGCTACATGCCGAAGTTCGCCTCCGCGCTTCTGCACCGCGCCAGCGCGCTGCGGCTGCTGAAGCGCAATGAGGAGGCGCTGCGCGATATTGAACAGGCATTTCGCCTGCAGTCGCCGGACGCGATCGCGCTCTGCAACCGGGCCGGTGCGCTGCGAGAGCTGCGGCGTCCGCTGGAGGCATTGGCGAGCTACGAACAGGCGATCGCCCTGCGGCCCGAGCTTGCGATCGCACACGTTCGTCGCGGTGACGTTTTGCTCGAGTTGAGCCGTTGCGACGATGCCCTGCAGAGTTTCAATTACGCCGTGCGCCTGCAGCCGGATCTGCCGGAGGCGCTTGCAGGTCGGGCCGCCGTGCTGCTGCGGACGCAGCGCTGGGACGAGGCTCGGGAGGCCTTGCTGCACGTGACGGCACTGCAGCCCGATTATCCGTACGTCCGCGGTCTGGCGCTGCACCTGCTCATGCAGTGTGCGGAATGGGGACGTTATCAGGAGCTGCGTCCGGCCGTCGTGCAGGCGGTCAGCGCGGACCGGGCTGCCGACGAGCCGTTCTCCTATCTGGCACTCTCATCGTCGCCGGCAAGTCAGCTGCAGTGCGCGCGTCGATACCTGTCCGACCGCCACCTCTACCGGGGGCCCGAGCTGGCACTCGGACGGCACCACGGGCACCAGCGCATCCGCGTCGCCTACCTTTCCAATGACCTGCGCGAGCACCCGGTCGCCTACCTGCTGGTCGGGGTGCTCGAGCGCCACGACCGTGAACGTTTCGAGACGATCGCGCTGTCGTTCCAGCCCGCGGGTGACAGCGGTTTCGCGCTCCGGGTCCGCGGCGCCTTCGATCAATTTATCGACGTCAGCCGGCAGGACGACGGCCAGGTCGCGCAGCTGATGCGCGAGCTGGAGGTGGATATTGCGGTGGACCTGATGGGGTACACCTGGAGCAACCGCGTGGGCATTCTGGCCTATCGTGGCGCCCCCGTTCAGGTCGGGTATCTGGGCTACCCAGGGACAATGGGGGCGAGCTTCATCGACTATATCCTGGCGGACGAATTCGTCATTCCGCCCCCTCTGAGACAGCAGTACGCCGAGCAGGTGGTGTATTTGCCCGACTGCTTCCAGGCCAACGACGATCGCAGACCGAAAGGGGTCACGCCGACACGGGCGCAGGCGGGCCTGCCTGCCGTCGGTCCGGTGCTCTGCTGTTTCAACAACACCTATAAGATCAACCCGGCCATGTTCGATATCTGGTGCCGGGTGCTCGCCGGTACGCCCCAGAGCGTCCTGTGGCTGCTTGCCGACCGGCCCGAAGTATCCGAACGCCTGCGTCAGGAGGCGGCGGTACGCGGGGTGGACCCGCAACGGCTGATCATGGCGCCCCGGCTGCCCTACCCGGAGCACCTCGGGCGATTTGCCCTCGCCGATCTGTTCCTGGACACGTTGCCCTTCAACGCCGGCGCGACGGCCAGCGATGCCCTGTGGGCCGGCGTACCCGTGCTCACCTGTGCGGGCGAGGCGTTTGCGGCGCGCATGGCAGGTAGCCTGCTGCGGGCGGTCGGACTTCCAGGGCTGATCTGCAGCGATCTGGCCGATTATGAACGGCGGGCGCTGGCGCTCGCGCGCGACCCGGCGGAGCTGGCGCGGCTGAAGGGCGAGTTGGCAGCCCGGCGCACCGGCGCACCGCTGTTCGACTCGCAACGCTTCTGCCGCCACTTGGAGGCCGCGTACGAGACGATGCAGCAGCGCGCGCAGCGCGGTGCGGTGCCGGAGAGCTTTGCCGTAGCGGCCCGTACGGACTGAACGCCGGCCCAGGACTGTCACGGAACGGTCATTCGCTCGCGGCAAGCTTGCGTGGCCTCTCCGCAAGGATTTGAATCTGTGGCGGCTGGTCCTTCAGCCGCGCGCGGTCATTTACGCGTTGACGACCGTCCCGGCGACACTTCTGACGAAGGTAGACCAAGAGAAGCCAGTACAGTGAGAGTCAAAACGATAGTCGCGGCCGGACTGCTGTGGCTGCTGCCCTTGGTTGCCTCAGCCGCCGCCCCCTCCTGGTGGAACGGCGACTGGAAATACCGCAAGGAGATCGATTTCGACCTGTCTGCCGCCGGCGCCAACGTGGCCGGCACCGCGCAGGACGTACCGGTACTGGTGCGGCTGTCGCTCGGCAATTTCAGCTATTTCAACGACGTGAAGTCGGATGGTTCGGACATCCGGGCGATTGCGGGAGACGACAAGACTCCCCTCAAGTTCCACATCGAGCGCTTCGACGCCCAGAACCAGCTGGCTTTCATCTGGGTGGCGGTGCCACGCCTCACCGGGGGGCTCAAGAGCGACAAGATCTACCTGTATTACGGCAACAGCAGTGCTGCGGCTGCCAGCGATCCTGCCGGCACCTTCGATACCGATCAGGTGCTGGTGCTGGAATTCAACCAGGCGACCGGACTGCCCCAGGACGCGACTGCGTACAAGAACAACCCGAGCAGCTCCACCGCCCAGTTCGAACCCGCCTCGCTGATCGCGGGCGGGGTCCAGTTCTCGGGCATGCAGGGGATCTCGGTGCCGGCAAGCCCGAGCCTGCGGCTCGTACCTTCCCAGGGCCTGACGGCCAGCGCCTGGGTGAAGGTGACGGGGCCACAACAGCAGGCCGACCTGCTGGCGCTGACCGATCAGGGCAAAGAGTTGGTCCTGGGCATTGACGGCCTGCATGCGTTCGCGCGCTACAGCGACGGCGCCGCACCGGTCACGGTCACGCAATCGGGCAGCGAGCTGTCCAGTGGCGACTGGCATTTCCTGGCGCTCACGGCCGGTATCGGACAGCTCACGCTGTACGTGGACGGCGTGGCGGCCGGTCAGGCAAGCGTCACGCTGCAGGAGATCGGCGGGACTTTGACCGTGGGCAGCTCCGCGGCCGGCGGTAATTACCTCTCCGGGGACGTCGATGAGGTCAGCGTCGCCAAGACGGTGCGCAGCCCCGACTGGATCAAGGCCGTGGCCCGCAGCCAGGGCAGCGTCGCCCCGCTGGTGGTCTATGGCGAGGATGGTCAGAAGCAGAGCAGCGGGCAGGGTTCCTACTTCGTGACGATCGCCCGCAACCTCACGGTCGACGGCTGGGCGATCATCGTCCTTTGTATCACGATGCTGGTGATTGCCCTTGGCATCATGCTGGTCAAGGCGATCTTTCTCGGCCAGGTGGAGCGCGCCAATGCGCGCTTCCTGGGCGACTACCATCGCATGTCCGTGACCGTGGACGCGAGCGCGCTGGACCAGAAGGATGCGGCGGAACAGGAGCAGTTCGAGGAAGAGTCCCCGGCCATGGCGGCCCTGGTCGGCGCCGAGGGCAAGTATGGCGCCTCGACGCTGTACCGGATTTATCACCTCGGTATCGCGGAACTCAACAAGCGTATCGCCGGGCACGCGGCCGGTGCACAGCGCGCCACGGTGCTCTCCGCGCAGTCGATCGAGGCGATCCGGGCCGCCCTGGATGCCACGCTCACGCGCCTGCAGCAGCGGCTCTCGGCGCAGATGGTGCTGCTGACCATTGCGATCTCCGGCGGACCGTTCCTCGGTCTTCTCGGCACGGTTATCGGTGTGATGATCACGTTTGCGGCGATTGCGGCTTCCGGGGACGTAAACGTCAATGCCATCGCACCGGGCACAGCGGCCGCACTGGCGGCGACGGTCGCCGGCCTGAGCGTGGCGATTCCGTGCCTGTTCGGCTACAACTGGCTCAACACGCGCATCAAATCGATCGCGGCGAACAACCGCGTATTCCTGGACGAGTTCGTGGCGCGCCTGGCCGAGCAATACAGTTAGCCGCCGCGCCCGCTCAGGCTAGGACTTGGCTTCTCCTTCGCTAACCGATCTGACACTGCCCTGAGAGCCCCCTATGGCCGGATCAGCCGACAGCGGTGACAAGGACGTCTACGACGAGATCAACATCACGCCTATGCTCGACCTGGCATACGTGTTGATGATCATCTTCATCATCATGACGACGGCGACGGTACAGGGCATCAAGGTCAATCTGCCCAAGGCCAGCGCAACGCCGACGCTCGCCAAGCCTCAGACCAAGGCGATCACCATCACGGCGGACGGCACCATCTACCTGGATACCTTCCCCGTGACGATGAGCGAGCTGGAAAATCTGCTGCGCCAGTA
>JASHSK010000333.1 GCA_030038755.1 Gammaproteobacteria bacterium
GAGCGCACTGACAGGCACAAGGCCATGATCGCGATCGTCCGGTACTTCACGCGCAACCCTGTCGATGAGGGGATCTTGGACGCGGGCTGCGGAGTTTCCCGTGTCGGGTGGCCGGTACGCAATACTCCCGAGCCTCTGCGACTCAAAAAAAAACCGGCTCCCTAAAAGGGAGCCGGCACGGATCATCCGTAGCTAAACAGCGTCGGAATTTTTACCCTGCGCTCGACTCCGCTGGCACGTTGCAGCTGTGGCCGCCGCGGGTATACGGGTTGATGTAGGCCTCTTTCGTTCCCGTCTGCCCGTTGTTCGTCAGTGGCACCGTGGCGACGTTGGGCGTCGCACCTATACCGGGGATCGCCAGGATATCGGCTGCATCCGGCACGCTACCGATCTGCGGCATGTCTTGTTGGATCCAGCTGATGATCGATGCCGTGGTTGTCGACACCACCGTCGAGCTGGGATTCGACACGGTCGTCGCCTCGAACCAGTAGTCATAGGCGCCGCCGGCGGCCGCCTGGTTGCTGGGGAACACGCCGTTGATCGTCGCCAGCGCCAGATTGGTGTACTCCGTCTGCACGCCGGAGGAGTTTAGGCCGCCGTACCAGTTATCAATCGAGGCATAGGCGACCGCACCCGGTGTGGCCTCCACAGCGCTCAGCTCATTGCTCGTGCTGTAGTTATCCACCTCACTCTTGGAATCCACGATCCCAGCGGCCCCTCCCACGCATGGATAGCTGAGGAAGTAGAGATTCGCAGACGTGCGCGTGCCCGAGCCCGGCTCACGATCGATGCGGATGATCTTCTGCGTGCTGCTTGCCATCGGGGCGCCCGTGAGTGCATCGGGCACCTGCGACCAGTCCGTGTACCCTATGACGCCTGGGTTGGCACCGAGCAGGATATTGGCGTACGTCTCCTTCGAGAGGTTGGTGCTCGTGATCGACGTGCCCTCGGTGTTGATGAACACACCGAACACCTGATCGACGAACGTCTGGTCTGACAGCCCCGCAAGCTGCGCCGCGGTGGCGGACCCGAAGTTCGCCGCCACGTACTTGCTCGGATAGTCGTCGCCGACCAACTGTGCAGGCTCCACATCCGTGACGCCCAGCTGCACGTGGTCCGACACCGTCGCACCCGCCCAGCTATCGACCGTACCGCACACCGAGGCGGCCGGGCTGCTGGTGGGATTGGAGCAAGTGATCGCGCAGCTGTACGTCGGAGCCGATCCCGTGCAACTGGCGAGGTTCAGACGCAATAGCTGCTGCAAGCCCTGCACGCCGCTCGGGTTGGAGGCAGTGTCAATGGTCGACGCGAGCGGCAGGGCGCCCGTCACCGAGCCACCCTCGTCGCGATAGTAGATCGTGAAGACGTTGGTCCCGTTGACGAGCGAGCCGAGCACCGAGTTGGCCGAATTCGTGCTCGGAACGCACGAGTAGGCGAAGAAATTGGTGCTCGCTCCGGTCGACGAGAAGGTGGTCATGTTGGTGGAACCGCCGCACAGGTCGTTCCCGATCGCCGCGGAGATCGAGCTCTTGGCGGCGGAGGACCCTGCGATGACGAGGCTGTAGGCCGGATTCTCAGCCGCCGTCAGCGACGGCGGCTGGGCGTGGGCCAGCGAGGATATAGCTAACGCCGCAGAGACGGCTGCGGCGATTAGGGGATACTTTGAATTCATGAAATAATCTCCTGGCGATCAGTAACAGGAAGCCTCGAGATCACGCCGCCGGCGAGCGGCGGCGGCGGCCGACCCCGGCCAAGCCGAGCAGCCCGCTGCCGAGCAGCCACAGCGCGGGAGGCAGGGGCACCGGAGAGGCGCTGACTGTCTCGAGCGTGCCGTTGCTGGTGAGCTCCAGGTTGTCGTTTGCGAGGATGTAGCTCTCAATCGCCGTGGTGCTGTTGGCGCCGGTCAGGAAATACAGCGAAGCCTCGGAGGTCAGCGCGATCTCACCATTCTGGCCCTGGCCGTATAGATTGACGCTGCCGGGCCCATTGCCCGACGCGCCCCAGGCATTGCCCACCGGCGTGCCATCGGCCAGGTCGAACACCGCGGACTGGCCGGCGGCCAGATCCATGTATTGCTCGTCCCCGTTCAGCCCAGCGAAGATATCGGTGAACGAGGGGTTGAACTTGATATTCTCGGTATTGGACGCAGGCAGGGTGTTGGCTTGGACGATGTCCTCCTGGCCCGGCACGTTCCCGGTGCCGCCCAAATAATTGCCGCCCTGCACGCCCCAGTAGAGCGTTTGCCCTGCGCTGTTCGCAGCGGCCAGGAAGCTGAGGAGCGTGCTGTCAGCGGCCAGATTGATGGAGACCGGTGACGATTCCCCCTTGGCACTGATCGAGAGCGTGCTGGGCGCGAGGCTGGTAATCGAGATGCCGGTATCGCGTGCGTAGGTCTCGTCGGTCGCCGGGTCGGTGACGAACAGCCACAGATCCGACGTGCCGCTGGTCGGCGGGCCGCCTTGGGCATGTGCCACGGCGTAGCCCAGCAGCGCCGTGCCGGCGAGTGCCAAGCGAATTGCGTTCTTCATGGATGATGACTCCCCAGTTCGATGGTGTTGCGGTTCTCAACGGGCCCCGTCGATCACTTCCAGGGCCTGCAAATCTCAGACAGACGTCTCCGTACTCGGTGGACTGCCCTCCGGTACGGCGCACAGAGTCGACGAGACCTGTAACCGTGGGATAACGGATCAGTGAATTTTCTGTATCACGGCGGTCGATCACATCATCGCGCGCCGCGCCGTGCGCTGATGGCTTGACAGCGCCTCGTCATCCCTGATGATTGCATGCGCACGACGAGCGTCATGCATTTGCATGACCACCACGCGCGGCGAGCGCCCGGCTCACTGGCCGAGATCGATATTGACCGTCTGCGGCTGCCCGTCGCGCTCGACCGTGAACGAGATCGAGCCGCTGGCGTCCTGCTGCAGCCACCGGCTGGCGCTATCCGCACTCTGGACGGGATGCCCGTTGACGGCGGTCACCACATCGCCATCCTCGAAGCCCGACCGGTCGTTCGTTACTCTCATCACGAATCCCTCCGTCCCGTCGGTCGCCGGGCGTGTAAAGGGGCGCAGGCGGTCGAACCAGCTCTCGCCGACGGTCTCCCTCGGCAGCAGACTGCTGCCGAACGTGACCTGCTGAGAGTCACCCGCGCCCTCATCCGCGGGCGCCGCTGCGGCCACCAGCGGCACGAAGCTGCCGTTCACCGTGCGCGGTAGAGAAAGGGTCTGAAGCCGGCCATCGACCTCGAGCAGCACATGATCGCGATACACGCGGTAGAGACGCTCGTGGGCGGATATTCGCGCGCCCGCGCGCCAGAGCCGATCGCCCTGCGGCCGGCGCTCGATGATCGCATAGCCATTGTCCGGATCATTGGTCGCGAAGGTGCCGTGGAGAACCCAGTCGGCGGCAGCCGCCGCGGCGCCAACGCTCTGCGCGGCCGGCGCGATACCGAACAGGTGCCCACGCCGGATTTCCGGCAGCGCCGAGCGCACGGGCGGCCTCAGTGAGGTGAGTCTGGGTGGGTCCGTCACCTCGGGAATTGCGGGGCCGCTCGCTGACCAGACCAGGCGCGCCGCATCTGCCACGATCAACACCAGGATCAGGGCCGAGATGATGTGCGGCGTGTGCCGCCGCGCCAGCGTGGCCAGCATGCCGAGCCGCTCACGCAGGGACTGAAAGGAAGTCGTCATACCCGGGACCACATCAACAATCTGTCATTTTCGAACAGTATCGTTGAGGCGTCATGACGGTCGCATGACAGTTGCTCCGCGGCCGCCACTCATTGCAGCAGACAGCCCACAGGTGGGACGCGCGAGCGGATGAACGACGTCAACCTGACCGTACATCACGCGCGCTCGGTCCTGCAGCGGGGTCAGCTGCATCAGGCCGCCGAGCTGTGCCGGGAATTGCTGGCGCGCTCCGTGGCACTCGAGCCACGCAACGTCGATGCGGCGGTCAGTTGCGCGGCCGCGCTCGAGTCGCTGCAGCGGCTCCCCGAGGCGCTGCGGGGCTTGCCAGTTCCAATGCAAACACCAACCCCAACGCCGGCAGCGGACGCACGCGCTCATGACCGCAGCGACCGCGTGGGGCACGATCGAGCTGCTCGCATCCGTATTGCCTACGTTTCCTCCGATCTGAGCGATCATCCGGTCGGCCGGCTACTGTGCAGCCTGATCGAGCACCACGATCATGCGCGCTTCGAGGTCATCGCCGTCGCGCTCGGGACCGATTCGCAGGCCAGCGTCGTGGGATCGCGACTGCGCGCGGCATTTGATGTCTATCACGAGGCCGCCCGCCTCGACGATGCGTCCGTCGCCGCGCTGCTGCGCCAATCGGCCGTCGACATCGCGATCGATCTGAACGGCTATACGAGCGGCGGGCGACCCGCAATCTTTGCGCAGCGCGCGGCGCCGGTGCAGGTGAATTACCTGGGGTACGCCGGTACGCTCGGTGCGCCCTACATCGACTATCTGATCGCCGATGAGATCGTTATACCCCCGGGAGCCGAAGAGTGGTATGCGGAAAGAGTGGTCAGGCTCCCGCACTGCTACCTGCCGAGCGATGGCCGCCGCGCGCTCGCCGATTCCCCGACACGTCCGCAGGCGGGGCTGCCGCAGCAGGGACTGGTGTGGTGCGCCTTCACCAACCACTACAAGATCAACCCTCCGGTGTTCGATGTGTGGATGCGTCTGCTGGCTGCAGTGCCTGGAAGCGTGCTGTGGCTGCGAGCCGGCCACCCGGTCGGCACACAGAACCTCCGACAGGAAGCGAGCGCCCGAGGCATCGAGCCGGATCGGCTGATATTCGCACCACCGCTCACGGACATGGCCGAGCACCTCGCGCGTCAGCGGCTCGCAGACCTGTATCTCGACACGCTGCCCTACAACGCGCATTCGACCACCTGCGACGCGCTGTGGGCAGGCCTGCCCGTCCTCACTTGTGCGGGCAGGAGCTTTGCCAGCCGTGTCGCCGCCAGTGCCCTCACGGCCGTTGGGCTGCCCGAGCTGATCACGAGCAGCCTCGCGGAGTACGAGCAGCGGGCTCTGGAGCTGGCGCGGGAACCCGGGCGCCTGCAGGCGCTGCGAGCGCACTTGGAACGGCAGCGATCGACGAGTCCGCTATTCGACTGTGCAGGCTACGCGCGCCACCTCGAGTGCGCCTACGCGCGGATGCATCAGCGGCGTCTGCGCGGTGAGCCGCCCGCGAGTTTCGCCGTCGCGCCGGACGCGGGCGTTTGAGGCACCGGAATGGCCGATGCGCTCCGCTCCGCTCCGCCATCCGACGCTGTAGCTCGTATCGAGGAAGCGCTCGACGCCCACCGGGCCGGAGACCTGCAGCGCGCCGAAGCCATCTACCGCGAGATCCCGGCGAGCGACCCCCGGCATGCCGACGCGCTGCATCTGCTCGGGCTCGTGCTGCTACGACGCGGGCAGCCCGCTGAGGCCGCCGAGGCAATTGGTCAGTCGCTGCGCCTCAATGCCGCTCAACCCGTGGCGCATCTGAACCTGGGCGTGGCACTGCAGGGGCTGCGCCGGCCGACCGAGGCGATCGTGAGCTTCGAGAATGCGTTGCGTCTGGCTCCGAACTATGCCGAAGCGCTCAACAACCTCGGCGACGCCCTGCTCGAGCTCCGGCGCCCGGAGGAAGCGCTCACGCATCTCAAGCGTGCGCTGCATCTGCAACCGCGATTTCCACTCGCCTGGAGCAACCGCGGCAATGCGCTGCGCGCGCTCGACCGCGCCGCCGAGGCACTGGACAGCTATGAGCAGGCCCTGCGGCTCCAGCCCGATCTGGTACGTGCCTGGAATAATCGCGGCAACGCGCTACGCGATCTCAAACGCCTGCCGGAAGCGCTCGCCAGCTTTCAGGAAGCGCTGCGGCTGGATCCCGGTTATGCCCAGGCCACCTATAACCTCGGCAACGTCCTGTTGGAGCTCAAGCGCCATTCGGAGGCGTTGGCATGCTATGAGCAGCTGCTGCGGCAGACCCCCGACGATCACGAGATTCTGACCAATCGCGGCATCACCCTGCTGGGCATGAAGCGCTCCGAGCAGGCCCTCGCGAGCCTCGAGCGCGCACTCGCCCTGCGGCCCGATTTCGCGCTGGCGCACAACAATCGCGGCAACGCGCTGCGCGAGCTCAAGCGTCCCGAGGAGGCGCTGGAATGCTATGCCGAGGCGTTGCGACTCATGCCCAACGACCCCGACACACTCAGTAACCGCGGCAACGCGTTATTCGATCTCAAGCGCTACCAGGACGCGTTGGCGAGCTATGACGCCGCACTGGAGCGGCGCCGCGACCAGGCTGACATCTACCACAACCGCGGCAACGCCTGGCAGGCGTTGCAGCGCCCTGCGGCGGCGCTCGCCGATTTCGAGCAGGCGTTGGCACTGGATCCGCAGTTTGGGCATGCGCTGCTCGCGGCGGCAACGGCTTGTCTCAAACTGCAACGCTTCGAGGCGGCCGGGGAATACTTCGTCCGACTGCACCACGCCGATGCGGACTACCCGTTCGCCGACGGCGTACATCTGCATGCCCGACTGCTCTGCTGCGACTGGCGGGAAGCCGACGCGCCCAGGCAACGCGTGCTGGACAAGCTGGAGCACGCAGCCACGGCCGACATGCCGTTTTCATTTCTGGCGGTCAGCGACGATCCTGCAGCGCAGTTGCGCTGCGCGCGCGCGCTGGTCGCGGAGCGCTATCCTGCACCACGCTCTTCGACGCCGCTGGCGCCCTGGTCGGCCCGCCGCTACGGCCACTCGCGGGTGCGAGTCGCCTATGTCTCCGGGGACCTCCGCAATCATGTCGTGTCACGGCTGCTCGCCGGCGTGTGGGAACAGCACGATCGGCGGCAGTTCGAGATCATCGCTGTGGCACTGAATCAGGAGGACACGAGCCCCTTCGGGCAGCGAGTCAAGGGGGCCTTCGATCGCTACATCGACGCCAGCGATCTCGGCGACGCGGCGGTGACGCGGCTGCTGCGCGACGCCGAGGTCGACATCGCCGTGGATCTGATGGGCTACACGGATGGTCACCGAACCGGAATTTTCGCCCCCCGCGCGGCGCCGGTGCAGATCAATTACCTGGGCTTCCCCGGCACATTGGGAGCCGACTATTTCGACTATATCCTTGCGGATCGATTCG
>JASHSK010000334.1 GCA_030038755.1 Gammaproteobacteria bacterium
GCACCGTAAAGCCATAGCGATCGTGCAGAACCTGTCCGATGCGGTCCGCGTCGCTGATCGGCGTCTGCAGATTGCCGATCTGCTGATAGTGCTGATTGCCGATGATCAGCGCGTAGTAGCGGCCGAAGTCGAGCCCTGCGTACGAGCGCGGATCGGCCTGCGCCCCCTGAATGCTCTGCGTCTGCGTCGCCACCGGCATACGCAGCTCTGGGAGCGAGGCGAGCTGATCGCTGCTCGTTTTGCGCTCACCCTCGAGCTGCGCAATCAGGCCGCGCATGGTCTGGATCTGCGCCTGCAGCTGCACCGCGCCACTCGCCGACGCGTTGGTGGCGCGTTGCTGCTGCTGCAACTGCTGTTGCAGCTGATCCAGCTGCGACTGCAGCAGCTTGATCTGGGCGTCCTTTAGCTGGAGCTGCTGCTGCAGCTGAACACGCAGCTGCTCCTGCTGCTGTCGGGCGGCGGACTGATAGATGACGCTATCGGCTGGCAGGCCCCAGGACTGGCGATACAGATCCAGCGCCTTGAGCTTATCCTGCGCGACTCCCAGCCCCTGATCGTATAGGCTGCCCAGATCGAACAGGGCGCGCGGATACTTCTTCGCCGCCGCCTTGGCGTACCAGGATGCGGCCATCGCGTAGTCCGGCGGCACTCCCATGCCGCGCTCGTACATCTCCCCGACGTTGGTCTGCGCCTGCGGGTCACCGGCCATCGCCGCCGCGAGCCAGACGTGCAAGGCGGTCTGCAGGTTGGCACGATCGAACGCCACGAACTCGCCACCGCGAATGCGGCAGTCGGCGATCGTCGTGCGCACCGGGCGGCGCTGCGTCAGATAGGTCATATTCCCCAGCTGGCGCACCTGGCCCGGCAGCAGGCAGTCGACGATCTCGAAGTCGTCGCGCCTCAACCTGCCCGATGCGGCGTCGTCATGCGAGGCGGCCTGCGCCACCGACAGACAAGCCCAGGCTCCGAGCAGGGACGCCATCGTTGCGCCCCAGGCGCCGGCCGATCGTCGCCGTGCACTCATAGCTTCCTCCCAAGTCGCGCCAGCCTCTGCAGCTCGGTCCACGCCCTGTCCAGAACGCTGCAGTCGCGCCCCAGGGCGCAGCGCACCGGCGTGTAACTCCTGAGGTAATCGTACTGCTGCAGCGTCTCGGCGAGCGCGCGCCGATTTGAGACGTCCTTGGCACTATCGAGCGCGTCATCGGCGACGCGGCGCAGGCCCGCCGTGGCTTCACGGTTGCCCTTCTGCAGACCGTAGGCGCCGGCGAAGGACTCCAGTGCCCCTTCGAGCCCGTCCGCCTGGTGCTGGCGTTCGTATGCCAACAGGAACTGCTGACCATCCGACAGATCCTGCCGCAGCTGCTGCTGGGTCGCCACCGAGAGCTGTCCGAACGGAATCGCCGGACCCTGCTGTCGATAGTTCGCATACCAGAGATAAGCGCACACCACGACCAGCGACGCGACCGCCGCCAGCAGTGCGTTCCCGGCCGATCGCGCTCCGCCAAAGATCCGCAGGAACTCGGCGGCATCGCGCGGACGCGCCGCGCGCTCCCACGACAACGATGCAAGCAGCGCGCGACGCTCGTGCCGTTTCAACTGGCGCAGCGGCGGCGGGCGGGCCTGTGCAGCCGACGCCTGCGTGCCGCTCAGCCCCCCGAAAGGATGGCGTCCTTCGAGCAATTCACAGGCGATCACCGCGAGCGCATAGAGGTCATCGCTCGGCGATGGGGCCTCCCCTCGGATCATCTCGGCGGTCGCATACGGCTCGGTATAGGCACCGAGTGAACCGGCATCGAACGTATCCGGGACGGCGTCTTCCGAAACCGGCACCGCGCGCGCAATACCAAAGTCCAGGATTTTCGCGGTCCCGTCCCGCAGCAGGAAGATATTCGCGGGCTTGAGATCCGAATGCACGATCCCCTTGCGGTGCGCGTAGCTCAGCCCCTCGGCGATACCGCGCAGAATCGGCAGCGCGACGCGACGTACGACACCGTGGCCGTGGTGCTGCCCGATCAGCTCCTCGAGCGATGCGCCTTCCAGCAGCTGCATCGTCACGAACGAGCGGCCTGTGGGCTCATCGCGATCGAAGCCGTACACGGTGGCGATATTGGGATGCGCGAGCTGCTGTGCCTTACCCGCTTCGCGCTGTAGGGCCATGAATGCATCAGGATGGGCTTCGAAATCACGATTCAGGAGCTTGAGGGCCACCAGAGGACGGGGATCGTTGGCCTGCTCGAGCAGCAGATCCTTCGCACGCCACACCTGCCCCATGCCGCCCTGCCCGATCAGCGCCTCGAGCCGGTAGCGCCCGCGGATCAGACTGCCCGGTTGCAGCGCCTCCGCCGCGCCACGCCCCCCGACCGTCGCATCGGCCTCAGCGCGCTCGTCAGTCCTGGCCTCGACTCCAGCCCCGACCCCGACGCGCCGCAGGCGGGTAGCCTCGGCGGCTGGCGCTCGCAGGCGCGTCGCGCCGGCCTCCGGCGCCACACCCGCCGGAGTCGGACGCAGTCGAGTGCGCGCATCCTGCTCGTTCATCTGTGCTCGCTGCCCGCTTGGGCGGTGACCGCGTCGCGCTCATCTCGCAGGTCCGGCTCGTCCTCGCCCGGCGGCAGCACCGCTACGAGCACCCCCGTGGCATTGTCCTTGCCGCCGCGCTCCAGCGCGAGCGCGAGCAGTCGCGACACCCCCGCCGCGGTATCGAGCGCGCCGAGGCTCTCACTGATTTCCGCACTCGTGAGGTCGGCATATAACCCGTCCGTGCACAACAGGAAGCGATCGCCCGGCTGCGCATCGAAGCGAGTCTCGTCGATCTGCAGCTCGTTCGGTCCGCCGACTGCGCGCGTGATGATGTAGCCGTCCGGATCTCGAGATCCTAGTGCGGATTCGGCCGCGACCGAATGATCCTGCGTCAGCTGCAGGAGCTCTCCGCCGCGCCAACGGTACAGGCGGCTGTCCCCGACCCACAACGCTGCCCCTTCACCCGCGCGCAGGCACAGCGCCACAACCGTAGAGCCCGCATCAAATCCAGGCTCGGCCGCCGCTCGCTGTGCGAGCTCCGCGTGCGCGCTATGCAGCGCCTCGGCTATCGCCTGCACCATCGCCGTCAGGTCGCCGCTGAGCGGCGCGCGCTGCGCGTGCTGCACGATCAGTGCGCTGGCCAGTGCCCCATCGCGGTGCCCCCCCATGCCGTCGGCCACCAGCCACAGACCCTCGGCGCTGCGCTCCAGGAATGCGTCCTGATTCTCCTCGCGCCAGCGGCCCACATCGCTCACGGCGGCACTGCGGTAGCGAACCGGCGGGATTGCGAGCAGCCGGTCGATCGGGCCGGCGTCACCGAAGGCACCGAGCCACTCTGTGAAGCGCGCGGCAGGTGGCAAGCCGCGCGTCATCAGCGCCGTGGGGCTCAGGTGCTCGGAGCCGGTCGTCCACCAAAGCGCCAGTGGCCCGAGCTGCTGGCCGAGCAGCTCGGCGGCCAGCCGCGCGAAGAACTGTCCCATATCGGCGTCGGCGCCGAGCGGCAGCCGCCACAGAGGCTGGCCAGTCTCGGCCGCTCCCGGCAGCTCGAGTGCGCCCTCCCGCAGGTGCTCGAGCCGCAGCAGTGCGGCGCTGTCGTCCAGCTGCCCCTCGAACTGGTCCAAATCGAGTACGTCGTGCTCGAGGGCCTCGCGCCCCAGCGCCTCGCTCCAGTCGTACCACCCTCGAGCGATCACCGCCACCTCGCAGGGCCGAGCCGCTGGCGGCAGCTCCGCAACCAGCGTCAACGGGAAGTAGCGCCCCACCCGATCCACACTCGGCATCAGCACCCCAGCCCAGGCGGGCACACCGAGCACACCGCCCGCCAGCGCGAAGCGCCAGACGGGACTGGTCAGGTAGACGTCGAGCCAGCCGTCACCGAGCGCGCGCCGCGAGCTCGACAGCCCAGCCTGCAGCCACGCATCCCAATCGTTGACGAACGCGTCGCCCACCGCTCGCTGCAGGAAGTCCCCGTGGCTTGGAAGCTTGCCGTATAGACCGATCGGCACGGGACTATTCGCAGTGGAAGCTCGCCAGCTCCTGACGTGCCAGGGGATTGCGGACCGAGGCCGCCTGCAGGCGCAGGCGCACCTGCCGGCCCTGAATCCGGAACGTCACGAGAAAATCTGTTTCCGACTCGCGTTGCACACTGGCCTGATCGAGAAGCCGGAACAGCGCCCAGGGACCCTGAAAAGACAGCTGCGTCTGCGAGCCATCCGGCAGATCGAACACCACGGTGGCCGCCCCCCCCACCGTCCCGCCGGGCCAGCTCATGCTCACCGTGCGCGGCGGGCCGTGGTGGTACTCGAAGCTCTGCCCGTCAACCTGCAGGCGCACTCGATTAACGCTCGCATCGAGCTCCTCGGGCGAAACGGTGAACTGCACCTGCGGAGACGGCGCACTGGGCGGGAAAAATACTGCGCGGATGCGTGCTGCCTGCTGAAACTGCTCGAGCAGCGCCGCCGAACCACCGATTGCCTGCGCGCCCGCTCGCCACTGCCACAGCTGGTGCGAGGTATCAACCAGCGCCGCAAGATTGGCCTGGTAGAACGCATCGTACAAACCGCCGGGACCGAACACGCGCGCAAAGTCATCGAGCGTCACATCCTCGGCGCTGTCGCGCTGAAACGGATAGCGGTTGCCTAACAGCTCGCGGCACGGAGCCAGCACCTGCGTGTCGTAGCGATCGACCAGATCCGTGTGCGCGACCGTCATCGTGACCGTGCTGGCCCGACCGCTCAGGCCGGCAATCAGACCGCGAACCACCGGCGGCATCTGCGCGCTCTGTGCCCGCAGTGCACCCAGTGCATTCTGGATCGAGGCCAGCACTGCGGGAGAGCCGGGCTGACCGCCCAGACCACTGGTGGCCTGCAGCTGCTGCTGGGCCTGCGTCATGAGGGAGAGCAATTGGTCGATGGGCGCTGCGCCCGCGGAACCCTCCACCAGCGCATCCACGGCTGCAAAGTGCGCGGTCACCAGACTCCCCGGCGCCGGACCCGTCTGCGCACCCAGCAGCTTGTCGAGTGACCCGCCGAGCGCGCCGGCCTTGGCCGCCGCCGCGGCCGACAAGCTGCCGCCTGGCGCGGCCTTCAGCAGATCCGTGTTCGCCGCGGTCAGCGCCAGTAGCCGTTTCAGCGGAGAGGTGGGCCCGGAGAGCGTGCCGAGGATCGCGATCGCATCTGCAGTATCGCGCGCCGGACGCAAGCTGATATCGGCGAGCAGTTGATCCCAGGAGCGGATGTAGTCCTGCTCGTAGAGTTGATCCACCCCGGCCGCGAGCTGCGGGGACTGCGTGATGCTGGGGGCCTGATCACCGAATACCCAGCCGTCGGCGAGGAATTGCTGCACCAGCTGCGGCTTGCCCGTGGTATTGAAGTCCTCGAACACGGCGCGCGTGTAGAGGGCCGGAAAGGGCTCGCTGAAGGGCTCGCCGCGGCGAATGAACACCTCCTGTGCACCGAGCCCAAGCTCGCGATCCAGCCGCAGGGCCTGCGCCGTATCGTCCGCGTATTTGAGGCGTAACCACGAATACATCAGCAGCGGCAGCGAAGCCTGCTGCAGCGAGGCGCGGGCGCGCCCCACCAGATCGGAATCGATCGCCACTGGCTGCACGCGCGCCGGGTCTTCGGTGAGCGCATCGAAGTGCGCCGACACGCGTGCCCCGGTCTCGGGATCGGCGGCGAATGCGCGCTGCCACTCCGGATGCGCAATCTGCCGCATCTGGGCGCTGTTGAGCCGCTGCGGCTCGCCGAGCATCAGATAAGCCTTGAGGTACTCGTACAGGCGGTCCGGCGAGGTGGCGGAATCCACGATGCCGGTGGCGAAGTCGCGTGCCACCGCGGGCGCCAGGCTCGCGTTCAGCTCGCGCACGTACGCATCCTGTGCGGTTGCCAGCATGCGTCCGCCCTGAAAGAGCCCCAACCGCATGTGCCACGGCGCCTGACGTTGGCCGGCCGCCTGCACGACCGCCTGCAGGGCATCGAGCGCGGGCAGGGTCTGCGGCAGCGCCGCGTTGCCGCCGGCGGCGGGAATCTGTGCCAGCGGCGCCGCGGCCTGCGCAACCGTGGCCAGGTACGTGGAGTTGGCCCGGTAACTCACCAGCATGCCCAGCACCAGCAACACCGCGACCGCGGCGATCCCCAGGTAAGCCGCGGCCTGCGCCGAAGCCCCCCGCCACACCACGCGCCGATCGCTGCCGGCCAGGCCCGCCTCGCCGAACACCACTTCGCGCATCAACCGTTGAATGAAGAACGCCTTGCCCTGTGCGGGCGCCGCGCCGACTGCCTGCACGCCGAGTCCGAAGGTGCGGGCGAGCGCTCCCATCATCCTATCGACGGGCGTGCCCTCCTGCGTACCACTGGTCAAATACACTCCCCGCAGCCACACCCGATCATCCAGCGCCGTACTCGCAAACACATCACGCACGAACGCAGTGACACTGTCGCGGCAGCCCGCCAGCTGCTGAGGGAACGCAAAGATCGCGCGCCGTCGGCCGGCATCACGCTCCGCCTGCAGCCGATCGGGGACGCGCGCTGCGAGACGCGCGATCAGCTGATCGAATTCCCCACTGAGTCCCTCATAGGCGCGTCCCTGACGAGAGATCTCCCACTCGAACGTCACGCCCCAGACCTGCGCGCGCTCGCGCTGGTCCAGGTCATCGAAGTGCTCGCTGAAGCCCGCAATCAGATCCGCCTTGGTCAGCAGCACATACACCGGCAGGCGGATGCCGAGCTCGCGGTGCAGCTCCTCGAGCCGTCGCCGTACCGCCGTCACGTGCGCTTCGCGCTGGCTGTCCGTGAAACCGGCGAGATCCGCGATGCTCAGTGCCAGCAGCACCCCGTTGATCGGTCGGCGCGGCCGTTGCTTCTTGAGCAGCCTCAAAAACTGCAGCCAGCCGGCACGGTCGACGCGCTCATCCGAGTCCTGGGTGGTGTAGCGCCCCGCAGTATCCAGCAGAATCGCCTCGGTCGTGAACCACCAGTCACAGCTGCGGGTACCGCCCACCCCGCGCACCGCGGCTTTGCCGAAGCGGTCGGACAGCGGAAACTCCAGCCCCGAGTGGCTCAGTGCAGTGGTCTTGCCGGCGCCCGGCGGCCCGATGATCACGTACCAGGGCAGCTCCAGCAGGCTGCGCGCGCCCTGCCTGGATTTACGCAGCGCCGCGAGTGCCTCGTCAAAGCGCGCACCGAGCTGTGCATCGGCGCCGCCGATCGCCCCAGGCGCGCCGGCCGACGCCGCGGAAGCTCTCGGCCCGCGGGCATCCGCCGTTCCGGCCCCCTCACCTACGCCCGCACCTGCACCCGCGGCCAGCTGCTCGCCGGCCCGCACCGCACGCCACTGGCGCCATTGCCACAGCAACGCCCAGACCACGAACACCACCAGGATCGCGACCAGACGCTGCGTGGCGCTCGCCAGTGGCTCGCGGCCAGCGAACGCGAAGTAGGGGCCGATGAACCAGATCAATGCGCACAGCAGCAGTACGCCAAGGAGCGTCAGAAACCAACGTGACTTCAGCAGGCGCGCCATGGCATCACTCGGCGATATGGATGATTTCGACGCGCCGATTGCGAGCACGATTCTCGGGCGTGTCGGGAGGACTGTAGCGCGGGTCAGTGTCACCGAGACCCGTCCACTGTACACGCGAGAAGTCGGTGAGCTCGGGCTTGAGCAGCTGCGCCACCGTGATCGCGCGCGCACGAGATAGCTCGAAGTTATCGGCGAAGCGGAAGGAATGCACCGGTTGATCGTCGGTGTGTCCGACCACCGTGATGCGTCCGGGCACCATCTGCAGCGCCCGGCCGATCGCGGCAAACAGCGTCTCGTGCCCGGCCGACACCTGCGCGCTGCCGCTCCGGAACAGGTCGGGGATCAGCAGCGTAATCAGCGTCCTGCTACCCGACTCCTCGACCGCGAGCTCACCGGCGCGCTCCTCGGGCGCAAGCAGCTGCTTGAGCCGGCCGGCCGGCCGAGCGCTCGCCGGCGCCTGATAGGCGCTCTCCACCCCGCGCGCGGCCAGCGCCGCGACGATCGGCGCGGCCTGACCGCTGAGCTTGGCACGCAGTCCGATCAACACTGCCAGCACCACCACGAGCGCCCCTACCGCCACCACCCACCAGGGCAGCAGTTGCCAGCCGCGCGTGGTCGGCTGCGTGAGTCCCTGCCAGTGCGCAGAAAGCACAACGCCCGCGCCTGGGCGACGCGCGCGGATCAGCCGATACAGCTCATCCTGCAGCCCCTGCAGCGCCGCGCGACCGCCGGGGTCATCGCGATACTTGCCTTGAAAGCCCAGCGCCAGGCACACGTACTGCAGCTCGATCAGATCCAGATACCGCGCCGGATCCTGTCTCACGCGATCTACGATCTGGAAGAACTTCTCCCCGCCCTGCGCCTCGTGATGAAACAGCAGCAGCAGCGAGCGCGGCCCCCACACCGTCTGCCCGCCCCACGGAGTCTGCAGAATTGCGGAATCCAGGAACGTGCACAGCACGTAGCGCGCGATCGTCGCCTCGTCGGCCGCCACCCCTGCGGCTCGCGCCTGTGATTCGAACGTCTTGATCGCCTCCACAGCCTGTCGTCGCAGCCCCTCGACATCGGCCTGGTAAGCTGTCGCGCCGATGCTGGCTGCCAGCGTCAGCAAGGGGCCAGCGGCCGCGAGCAGCGGGTTGGCGCCTGCCGCCACGAAATCGGCAACCGCCAGTTTCGCCTCCGACGTGGCGGCCGCAGAGGCGGCAGGCGCAGAGGCAGCGGCGCCGCCTGCGGCCGACCCGGAGGCGGCACCCCCGGCTCCCCGCACCGGTCCTCGTCCGCCCGGCTGCGGTCGCAGTACCGTCCTGTTGCGCGGCGGCGCGACGCCATCACCGCTGTCGGGTCCCACGGCTCAACTCCCCCGGATCGCCCACATGAGAAATGCCGGGGTGGGGATACCTTCCCCGACGAACAGGCCGAAGGCCCCCGAGCCTTTCATGTCCTTCCACAGCGTGCCGCTGCGATTGACCTCGAAGTACACGTAGTCGGCCATGAACGGCACCTGCGGCGGAATCTGCGGCAGCGCCGAGAGCTCCAGGCCCGGCAGCACCCCCTCGACGAGCGCTTTGAGGCGCACCGCCGGCGCGATCGTCATCATCTGCGGCAGCCGTCGTCGCAGTTCCTCGCGCGGCAGGGCTGCCTTGGCTGCCAGCACGAACATCGCCGAGTCGATCAGCGTGGCGTCGTCGATGCGCGCCAGGTACACATTGGGCTGACGCATCTCCACCGCAATCGCGACCACCGCGCTGAGGAGCTTGGCGTCCAGATAGGCACGTAGCGCGGCGATGGTCGGCTCGAAGCAGGCGCGCAGATCCTCATGCTGGTACACCGGGAACAGCGCCGGGCGCCGCCCATCGGCGGCCAGGCTCGCCAGTTCCCCCGCGATGACCAGCAGCCAGCGATATAGCTCCTCGGGGTGCAGACCCGCGAGCTGCGTAAAATGGCGCACCAGCGGCTCGTAGCGGTTCATCGCCTGAAAGCGCAGGTAATCGCGCAGACCCGCCACCCCGCCCTGACCGTGACCACTGACCACATTGGCCAGCGCCTCACCCCGCTGATGCAGCAGGCCGTGCAGCTCGTCCAGGAACGCACTCAACGGCGCACACGCCTGTACGCGCAGTGCCGTGGGCATGAAGCCCCCATCGAGCAGCACCTGCCCATCGGGGCGGCACTCCTGCACGTGGGCCAGCGGGATGCAGACAAAATCCTCGGTCGGCGCGCCCTCCAGCAGCATGCGCATGCGCAACCCGCCGATCTCGATCGGCGCGGTGGCCGCCGACTCGAGCGTGACGTCGCGGACCTCTACTACCCGTACCAGCTGGCGCGCGAGCCCCTCGGTGCCGTTGCGCCGGTCACTTTCGATCGATCCAAAGCGCCGCAACGGCAATGCCAGGTAAACACGCCGGTCGCGCACGCCGGCAGACAGCTCCAGGGGCGCCGGCGGCGGGTCGGTCTCCGGAATCGAGAACGGCGTGCCGTCCGGAAACACTCCGCGCGCGCGGCGGATCGATAGCTTCCCCAGAGTGCCCGTATCGATGTCCAGCTCCTCGAAGCCCCAGGCGTGCGGACGCAATCCCGCCGCGCGGTGCTCCATGTACCACTCGAAGTAGCGCTCCTGCTGCTGAAAATGCTGTGGTCGCAGGAACAGCCCTTCCGACCAGATCACCTTGCTGCGCTCGGACATCGATTAACTTCTCTTGCCGGCCGCGCCGGTCACCACACTGACCGTCTGATGATCCACTCGGATGCGCAGTGTCTGAGTCTTGGAAGCCTTCCGCGACCCCCCGGTCGGCAACGCACTCGTGATGCGCCAGTGGCCACCACTGAGGTCGCTGAATTCGGCCACGACACCTAGCATCCGCGTCTGCGGATCGATCTTCAGGGGCAGCACCACCGATGCTCCCGTCGGCACCATCTTTTTTTGCATATCGAGCAACGCGGACCCCAGGGTGCTGGCGGCCTGGGTCGTTACCGCATCGAAATCGGCGCTCATGAACGCACCCGCATCGCGCAACTGATAGACATCCACCTGCACCGGCGAGGCGCGCCCACTGCTGTCCGGATTCACGTCGGGCGATGCGACGATGCTCAGCTGCACATCCGTAGGGACGGCAGGAGCCGGGGCCTTGCGGGCCGGCAGCAGCGGTAGTTTGCCGCTGCACGCTACAAGCGCCAGGCTCAGTGCTGCCCAGGTGAGCGTCGCAGCCAAGATCCGCCTGTCGATCCGAACCATCGTATCCTCCTCGAGCCTGCGCTAGCGCTCGACGTCCCCGTCCTTGATCGTACGCTTGAGGCGACTGAGATTCTGCTCGTAGGCCTTGCCAAACTCCTCACCAAACAGCCGGCGAAAAGCAAAGTCACGATCGGCCTGCAGATCCGCGTAGCGCGCGGCGAACGATTCCCAGAGCTTGGTTTTGCCGCCGAGACCCCTCACCACGCGCGCGTTGCCCTTTTCGAGCTGCTGGGCGAGCACCTGCGGATCGAACTGACCGAGCATGTAATTGAAGGCCGCGCGCAGGCTCTCGAGCATCGCGAGCTGATGCGCGCGGATGTCATCGAATGCGTCGGCAAACGCGCCGACGGAATCCAGGTACGCAGAGCTTCTCTGTACCAGGAGTTTGTGAAGCGCATCGGCCGCATCCGCGGAGAACTTTAACGGATTGTTGTCCCTGCGAGCCACCTGCGTAGTCGGTAATCGAAACTCGCGGCGGATCTCATTGCGAGCCTGCAGCACCTGCATCGTTCCCTCGACCACGATGCGCAGCACCTGACCCAGCTGCCGCGCGACCTCCGGAGAAATCGCCGCATTCGAGGGATCCAGCCCCGCTCCGCGGAGCAACTCCCCGAGAACCCCGCTCGTTGCCGGTGGCGGCGACGGCGTCGACGGCACCGCCGGCATCGCTGGCACCGCCGGCTCGGCAGGCAAAGGCGCTCGTTCGGCGGGCCGCGGCACCGGCCGGGGCGCCGCCATCGGCGGCGGCTTGGCGGCGAACCAATCGTCCTCCAATGGACCTGGGCCTGCTGCCGGCCGCGCGGGCTTCGGGCTGAGCGGTAGCGCCTCATCGAGAATCGACGGCGGCGACGGTGCAGGCGCCGCCCTAACCGGATGCACTCCCGTGGCGCTGACTCCGAGCAGCTCCAACGGATCCACACTCGTGCCGCCGGCCCCGGACGGCGGCCCGAAGGCGGCCAGCGGATCAGCGGCAGAGACATTTGACGCGGCAGAGACATTTGACCCAGGCGCGCCCGCCGGTGAGCGTAGCGGCTCGGCGGCCGGCGCGCTGGCGCCATTCACGGACATTTGCGGCGCGAGCACAGGATCCACCTCGCTGACGACGATCTCGATGTCATCGATCAGGAGCCGATCCCCCGGGGACAGTCGCGCAATGCGGTTGCGCTCGAGCGGGCGCGCGGCATCGTTGATCGTCAGCGGGCAGCTGCCGATCTGCTCGAGAAAGTACATGCCGTTGATGCAGCGAATGATGGCCTGCCGTCGCGAGACGTATTCCTGCGGAAAGACCCAGTCGTTGCCCGGCTCGCGTCCGATCTTGAGCTCCGTCTCGCCCAGGAGCCTGCGCGCATTGGCCCCCATCGAGGCGGCGTGCGGACTGGTCACTTCGAGGAGCAGGGCCAAGAGGATCTCCTGCTAACCGCCGATCAGCACTGTCGGGCAGCCACCGACGATCGTGCCGCCGTGGCCGGTCGCATCACCCATGCGCGCTGCGGGCTGCCCCCCGATCAGCACCGTCGGGCAACCCAGCACGATCGGAGCCGGCGGTCCTACACAGGTACATACCCCGCCCATGACCGCAGCCGGCAATCCGCCGATCAGCACGGTGGGAACCCCCGGCGGGAGGATCGGCCCCCCGACGTGCGGCACCGGCGGCACCCCCGGCGTGACCATGGGGCACTCGTGCATGTCGGAGACACGGGCGGCAGGGGGCATCGCAGATTCCTCGTGTCAGTTGGTACCAAAGACGATCAGAGCCCGCGTGGCGTAGGCAGTGAGCCGCGGCTCGCGATCGGCGCCAGCACGCGCCGCCGCCATCTTCAGCGCAGCGATGACGGCATCGCTCACTGCGCGGTGCGGGGCCGGCACGGGCGCGCCGCTGATGGGCGAGAGGCTGCCCTCGGCCCACGCTGCGGCAGTGGCCAACCAGGCACCCGGGGAGCCGTAGCGCCCGGCCTGCGCATAATCGAGGCACAACTGCCGATTGCTCTCGCTCGGGTCGCGCAGACACTGCTCGGCCAAGCGCACGCCGGCGCGGTCCGCCTCGATCGCCGCACCGTTGCCATCGAGGCTGTTGCGCACGCACTCGCAGCACCAGGCGACCACGTACTGCGCCGGCAACGCCTGCACGATGACCTTGAGCGCATCGGCGGGCAGTCCCTCGGCGAGCAGCCGCTCGATGTAGCCTCGCAGGTTCGTCGCGGCATCGAGACGGGTGAGCGCCGCGTCACTCAAGCCCTTGGCCGTCACCAGACCCTTGGCTGGCTTGGCCGATGTCGGATCGAAGGGTTCCAGCATCACTGCCGCCGCCTAACCGATCTTGGTCAGGGCGCCGTTGAGCGAGGCAACCGCCGAGGCCTGCAGATCCAGCAGTGTCCCCTCCACGGAGGTCTTGGTGCCCTGTACGTCGATCGTCGTGCCGGACAGCTTGATCTGCATGCCGTCCACTTCGACCGAATCGCCTGCGCTCTGCTTGATCGCCTGGCTCGCAGTCAGCTTGATCGAGGCCCCTTGCAGCTCGATGGTGCCGTCGCTCTTCATCACCAGACTCGAAGCGCCGGTCTGCAGCGAGATCTCATCGCCGGCCGTCAGCACGTATTTCTGCCCAACGCTGCGGGTCTCGTCCTGGCCGACGGTCAATTTGTCATTACCGCCCACGTCAGTGGAACGATCCTGTCCAACGCTGCGTGTCTCGTTCTGGCCGATGGTGGTCTGATGATCTTTGCCGACGTCGCAGGTCTCGTTGTTGCCGACCTTGCCGTGCCGATCATTGTCCACCGAGGCGGTCTCGTCATGGCCGATGGACAGCGAGCGGTCGTGCTCGACGACCGTGGTCATGTCCTTCTGTGCGTGCAGCGTCAGCAGCTCCGAGCCCTTCTTGTCCTCGAAGCGGATTTCATTGAAGTCCTCGGCTGCACCGTCCTCCGAGCTGCGGGTCTTGATGCCGCTCTGGGTGGCGCTGTCCGGGAGCGCATAGGGCGGCATATTGTCCGCGTTGTAGACGCGACCGGTGATGATCGGGCGATCCGGATCGCCTTCCAGAAACTCCACCAGCACCTCGTGGCCCACGCGCGGCAGGTGCAGGGCGCCCCATTGCTTGCCCGCCCACAGCTGGGCGACTCGCACCCAGCAGGAGCTGCTCTGATCTGCCTTGGAGTAGCGGTCCCAGCGAAACTGCACCTTCACGCGGCCGTACTTGTCGGTGTAGATCTGCTCGGTGCCCCCGGCGCTGCCTTCCCCGACCACGACCGCCGTCTGTGCACCGTGGATCAGCGGCTTGGGCGTGACGCGCGCGGGCCGATAGGAGGTGCGTGCATCGATTGCCTGTACGGCGATGGAGCAGACATCCCCGGCACCGCCATTACCAGCGCGGGCACTACCCGCACCGGCACTCCCCGCGCCACCGTCCGTGCTGTACGCATCCGAACTCATCGAATATTGCGCAGCCAGCACCAGATATTCGATGTTGAAATCGCTGCGTGGATAGTCGGCAAGCGTGAACTTGAATCCGGGCGCGAGCCCGGCCGCATCGCCGTGGCCGCGCGCCACGAGATAGCCGGACTGCAGCTCGTCCAGACGGACCTTGACGATGCGCCTGGACTCTGCGGGGTCGAGATTGTCGACCGGTCCGGGGTAATCGAAGATCTGCAGATTCTCACGCGCGTACTGCCGCGGCACGCTGGTGGTGGCGGCGAGCGGCTTGCGCGGTGCCTCGAAATCGAAATCGCCGGTCGCATAGGCGTTGCTCTGCACCCTTCGGGTAGCCGACCAGTCGAACAGGTGCTCCTCGGAGCGCACGGCCGTATGCAGCCCCGGTGGCAGGTACGGGATGCTCTCGTAGCCATCGATCGTCGAGTGCGCCGATGGATCGTCGGCCAGCACCATGACGTGGCGCCCGTCGCTGTGCTCGAAGTAGTAATGAATGCCCTCGTGCTCGAGCAGCCGGCTGACGAAGTTGAAATCGGTTTCCCGATACTGCACGCAGAAGCTCAGCGGCTGATACGTGGACTGCAGATTGAGCTTGTAGTCGGAAAAGCCCGCTCCCTTGACCACTTTCTCGAAGATGTCGGGCACGCGCATGTCCTGAAAGCTGCGGCAATCGGCGGTGCGCGTCAGCAGCCACAGCCAGGGTCGCACGACGGCGCGGTACTCGTGATAGCGCTGCCGGTAGCCGATCTGAGAGAACTCCGTCACGATTCCGTGCAGGTAGCGTGTCCCGCCGCCCAGCAGGCGGTGGCTCAGCGTCAGTCCCTGCCCGAGGATCCGGTCGGCATCGAGATTGCCTGCCTCGCTGAGCAGCTCGTAGCGCAGCTCGAACAGACCGCTGACCTGCTCGCTGCCGCCGAGCTCGCGGAACAGCAGCACGTCCTTGCCGAGCGGACCGGCGACCGCGAAGCTTCGGTTGGACTGCGTCGTGGCCATACCACACCCTGCCGTGCGCT
>JASHSK010000335.1 GCA_030038755.1 Gammaproteobacteria bacterium
AGCAGCAGAACGTCGGACTGCAGAGCGTCACCGACGGTGAGTTCCGGCGCGCCTACTGGCATGTGGATTTTCTGACGCGCTTCAGCAACGTCGAGCAGGTGCACTCGCCCGTGAAGGTCAGCTTTCACTCCGAGGCGGGCGACATCCAGATGCAACCCTCGGCACTGCGCGTCACCGGCCGGCTCGGCCGGCCACGACCGATCTTCGTCGACGACTTCCGTTTTCTGAAATCGGTGGCGCACGCCGTCCCCAAGCAGACCCTGCCCTCGCCCAGCGTCCTGCACTTTCGCGGCGGCCGCGGCGCGATCGACCGCACCGCCTATCCGGACCTCGAGGCGTTCTACGAAGACCTCGGACGACTGTACGCGCAGGAGATCGCCGACCTGGCCGCCGCAGGCTGCCGCTACGTGCAGCTCGATGAGGTCAACTTCGCCTATCTGTGCGATCCGAAGTTCCGCGAGCAGGCGCATGCCATGGGTGAGGATCCCGAGCAGCTGCCGCATCGCTACGCGCGTCTGATCAACCGATCGATCGCCGGCCGCCCGCGCGACATGGTGGTCTGCCTGCACCTGTGCCGCGGTAATTTCGAGAGCTCCTGGCTGGCCGAAGGGGGCTACGAGCCGGTGGCCGAGACACTGTTCAACGAAGTCGAGGCCGACGGCTACTTCCTCGAATACGACTCGGCGCGTGCCGGGGATTTCTCGCCGCTGCGCCTGGTGCCGCGAGGCAAGACGGTGGTACTCGGACTGGTGACCAGCAAGCGTGCGGCCCTCGAGCCGGCCGCGGAGCTGGCCCGGCGTATCGACGAGGCGGCGCGCCATCTGCCGCTCGAGCAGCTGGCGCTCAGTCCGCAGTGCGGCTTCGCCAGCGCCGGCCGCGGCAATCATCTCTCGCGAGAGGAGCAGTTCGCGAAGCTGCGCCGCGTGGTCGAAGTTGCCCGCCAGGTGTGGGGCGAGTCGTGAGGGGCCGGCATGCCGCGGCGATAGGCCTCAGGCGAAACGCCTGCAGCGTTGGCTGGTTGCCACGCGTAATACCGCCCACTACAGCCAGACAGGCGCGAGGGTATTGAATCCCTTCCTCTGACGAGGCGTCCCGCTGCCTCTGGTTGACCGGGGCACCGCGGTGGTGGCCGCGGCGCCCGGCCTCATGCAGCGGCGATGCACTGCGCTCAGCGGCGCGCCCAATGTCCGCCGGCGAAGCGCCAGCCGTAACCCCCATGTGCCCAGTGCGGTTGCACCCAGTAAAAGCCCGGCCGCGGCGCAATCCAGCGCCCGGGAACCCACAGGTAGCGCCCGCCGATCCAGTTCCAGTAGCCGGCGGTCCACACATAGCCGGGCGCGGGCGCAACGCCCACGACTTCCGCGGGCACCGCCGGAGGGGCGACTCCAATGTTGATGCCGAGATACACGCGGGCGGATGCGACACCGCTCGCACCGAACAGAGCAATCGCCGCGATCGCGGCGCCGGTTGCAGTCAGCGAAGCTCGAGTTGACATTTTCCTTCCCTCCAGAACGCTTGCCATCTGCGGGATTAAACGCACCAGCGTCGTGAAGGATTACCGCGCGTATCGCTGATCAGCCACGCCTGCGATCAACCGACCTGAACCGGCAGCGAGCGCCGGCATCCGCGACCGCCCGTTCATCGCGCGTTCAGGAGAGCGCCCGCTTTCTCCGGACAGCCTGCGCGGCGCCGCGCCCGGCTTCGCATCGCTGCCAGAGGGCGGCAGTCCCTACCCAACCGCCTCGATGCGCTCCACGCTGCGCCAGCCGCGCGGTAGCAGCGCGCCGCGCTGCGCGCGCGCACCGGCGTAATTTTTCAGATCCGCCGGTGTGAGTTTCATCTGCCGATCCGCGCCGGTAAACACGGCCAGCGACTGCGCGGCCGTCAGCACACAGATCGCGACGATGAGCTCCTCGCGCGCCTCGGCCTTCCTGGTAGGAATACCAAACAGTTTGTTGCCCTTGCCGCGCGGCAGCTCGGGCACTTCGCTGGCCGGAAATACCAGCAGCCGTCCCTCGCTGTTGACGAGCGCGACGCGCGCCTCGGGGCTGGGCGGCGGTCCGCCCGGTACACTCATCTCTTCCTCGTCCTCTTCCGCAGCGGCATCGCGCGCCGCGGAGGAGCCTTTGGATTTGGCCGCCCCGGCGACACGCTTCTCGGCATCACGCTTCGCATCCACAACATCCGTTGCGGGCGCTGCCCCTGCGCCCGCGGCGGCCAGCGGCACGGGCACTGCCGGCAGCACCTGCGCGCCCGCCGTCAGACGCAGCACCGCCTTGCCGGCGCGATTGCGCGACTGCAGTTCCCTCAGTCGCACGGTGAAGCCGTAGCCGGCGTCCGTGGCGAGCAGCCACAACTCCTCGGGCTCGCCGATCGCCACGCCCGCAAAGCGCGCGCCGTCGGGCGGATCCAGTCGCCCCGAGAGCGGCTCGCCCTGACCGCGAGCCGAGGGCAGCGTGTGCGCGGGCAGGCTGTAGGCGCGTCCGGTACTGTCGATGAACACCGCCTGCTGCGTGCTGCGCCCGCGCGCGGCGGCCTGGAAGGCGTCACCGCTCTTGTACGACAGAGCGCGCGTATCGATGTCGTGACCCTTGGCGGCGCGCACCCAGCCGCCCGTGGACAACACGATGGTCATCGGCTCGTTGGCGAGCAGCTCGCTCTCCTCGATCGCCTGCGCAGCGGCGCGCTCCACGATGCGCGTGCGCCGCTCATCACCGTACTCCTCGGCGTCCGCCTGAATCTCTTCGCGCACCAGCTTGCGCAGGCGCGCGCGGCTGCCGAGCACCGCGTTGAGCTCGTCGCGCTCTTCGCTGAGCTCGCTCTGCTCCTCGCGGATCTTCATCTCCTCCAGGCGCGCCAGATGGCGCAACTTGGTCTCCAGAATCGCCTCGGCCTGCTCGTCGGAGAGCTTGAAGCGCTTGATGAGCACCGGCTTGGGCTCGTCCTCGCGACGGATGATGCGGATCACCTCGTCCAGATTCAGATAGACGATCAGCAGCCCGTCGAGGATATGCAGGCGGCGTGCGACCTTCTCCAGGCGGTGCTGCAAGCGCCGGCGCACCGTGTGCTGGCGGAACTCCAGCCATTCGCTCAGCAGCGCCTTGAGCCCCATGACACGCGGGCGGCCGTCGGTGCCGATGACGTTGAGGTTGACGCGGTAGTTGCGCTCCAGGTCGGTGGTCGCGAACAGGTGCGTCATGAGCTGCACGACGTCCACGCGGCTGGAACGCGGCTCGATGACCAGGCGCGTCGGATTCTCGTGATCGGACTCGTCGCGCAGATCCTGCACCATCGGCAGCTTCTTCTGACGCATCTGCTCGGCGATCTGTTCGAGCACGCGGCTGCCCGACACCTGGTAGGGCAGCGAGCCGATGACGATCAGGCCCTCGTCGTCGACCTCGTAGGTAGCGCGGGCGCGAAAGCTGCCGCTGCCGCTGTCGTAGAAGGCCACCAGATCCGCGCGCGGGGAGACGATCTCCCCGCCGGTCGGCAGGTCCGGGCCCTTGACGTGCTTGAGCAGAGCGCGCGTGGTGGCATCCGGTTCGTCGAGCAGATGGATGCACGCCGCCGCCACCTCGCGCAGGTTGTGCGGGGGAATATCGGTCGCCATGCCGACCGCGATGCCCGACGTGCCGTTCAACAGCAGGTTCGGCAGCCGCGCCGGCAGCATGGTCGGTTCATCGAGGGTGCCGTCGAAGTTCGCCACCCATTCGACCGTGCCGTGCTCGAGCTCGGCGAGCAGCAGCTCCGCGTAGCGCGTCAGGCGCGACTCGGTATAACGCATGGCCGCGAACGACTTGGGGTCGTCGGGCGAGCCCCAGTTGCCCTGCCCGTCGACGATCGGATACCGGTAGGAGAACGCCTGCGCCATGTGCACCATGGCTTCGTAGCAGGCCATCTCGCCATGCGGGTGAAACTTGCCGATGACGTCACCGACCGTGCGTGCGGACTTCTTGTGCTTGGTGGCCGCCGACAGCCCGAGCTCGCTCATCGCATAGATGATGCGGCGCTGCACGGGTTTCAGGCCGTCACCGAGCGCGGGCAGGGCGCGGTCGAGGATCACGTACATCGAGTAGTCGAGATACGCCTTCTCGGTGAACACGCCGAGCGCGCGGCGCTCGATGCCCTCGAAATTGACCGGCTGCTCCGCCATCAGACCGACACCTCGGCGAGGTTGCCGTTACGCTCGAGCCAGTCGCGACGATCCGCGGCGCGCTTCTTGGCGAGCAGCATGTCCATGAGACTGTCGGTGCGGTCCCTGGCCTCGATGGTCAGCTGCACCAGACGGCGCGTGCGCGGGTCGATGGTGGTCTCGCGCAGCTGCGCCGGATTCATCTCCCCGAGCCCCTTGAAGCGCGTCACCGTGGGCTTGAGGCGCGCATTCTCCGCGGCCAGCCGCTTGAGCGTGGCGTCGCGGTCGGCGTCGTCGAGCGCGTACAGCACCTGCTTGCCCGCATCGATGCGATACAGCGGCGGCATCGCCACGTGCACGTGGCCGTTCGTCACCAGCGGGCGGAAATGTCGCAGGAACAGCGCGCACAGCAGCGTTGCGATGTGCTGACCGTCGGAATCGGCATCCGCCAGGATGCAGATGCGGTGATAGCGCAGCTGCGCCAGATCGCTCCCGCCCGGCTCCACGCCGAGCGCCACGCTGATGTCGTGCACCTCCTGCGAGGCGCCGATCTCGCCGGGCTCGAGCTCCCAGGTGTTCAGGATCTTGCCCCGCAGCGGCATGATCGCCTGGAACTCACGGTCGCGCGCCTGCTTGGCCGAGCCGCCCGCCGAGTCGCCCTCCACCAGAAACAGCTCCGAGCGTGCCGGGTCCTGGTTGGTGCAGTCGGCGAGCTTGCCGGGCAGCGTGGGACCTCCGAGCGTGCGCTTGCGCACCACGCGCGCCGCGGCGCGCGCGCGCTCCTGGGCATTGGCGATCGCGAACTGCGCGATACGCTCGCCGGCATCGGGATGCTGGTTGAGCCACAGCGCCGCGGCGTCGCGCGCGTGCCCCTCCACCAGCGCGGCCGCTTCGCGGGAGACGAGCTTTTCCTTGGTCTGGCCGGCGAACTGCGGCTCGCGCAGCTTCACCGACAGCACGAAGCAGGCACGATCCCAGATGTCCTCGGCGGACAGCTTCAGACCGCGGGGCACGAGGTTGCGGAACTCACAGAACTCGCGCACCGCCTGCACCACGCCGGCGCGCAGCCCATTGACGTGTGTGCCGCCGGACGGCGTGGGAATGAGGTTCACGTAGCTTTCGGCAACCGGATGCTCGGCATCGACCGACCAGGCGAGCGCCCAGTCCACACTGTCCTGTTCGGACGAGTGCTGCCCAACGATGGGTTCGGCGGGCAGACGCTCCGCGGTTCCCAGCTGCTCGACCAGGTAGGCGCCGAGATCCCCGGTGTAGAACCACTGCTCGCGCTCGCCGCTCTGCTCGTTGAAGAAGCTCACGCGCAGCCCGGGGCACAGCACCGCCTTGGCCTTCAGAACGCGCTTGAGATCCGGCACGGAGAAGCGCTCGGAATCGAAGAATTGCGCATCCGGCCAGAAGCGCACCGTGGTGCCGGTGTTGCGCTGCCCGACGCTGCCGATCACCTCGAGCTTCGAGTGGACGTGGCCGTCCTTGAAGCCGATGTTGTATTCCTTGCCGCCGCGGCGGATCCAGCACTCCAGGTGACTGGAGAGCGCATTGACCACCGACACGCCCACGCCGTGCAGGCCGCCGGAAAACTTATAGGAGCCCTCCGTGAATTTGCCGCCCGCGTGCAGGCGCGTGAGGATCAGCTCCACGCCGCTGATCTTCTCCTTCGGATGGATGTCCACCGGCATGCCGCGGCCGTCATCGGCGACCTGCAGCGAGTTGTCCTTGTACAGCGTGACGTCGATCGACTTGCAGTAGCCGGCGATCGCCTCATCGACGCTGTTGTCGATGACCTCGTGCGCCAGGTGGTTCGGGCGCGTGGTGTCGGCGTACATGCCCGGCCGCCGGCGCACCGGCTCCAGGCCGCTCAGGACTTCGATGTCGGAAGCGGTATAGGTATCAGCCATTCATCCCATCGATCGTGGTTCGCGGTGCCTGCCGCGCAGGCGCGGCGGATTCTAGCAGAGCAGCGCCGCCCGCTAACGGGCTTGGGCTCGCTGACGGGCTCGGGCCCGCCGACGGGCTTGGGCTCGCCGACGGGCTTGGGCTCGCCGACGGGCTCGGGGCCGCGGCGCCTCGCGCGGCGCACTGCGGGATCCGCCCGGGTCGATCAGTCGAAGTCGGCGATCAGGGAGCTGCGTAGCGGCGCGGGCAGAGGATCGGCGCTGAAGGTGTAGCGTGGATGATCGACCCCGGCCGCGAGCGCCGCGCCGCCGCGCGCAGCGGCGATCATGGGCGGCGCGAACTCGAAGCGCAGAAAGTGCACCGCCGAGGTCTTCTCGGCGTCCTCGCGAGCGAGATCTTCGTCGGCGATGGCGTACAGCGGCTCGAAGCCCGCCACCCGCATCCAGCAGCGCCTCTCGAAGCCGCGCAGCTCGGCCAGGCGGCGCGTGCGCTCCTCGCGCTCCGGATACTCGATCATCAGCGTCGCCTTGAGATTGGTACCGTCGGGAATCAGCGGGTTGTAAGCCTCCAGCTCCTCGGCGATACCGGCGGGCTCGAAAATGCGCTCGGCCCGCAGCATCTCCTGGATCTGGTACTGCACCGTCAGGCGATCCTCGAAGC
>JASHSK010000336.1 GCA_030038755.1 Gammaproteobacteria bacterium
CCGATGCTCGTTGCTGCATCGAGCGCCACCAAGAGGATCCGCAGCCGCATGGCATGCTCGGGATGAATTCCCGCAGCACTGCCGGATTCGTAGAGGCGTTGCAGCCCCTTATGCCGGACCGACTGGATCACGTGCCCACTATACCGTGTTGCGCAACGCGCAACAAGAGCGGACGCGCCCACGAGCGCACGAGGGACTGGGGGTACGTGAAATTCAGTGAGCGTCCGGTATGCACAGTCTTGCCAGCCCCGGCGGACCGCTGGCGAAGGCCCGGTAAGGAAAAGGTCGCCGGAGAAGGTGACCGTCTGTTGGTGGCCGCACCCTGCCGGACGGCGCCAAGGGATCCCAGCCGGCGCCTACCCGGATCAAGAACCCGACTTATCTACGGTGCCTGGCTTGAACGTGTCATCGGAGAACGTTCCGAAATAGCCGGCGCCACGCATGATCACGGCGCCCTGCCCGCCAGGCTTTCCGTCCTTGAATTGCCCGACGTATACGCCAGGCAACGGGAACCTGATCTGCATGTCCTCAGGACTTCCTACGGCGTCGACCTGAAGCGCGCCGATGCCTTCCGGGAGGCCGTGTGCGAATTCACCGCGATACACATTGCCGTCTGCGAAACGGTACGTGCCGATGCAATTCGCCCAGCTCGCAGGCGCCTCCCGCGGGCATCCCTTCTGGGTTAGGCCGGATTGCGCAATGTTGTCTTTGAACTTGCCAGCGTACGCAGCCCCGGATTTCGTAATCAACAGGCCGTAGCCGTTGAGGCGACCATCCTTGAAGCTGCCCACGTAAAGAGCCGGCTCACTCCAACCGATAATATCGTCCCCGGATTGCCCGATGAAGTGTATCTGCAGTACGCCGAAACCGTCCCGCAGGCCGCGACGAAATTCACCGCTGTAAACGTTGCCGTCCTGATAGGTGTATGTGCCGACGCAGTCATTCCATTGGCTCGGAGGGGATTGCCCCTGTACGCGAGGGAGTGGCGTGCAGGTCATATTCGGAATCGAGTTTGCGGCGCTTACAGGCCCGGTTGCATCGTCGGCCGAAGACCTGGTCGCCCACACCACGGGCAAACAGCACAATGCGAATGCCGATATATGCAGTGCACTTACATTCGTTCGCATTGCGACGGCTACTCGGGCAGGTGATCGCAGCACATCCGGGTAGACCCCCATGGTTGGGTTCGGAATCTCTCGGGCAGATTCATCTCCCCGAATCTGCCCGAGAGATTCCGAACCCAATGATAGACCTCTGCCCCTCGCGTGCTCCGAGCACCGGCCTTAGCCACCACCCCCGCGCCCGCGCTCGAACACCCGCAACCGCAGTCCCTGCGCCCGCAGATAATCCACCTCCTGCTGCAGGTCCGCGGCGGTCAGTGGGTGCTCGCGCAGCCAGCGCGATGGGAAGCGCACCTCGAGCGTGCGCGCACGCGCGGCGAGCTCGATCGGCGCGAGCGCCGCCGGCCCGCGGTCCCGATGCAGCAGCACCGAGAGGCGCAGCAGCACGATCAGGTAGATCGCCAGCCGATCCCACGGCGGGATCAGATCCTCGAGATGCTCGAGCGCGAGCTTGCGCCGGTGATTGCCGACCAGCCGCGCCAACAGGAATTGCTCCTCGCGAGCGAACCCGGGCATATCGGCATTATCGAGCAGGTAGGCGCCATGGCGGTGATAGCCGTTGTGCGCGACGTCCAGCCCGATCTCGTGCAGCCGCGCCCCCCAGCGCAGCGCCAGCTCCGCGAGCGGGTCATCGAGCTCCCAGGCCGCGTGCACCTGCTGCAGGAACTGCACCGCGGTGTTCTCGATGCGCTCGGCCTGCTCGATGTCCACATGGTAGCGGCGCTGCATGGAGGCGACGGTGCGCTCGCGGGCATCCGAGCGCGTCATGCGTCCGACCATGTCGTACAGCAGTCCGTCGCGCAGCGCCCCTTCCCCGAAGCGCATCTGCTCGATGCCGAGTGCCTGCACGATCTCGCTGAGAATCACCACGCCACCCGGGAATACCGGCCGCCGCTCATCGGTGACCGCCACGAGCGGCAGCGCGCGCACATGTTCGGCGCGCACCAGCCGCTCGACCAGCCGCGTCAGTCCCGCCGGCGTGATGTAACCGCCGCCCGCGGGGTCCAGCTCGCGCAGGCTCTCGGCAATCGCGCGCACCGTGCCCGAGCTGCCGACCACACGCTCCCAGCCGCGGCGTAGAAATACCGCCTGGATCGGCTCGAGCTCGAGCCGCGCCGCCAGTCGCGCACGCTCGACACGCTTGGCCGATATGCGTCCATCGGCAAAGTAACGCTGGCTCATCGATACACAGCCCATCTGCAGACTCTCGAGCTGCAGCGGCTCGTGGCGCTCCCCGATGATCAGCTCGGTGCTGCCCCCGCCGATGTCGATCACCAGCCTGCGGCCCGTCTCGCTCGGCAGATTGTGGACCACGCCGGAATAGATCAGCCGCGCCTCCTCGATGCCCGACACGATCTCGATGGGGAATCCCAGGGCCTCGCGGGCCCGCTCCAGGAAGGCCTGTTTGCGGCGCGCGATGCGCAGCGCGTTGGTGCCGACGACGCGCACATTGTGCGCGTGCATGTCGCGCAGGCGCTGCCCGAAGCGCTGCAGGCAGGCCAGGGCACGCGCTCCGACCTCTTTGTCCAGTCGCCCGTCATCGCCCACGCCGCTGGCGAGCCGCACCATCTCGCGCAGCCGATCGATGATGACCAGCTGGCCGTGCG
The DNA here is from genome assembly GCA_030038755.1 of Gammaproteobacteria bacterium. GTDB lineage: Bacteria > Pseudomonadota > Gammaproteobacteria > Steroidobacterales > Steroidobacteraceae > FEN-1191. The sequence goes on from JASHSK010000336.1 coordinate 2,729, forward strand.
AGTAGCGCGCGACCACCATGTGAAAGCTGTTGGAGCCCAGGTCGACCGCCGCGATGACTTCGGACATGGCGGGCGTCGCGCGGCTCATGCGCCGCGTATCAGGGGGCGGGATGGGTAAACGGACGGGGTCGGCGGCTCAAACGTCTGGGGCTCAGACGTTGAAGGACGAGCCGCAGCCGCACGAGGTCTGCGCGTTCGGGTTGCGGATCACGAACTGCGCACCGTCGAGCCCCTCGCGATAGTCGATCTCGGCGCCGCCGAGGTACTGGAAGCTCATGGGGTCGACCAGCAGCTTGACACCCTGATTCTCGACGCAGGTGTCGCCCTCCTGCATCTGCTCATCGAACTCGAAACCGTACTGCAGCCCCGAGCAGCCGCCGCCCTGCACGAAGACGCGCAGCATCAGGTTGGGGTTGCCCTCACCGGCGATCAGATCGCCGACCTTGCGCGCCGCCGCATCCGTGAACACGAGCAGCGGCTCGCCGGCATCGGCCTCCGGGCTGCCGCCAGAGCCTGAACCCGCATGGCGGGTCGCGGAAGGGGTCGCTGTTTCGTTCATGGGAGGGAAGTTTAGGGGGCGGCCCGGGGGGCGTCAAAGACGCCCTGCTCGGGCGGCGACCCCGCTGGAGCGACGCCGATTGCTGTCAGGCGGCGACACCCGGGTCATCCTCTTCGATGGTGATCTCCGGCTCCTGGATCATGTCATCCGCTCCCGCAGTCGCGGCCCGGTCGCTCCCGCCACCACCCGGCGGCTCGCCGGATGGCCCGGCGCCGCTGCTGCGGGGCACCAGCTTGCCGCTGATCTGCGCACCCAGGACCATCTCGATGACCCCGTAGTGCACGTTGCCGTGCACCTTGGCCTTGCTTCCGAGCACCACACGCTCGCTGCCGTAGATATCGCCGTGCACGCGGCCATTGAGCACGACCTGCGAGGCGGCCACCGAGCCCTCGATGACCCCGTCCTCGCTGACCGACAGCGCCCCGCGGTCCGACGCGGCGCGCACGCTGCCGGCGACGCGCCCGTCGATGTGCAGCCCGCCGGAGAAATCGATATCGCCCTGGATGCTCGCGCTCTTGCCGATCAGTGTGTCGATGCGACCGACATCATGCTTCTCGCGTCGCCTGAACATGCTCCCCTCAGATCGGATCGACCTCCCAGATGAAGGTCTGCCGGTAGGGTGCCATGTCTTTGCGGGCCGGCCGTACCTCGATCGTCACAGAATCCGGTTTGAAGCGCTCGGGCAACGTGATGGGCTGCTCGATATCGGTGTAATACTGGAAATCGAACGCCAGGTCGGCCTTTCCGCCCGACAAAGCCCCCAGGTCCAGACTCGCGGGCATACCCGCCTGCAATCCGTCCACCGTGATCGCCAGTGACCCTGTGACCGTCCGATCCGGCTGTACGATTCGGTTGAGTGTAAAGCGCAGCATGAACTGCTGTGCCTTGGCCAGTGAGGTGATGTGAAACTGCTGCACTCGCACGGCCACGTCGGGCTGCTGCCCGAGCTGCGGGGCCAGCAGGCCGCGGTAGAACTCGACGTCCCGCTGCTGGCGCTGCACCTGCGCCTGCAACTCTCCGATGGTACGCGCCACCTCCATACGCTCGCGGATGTCCGAGACCTGGGCCTCCTGCGCGGCGGCGAGCTGCACCTGCAGCTGGTGCTGGGTGCTCTGCAGCCGATCGATCTTCTGCTGCAGCGCAAAGCGCTGCTCGGTGGCCTTGAGCGCGTCGTAACCGCCGACATAGCGGCCACCCTCGAACGCCAGGTAGATCGCCACTCCCATCAATACCAGTGCCGCGCCGGCCGCCCACCAGCGCTGCCCGCTGGGCTCCGGGCGGATGACGAGCCGGGGGGGCATCTCATCCATGGCCGCGAGCTTTCTGCACTGTCGCTGATCGCCCGTGCCAGGGGCCTGGCAGGCCCCTCAGGCGGTACCTTCGGCGGTTGCCGTCGGGGCCCCGTGCGCCGTGCCGCCCGGCATCTCGGTGGGCAGCCCATCCGGAAACACCATCGGCCCGAACTCCCGCAGGACCTGCCGGTAGACGGCGCGCTTGAAGTACACCACCTCGCGCACCGGCTCCCAGTAATCGACCCAGCGCCAGTGATCGAACTCCGGTTGCGTCGTGGCATCGAAACGGAACGCAGCCGCGCTGGACCGTAAGCGCAGCAGAAACCAGCGCTGCTTCTGGCCCAGGCACAACGGGCGTAGGTCGTGCCGCACGTAGCGCGCCGGCAGCCGGTAGCGCACCCAGTTGCGTGTCTGGCCGAGGACCAGCACATCCTCGGCCCCAAGCCCGATCTCCTCGCGCAGCTCGCGGAACAGGGACTCCTCGAGTGTCTCCCCGCGACCGACGCCGCCCTGGGGAAACTGCCAGCCGCCACGCCCGCGCGCGCGCCGGCCCAGGAACAGGCGGCCGCCCGGCCCTATCAGGACGATACCGATGTTGACCCGAAACCCGTCGCGATCGATGACGTCCTGCATGACGATGACTTTTACTCCGGCCGCGCTGGGGGTCAAGCGTACGGGTTCGCAGCTGCGTGGCCCTGCGCGGCCCTGCGCGGCCCTGCGCGCGCCCGCGCGGCCGCGGGCAGCTCGCAGCGATCGCGTCAGGCCCGCCTGGCGGCGGTTTCCCGCCGGCCCTGCACGTACTCGTACCCCGCACGCATCAGCGCCACGAAGCGTGCCCGATCGGAGCCGAGCACCGCGCCGCGCACGGCCTGCACGGCACGGGCGAGCGCATCGAGCGACTCGCCACCGAATTCATTGAGCCGCTGGATCTCGTAGTACAGCTCCGGGCTCTCTTCGGCCACCTTGGCCGCGATGTCGAACTGCGCATCGAAGGTGGTGCTGGACAGCTCGAGCAGGCGCGGTGCGGCCGCACCGCTCTCCGCGAGCGCGGTGAAGAACGCGATATTGAGCGCATGTGACAGCCCGAGGACGTACGCGATCAGGCGGTCATGCTCCTCGAGCTGCATGACCGCCTGTTCGGCCATGGTGGGTGCAAACAGCGAGCGCGCGCGCGACAGCGCCTCGGCATGTCCGAGATCGATGAAAATCACGTGCCGTCCGGACAGCAGCTCGGTGTCCGGCCCGAACATGGGATGCAGAGAGGTCACCGCAACCCCCGCGGCGCGCAGCGCTTCCAGCCCTCCACGCAACGGCGTCTTCAACGAGCCCAGGTCGAACACCACCCCGCCCGGCCGCCGCTCGGCCAGCTGTCGCAGGATCTGGTTCGTGGCCCCGAGCGGCGCTGCCACCACGATGAAGTCATGCGACAGATCGCTGTCGCGCCAGTCGGCCAGGGCCCCTGGCGCCGCCGGGTCGGCGATCTGCACGTCGAAGCCCTGTGAGGTCAGGAACTGCGCGAACCAGCCGCCCATCTTGCCGGCACCGCCGATCACCAGCGCGCGCCGCCCGCTGCCCGAGCCGTGAGCGGCGACGCTGGCGCGCTCCTGCGTCGTCAGTGAGGAGCGGATCAGCAGTCGCATGACCGCCTCGGCCGTGTCCGGCGGCACTCCGAGCGTCTCGGCTTCCTGCCGGGCGCCTACGATGACCTCGCGCTCGCGCCGATAGTCGCGGGTCGGGTAGCCGGTCGAGCGCTTTACGCGCGCAATCTCGCGGCTGGTCGACTGTCGCTCGGCGATGATCTCCAGCAGTTGCCGGTCCAGCCGATCCAGCTGGCGGCGCAGTTCATCCAAGGTCACGGAAGCTTCCTGTCTGGCCCCGCAGGGCGTCGGTGGGTCCTGGTATCGTCGGTGGACCCTAGTATAGGTGCCGCTACCGCCCGATGCCGCTACCATGCGCGCGGTGCCGCTACCGCCCGACACCGCTGACACGCGCGCGATACCGCTACCATGCCGCAGATGACGCCGCATCGAGAGTTTTTGCCCGAGCCGCTGCCGGCCGAGCCGCTGGAGCTCGTCGCGCGCTGGCTCGCGGAAGCCGCGGCGGCGGACATCCAGCCGAACGCCAACGCGATGGTGCTCGCCACCGCCGATGGCCGGGGTCACCCGCACGCGCGCGTCGTGCTGTGCAAGGACCTGCGCGTGCGGCCAGGGTATGTCACGTTTTTCAGCAACTATCGGTCACAGAAGGCGCGGGACCTGAAGCAGAACGCGCGCGCGGCGGCCGTCATGCACTGGGATCGGCTGGGCCGTCAGGTACGCCTCGAGGGGCGCGTCGTGCAGAGTACCGCGGGCGAAAGTGATGCCTACTTCGCCTCGCGCCCCTGGCAGAGCCGGGTGGGCGCCTGGGCCTCGCGCCAGAGCGAGCCCATCGGCTCGCGCGCCGAGCTCGAGCGCGCGCTGCAGCTCACCGCGGACCGTTTCGGAGTGCCCTCACCACTTGCCGCAGATGCGACCGAGCCCAACGCGGCCCAGCCCGACCCCTCCGCGCCGATCGGCAGGCCGCCACACTGGGGCGGCTATCACCTGTGGATCGAGGCCGTGGAGCTGTGGGTCTCGGGCGATGCAAGGCTGCACGACCGCGCCCGATGGGAGCGCACGCTCACCGCCCTACCGAACAGCGCACCGGGCGCCGCACCTGGCAGCACACCGGGCAGCGCGCCGGACGCGGCATTCGACCCGGGACCCTGGCGGGCGACCCGCCTGCAGCCCTGAAGGTGCGGCTCAGCCGTCACGCATCGCCCGCAGCAGCGGCGCATGCAAAGCCGCGTTCGCGGCGAGCACATTCGTCGTATGCAGTCCGACCTCTCCACCGGCGAGATCCGTGAAGACGCCACCGGCCTCGCGCACGATCACCACCAGCGCGGCGATGTCCAGGATGTTGACGTCCGACTCGATCACCGCGTCGAGCGAACCGCGTGCCAGCAGATGGTAGTGGAGAAAATCTCCGTACCCGCGAATCCGGCTCACTCGTTGGATGAGCTGGCCGAAGCGCGCCCAGCCGCCCGCCTCGCCCGCGAGTGTCCTGAGATTGCCCGTGGAGACAATGGCCGAACTCAGATCGGCGATGGCGCTCACGCGAATCGGCTCGCCGTCGAGAAACGCACCGCCGCCGCTCTCGGCCCACGCCATCTCGCCGTACGCCGAGGCGCACGACACACCCAGCACCAGCCGGCCGGCGCGCAGTAGCGCGATCTGCGTGGAAAAGAACGGACAGTCGCGCACGAAGGATTTGGTGCCGTCCAGCGGATCGACCAGCCAGACGCTCTCGGCCTGCATGGCATGGCGGCCGGTCTCCTCGCCATAGAAGCCGTGGTCCGGAAAGCGCGTGCGCAGCACCTGGCGGATCGCCTCTTCGGCCCGCAGATCCGCCTCCGTCACCGGCGAGCGATCGGCCTTGAGCGTCACCGCCAGATTGCGCCGATAGAGCGACTGGAGAATCTCGGCGGCGGCACGCGCGGCATCCAGCGCCGCCTGCAGTTCCTTCGATGCCATGCGCGCTATGGTACAGTCCGCGCGCTCGTCAGGTGCTCGGGAAGCCGGTGAAGCGCCGCACGGGTCGCTCGCGATGGAGGCGAGCTCCCGCGGCCCGCGCCACTCCGGCGCTGCCCCCGCAACGGTAGGCGACGATACTGCGTCACGCACCGCGCCGGCTCATCGTGAGCCCTGCGCGGCCGTATAGCCACTGTGCCGCCAGCGGCATGGGAAGGCGATGCAGCCGTCCGCCGCGCATGCGCCCTGCGTCGCTGCTGCAGTTCCTGCGGCGGCGGGCGGTGGCGCCTGCCGCGCGGTCACGTTCGCAAGCCCGGAGACCGGCCTGACGGGTTGATTCCCGACCCATGCGGGCGTGCATGGAAAGGCCGAAACGGTGTCCGATTCATCCGTGGCGGCGCGTGTCGGCGCCGGCCCGATCGCGCGCATCCTGACCGTCGCATCGATCGGTGCGGGCATGCGGCCCGCCGCCGCGCTCATCGCCGCACTCATCGCCGCGCTCGCCTGCG
>JASHSK010000337.1 GCA_030038755.1 Gammaproteobacteria bacterium
GGCGCGCCGCCGCTTCGAGCGCGAGCGTGACATCCTCGCCGAGCTGGCACATCCGCATATCGCGCAGCTCTATGATGCAGGCGTAAGCGACGCCGGCCATCCGTATCTCGCGATGGAGTTCGTGGAGGGCGAGTCGATCACGCGCTACTGTGATGAGGCATGCCTGAGCGTCGAGCGGCGCTTGGGCTTGTTCAAGCAGGCCCTGGAGGCCGTGCACTACGCGCATATGCACTTCGTTGCCCATCGCGACCTGAAGCCTTCCAACATCCTTGTGACCGCGCAAGGCCAGATCAAGTTGCTCGACTTCGGGATCGCCAAGCTGCTGGCGGCGGAACCCGGCGCCGGACGGACCGAGCTGACCCGGCTCGGCGAGCAGCTGTTGACCCCTGAATACGCCGCCCCGGAACAGCTCAGCGGCGCCGCGATCACGACCGCATCGGACATCTATACACTGGGAATGGTGCTGTTCATCCTGCTGACCGGCGAGCGCCCGTTTCCGGGCCGCGCTGCGGCCGGGCGCGTCGAAGCGCCGCGTGCATCGTCCAGCATCCCGCTGCATGCACCGCCGACCTGCGGTCTGGATGCCCGCGCCCTGCGACGAGTTCTGCGGGGCGATCTCGATGCGATTCTGGCGAAGGCGCTGCATCCGGAGCCCGCGGAGCGCTACCCATCGGCGCTCGACTTTGCCGCAGATCTGGAGCGCCATCTCGCGCACCAGCCGATCGCCGCCGGTCACGCAAGCCGTATCCTTCTGATGCGCAAATTCCTGTACCGCCACCGCCTGGGGGTGAGCGGCACCGCCGTCCTGCTGCTGATTATCGCGGCTGGCCTCGGCGGCATCATCTGGCAGGCACGGCTCGCACAACGCGAAGCGCAACGCGAGACGGCGATCAAGAACTTTCTGATCGGGGTATTCAGGGCCAGCGACCCGCGGGTGGCTTCCGACCGGCCGCGGCAGCAGGTGACCGCCAAGGACCTGCTCGACATCGGTGCCCAGAGAATCAAGCACGACTTTCCGGGCGACGTCGAGGCGCAAATCGAACTGCTCGGAACACTCGCCGAGATCTATTACGAGCTTGGAGATCGCGAGCAGTTCCAGACACTGCGCGATCAGCAGCTGCAGCTCGCCGAGACACGCTACGGTCGCGACAACCCGGTCGCCATCGACAGCCTGCTGTTCGAGGCGAAGGAAGCGGCGGATCTCGAAGACGATTATCCCAAGGCGCGCAGCCTGCTTGCCCGCGCAGACGAGCTCATGCGGCGCACGCACCCGGAGAACCCCGTGCAACGCGCGCACTGGTGGTCGGTCGAGGCCATGACGCTGCGTGGTCAGGGCCGCACCGCTGCCGCCTGGTACCAGGCACTCTCCCAGGCCGCGCAGCTCTACGCCGACCATGCCCCTCGCGACGAAGGCTACCCCGAGACGCTGGGAGAGCTCGGCTATTATTACTACACGCGGGTGGGCGACTTCGTCCAGGCTGCGAGCTACTTTCACGCCTCGGCAGCGGCTTTCGATCATGTCGACGATCCGGACCGCTCTCAGCAGGCCGAGACTTACAGCAACCTGGGCAACACGCTAGCACAGCTCGGTGAGCTCGATGCCGCCGAGCGCGCCTTTGCCAGCGGTCTGGACCTCCTCCGGCGTACCTACGGGGAGAGTCACCCTTTTTATTGGGTTCCGGCGGCGGACTATGCATTGCTCGTGCATTGGCGTGGCGACCGCGCTCGGGCGCTGCAGATGTTCGATCACATACGCGCCTCGATTCCGCCACAGGATGTATCCACCCACGGCGCAATCGAGACCAACGAGGTCTATGCCTATTGCCTGACCGCCGAGGGCCGTGCTGGCGAGGCCGTACCGCTGCTGGAAGCCGCGGAGCGCAGCTATCTCGACAAGCCGACGGAGTCGGATGATCTGCCGCGGGTCCGCGGCCGGCTCGGCATAGCCTACGAGATGCTGGGCCGTGTCACTGACGCGCGCCGCGAGCTGAAGTTCGTGCTGGATTCGTATGCCGCATCCCGTTCGCCGAGCAGTGCTCCCCTGCTGCGCATCCGCGAGCGCTGGGGAAACTTCCTTCTGGAGCAGAACGATCCGACTGGGGCGGAGGAGCAGTTCCGCGAAGTGGCGCGCTGGACTCAGGTCAGCGATCAGGGGCAGCTTTACGTCGCGCTCGCCAATGGTGGGCTGGCGCGGCTTGCACTACTGCGTCACGACAGCGCCACGGCTCTCCATTACATCGACATCGCCGAAACGACATTCGACCGGCTCCAGGCATCGCACGACGTGCGCTGGGGCCCTTATCTCTGGCTGATTCACGCTCGGGCGCTCAGCCAATCCGGCGATGCGCCGGGGGCACAGCAGTGGGCGCGCCGAGCGCTGGAAGCCGACATGCGCTATGACGCACCGGAGAGCCCCGGTATTGCAGAGGCCCGAGCCGTCCTCGCATCGACACAGACGCCGGAGCCGCAGAACGCGCGCATCCCGAAGCCAAGACGGCAGCATGGGTAATTCTCCGAACCTGCCAGCCTTTCCCATTTTCTTCCCTGCCCGCGCTGCCGCCGCCGGCTTTCCGGCGAGCACCGCAGGATTCAGCTCAATGCGGTCCTTCAATGGTAGCGGGGGCAGGATTCTGGTTCAGGCAATTCAGCTGCGGCGGCGATTTGCGAGCCTGGATGACTCTCGTATCTAACCCTCCATGATCTGCACGGTTTGGTGCTTAGGTCTGAGCTTGCCTGTTTGTGCTACATGTAGCACAATGTGCCTATGAAAGAAGCGGGCATACGCGAAGCCAGGCAGAACCTGACCGCCCTGATTGACGAGGTACGCAAGGGGCATGAGGTGACGATCACGGACCGGGGTAAGCCGGTTGCCCGGCTCGTTCCGCCGCGCCGCGAACAAGCCAGGCCATTCGCTGGCCGCGCCGACTTTCGTCGCAGAATGCCTGTGCTGGCGGCCTCGCTTGCCGCGGCTGTCATCGACGAGCGGGTCGAGCGGGACTGAAGCTGGATGGTGCAGGATGCAGTCGGCGCCCATGCCGGGATCTACCTGGATTCCAGCGCATTGGCAAAGCTGTACGTCCCGGAACCCGAGAGCGACGCACTCGAAGCCTTTCTCCGCGGCAGGCAGGATCTGATGACCTCGGAGCTCACTATCACCGAAGTGCTGTCCGCAGTTGCTCGCAGGCGGCGCGAAGGCGCCCTCAGTGCCCCACAAGCGTTACAAATCCGCGACGCGGTCCTGGCTGATGCTGAGTCAGGTTCGTTTCATCGTCTGGACATGAGCCCCCTGGTCCACCGGGAGGCTGAGCGCCTGTTGTTCCACATCGAGTCCGTGGCCCTGCGGACGCTTGATGCGTTGCATATTGCCGCAGCATTCCTGGGCTCGGCCACGTACATCGTTACCTACGACGTTCGTATGCAAGCTGCGGCGTTGCATGCAGGACTCAAGACAATCGAACCATAGGACAGCAGGCCCAGGGGAGCAGAAGTCGGGCCCGTTTAAAGTGGTAGCGGGGGTAGGATTTGAACCTACGACCTTCGGGTTATGAGCCCGACGAGCTGCCAGACTGCTCCACCCCGCACCAGGAATGGGGCGGATTCTACACCATCGACGGCGGGTGGGGTACGGCGCCTGGGCAGTGGCGCAGGTGTATTGACCGCCGCAGGACTGCGCGATGCACTTCAGGCCGAGCGGCGCAGCGGCGCGCTGCCCAGGTCGGCGTCCACGCGGGGGCGGGCGAGAGGCTGTATCGTCGGATCGCGGACGATGTGCAGCACGCGCGAGTGCAGCGGATCGTCCGCCTCGGAGCGCGCAATGTGCAGCACACCCGTATGCTGCAGCTCCTTGGCGAAGATGTCGACGATCTGGGGCACCAGCGCCTGATCGACGGAGTGCAGGGCTTCATCGAGCACGAGCCAGTGCGGTTGATGCAGCACGGCGCGCGCCAGGGCGAGCGAGCGCTCCTCATCGTCCGCCAGCACGGCGTTCCAGTCGCGCGTCTGCTGCAGCGAGGCCGACAGATGTCCGAGCCCGACCCGTTCGAGCGCGTGCTGGCATTTCACCTCCTCGAACTGCCCGCCGCTCGCCGGGTACGCGAGTACGTCGCGCAGGGTGCCCGGCGGCAGGTAGGAGCGGCTCGGCACATACAGAATCGATTCGCCCCTGGGCCGCACGATGCGACCGGAGCCCCATGGCCACAGCCCGGCCAAGGCGCGGAACAGCACGGTCTTGCCGCTGCCCGGCGGCCCGACGATCAGCACGCGCGCGCCGGGCTGCAGCTCCACCGTGCTCTCGGACAGGGTGATGCCACCGTCCGCACAGGTCACGTGCAGGCGCTCGAGGGTCAGCTTGCCGGGCGGACCCTCCGCCATCTCGATGCGGCTCTCGGCGGGATTGAGCTGCGCCGTATCGAGCGCGGCGCGCCGGAATACCGCCACGCGCAGCAGCGTGGCGCGCCAATCGGCGATGGTGCTGAAGTTGTCGACGAACCAGCGCAGCGAGGACTGCACCTGACCGAATGCTCCAGCCGCCATCATCAGTCCTCCGAATGACAGGCTGCCGGTGAAATACAGCGGCGCGGCGGCAATGATCGGTGCGACGATCGTGAACCAGCCGTAGCCGGCCGTGATCCACGTGAGGTTCGTCAGACCGGTGACCAGGCGGCGCATCGCGACGAGCACCCCGGCGACGTTGGTCCCGATGCGCGCCTGTTCCTGTGCCTCGCCCTCGGCCAGGGCGATCGACTCGATATGCTCGTTGACACGCACCAGCGAGAAGCGCAGCTCCGACTCCCGCTGGTAGCGCTCGGCGTTGAGCACGATCAGTCCGCGGCCGACGCGGTAACTCAGCAGCGAGGCCGAGCCGGAGTACACCACCGCGGCCCACACCATATAGCCGGGAATCGCCAGCGTGGTACGCCCGAGATGCAGCGCGAAGCCCCGCGAGATGACCCACAGCACGTTCACGAATGCCGCCAGCAGTATGGTTGCCTGCAGCAGGCCGATGGACAGCGTCGCCGACAGCTCGGTCAGATGGCGCGCGTCCTCGTGCAGGCGCTGATCCGGGTTCACTCCGATCGGACCGGCGTGCGCCAGCTGGAAGGCGCCCCGCGGCGTCAGCCAGACCTGCAGCAGATCGTTCATCAGCCCCTCGCGCAGCTTCAGTGTGAACATCTGCGTGAGCCACTGCTGTGCGACGTTGAGGATCAGCAGCGAGCCGGCGATGAGCCCGAACACGCCGAGCTGCACCACGAACTCGTGGAACTGGCGCTGTGACAGCGCGTTGTAGAAAGGACGATTCCAGCTGTTCAGTCGGATCTGCCCGTAGGCGGTGGCTGCGACGACGATGACGATGCCGGCGACGAGCAGTGCCAGCGCGCGGCGTGTGGGGGACTGCAGCAGGGCGCGCGTCATCATGCGCACCTGGCGGGCAAGGCCGCTGATCGAGGCGGCCTGGGGCCCCCCCGGCCAGCCGGGATCCGGGGACGTCGTATCGCTCATCGTGGGTGCTCCGGTACTCTCAAGTGAGCGCTGGTGATGCTCTTCGGCGACATCGCCACATGCGGCTGGTCGCGCTGCTCAGTTCGCAAGCCCCCGGCCGCGCATGTACAGCTCCAGATACTTGCGGCGCACGTAGCCGGCTTCCACCAGAGCGAACACCAGCCCGCGCCAGCCGTCCAGAAATCCCAGGCGCAGCAGGTAGCCGCGGAAGAATCTCCATTGCGGATTCAGCAACACCTTGCCGAAGCCGCAGCGTCGCCCGCTGTCGTACAGCGCCCCGGCCATCAGGGTCGCGTAACGCTGCATACGTGCCTGGTGATCCGCCAGGCTGCGATAGGAGTAGTGCTGCAGATGCCCGTGCAGCCGTCCGACCCGGCCCTGCACGCGTGTATTCTCGTGGATCTCACGGCCGATCCAGCCGCCGCGCCGGCGATCGAACAGACGTACGAGCCGGTCGGGGTAGGCATTCCCGTGGCGCAGGAAGCGGCCGAAGTAGTCGGTGATGCGCGGAACCGACCAGCCGGCGTAGCCCGGGAAGCCACCGGCGCGCAGGGCCTCGACCTCGCGACGTAGCGGCTCGCTGACGCGCTCGTCGGCATCGAGGCACAGCACCCAGTCGTGGCGGGCGGACTCGATCGTGAATTGCTTCTGGGAGCGGTAGCCCGGCCAGTCGCGCTCGATGACCCGCGCGCCGAGCGCTGCGGCCAGCTCGCGCGTGCCGTCCGTGGAATGGGAGTCGACCACCAGCAGCTCGTCGCAGAAACTGAGCGAGCGCAGGCATTCCTGGATGCGATCGGCCTCGTTGTAGGTGATGATGCAGGCCGAAAGTCCGCTGCGATCGACCACGCGTCCCTCGTCGTTCAAACGTGCCGCTCCGCCCCCGTCGCGATCGATACACGCCTGCCGGTGATTCGGCGCTGCGCCTGGCGCGCTATCGTAACATCGAACTACCACGGGGACCGGGGCGTGAGGAAGCTGTGAGATAATTCTGCGGCTATCAGGTGCAGCGGACGTGTAGTGGCCGCGAGCCGCTCGGGAGCCGGGTGATGCAGCAGCGCGCGCTGGGCAGGTCGGGACTTCAGGTGTCAGCGGTCGGTCTGGGCTGCAACAACTTCGGTTGGCTGATCGATGAGCCCGCATCCCGGCTGGTCATCGACCGGGCGCTCGAGCTCGGCATCAATTTCCTCGATACGGCAGACGTCTACGGGGACTCGGAGGAGGTGCTCGGCCGGGCGCTCGCGGGACGTCGCCCGTCCGTGATCATCGCGACCAAGTTCGGTATCGCCCGTCAGGGTCTGAGCGGTGGGGCTTCGCGCGCGTACATCATGCAGGCCGTCGAGCGCAGCCTCGCGCGGCTGCAGACCGATTACATCGATGTTTACTACATGCACCGACCCGATCCCAGGGTACCCCTGGAGGAGACGCTGCGCGCGCTGGAGGATCTGATCCGCCAGGGCAAGGTCCGGTATGCCGCAGCGTCCAATATGAGCCCGGCGCTGCTGCGCGAGGCGCACTCGCTGGCCGGATCGGCCGGGCTGCGGGGATTCATCGCCACCCAGGAGCCCTACAGCCTGCTGGCGCGAGGCATCGAGCAAACCCTCGTGCCGGTGGTCCAGGAGCTCGGGCTGGGCCTCGTTCCCTACTTTCCATTGGCCAGCGGCATGCTGACCGGCAAGTACCGGCGCGGTGCTCCGCCGCCTCCGGGGACGCGCCTGGATGCCTGGAAGCAGCTGGGCAGCATCCTGACCGAGGAGAACTTCGATCGCGTCGAACGGCTGCAGCAATTTGCCAGCGAGCGCGATTGCACGCTCGTCGAGCTTGCGATCGGCTGGCTGCTGCACAGGCCGGCGGTCGCCAGTGTGATCGCCGGAGCGACCAGGGCCTCGCAGGTCGAAGCCAACGTACGGGCCGCGGATCTGCAGCTGTCGGCCGCGGAGCTCGCACGCCTCGATCGGCTGTCCCCGCCGTGAGGCGCCCCGAGGCCCGAACCGCTCAGATCCGGATGACGAGCTTGCCGATGAAGCTGCCCGCGAGCTGGTAGCGGTAAGCCGCCGCTGCCTCCTCGAACGGGAACACCCGGTCGATGAGCGGCCGGATGCGATTCACGTTGATGGCGGCGATCATCTGCTCGAACATCGTGCGATCACCGACAAAAATGCCGTGCAGGCTCGCGTGCTTGCGCATGAGCAGGTAGGGATTGCTGTCCCCCGAGGTGAGCACGCCGATCAGCCCGACCTTGCCGCCGGTGGCGAGCGAGCTGAAGGATCGGTTCAGCGTTCCGGTGCCGCCCGTCTCCACGACGACGTCGACACCGCGGCCGCCGGTCGCGCGCAGCACCTCCTGTTCCCAGTCGGGTGTGCGCCGGTAGTTGATGACGTCGCCGTCGCGCACGCCCAGGGGCGCGAGCCGCGCCAGCTTCGAATCGCTGGAAGAAGTGGCAATGACTCGAGCCCCGGCGGCGCGCGCGAACTGCAGCGCGAACATCGATACCCCTCCGGTGCCGAGCACCAACACGCTGTCGCCGGGACGGACCGCTCGTCCGGCGACCATCAGCGCGTTCCACGCCGTCACGGCTGCGCAGGGCAGGGTTGCCGCCTCCTCGAAACCGTAGCCTTCGGGCAGCGGCACGACGCCGCTCTCGTACAGCACGATCTGCTCGGCGAGCATGCCGTCGAGCGGAGAACCGAGCGTCGTGGGAGTCGCGCCGGCGGGGCCTGCGGGGTCGACCTGCATGAAGGTGCCGGCGACCCGGTCTCCGACCCTGACGCGAGCGACTCCCGCACCGATGGCGATGACCTCGCCGGCCCCGTCGGACAGCGGCACCGTGTCGCGGGTGAGGGATCCGCCCACGTAGCGGCCCGCGATGACCGCCTGGTCGCGGTAGTTCAACGACGCGGCGCGTACCCGCACCGTCACCTGCCCTGGGCCGGGCGGTCCGGGGTCGGGCCGCTCGACGGGCTGCAGATGCTCGATGCCGGTGCTTCCCTTGGGAACGATATAGGCGCGCATGAGAGTTCCTCCTCTTTGACAATATTTTGCATCCTTGCGTCCGTCTGTCGACAGCATCGAAGGCAGTCACGAAGTAGAGCGATGCGAGTGTCGCCTGCGTCACGACCCGCCTGCATGCCTTGCCTAAAATGCGGTGCACAACCCTAGCAAGGATTTCCAGGGTATATGTCAACTCCGCCCGCAGACCTGTCGAACACGGGCACGCACGACGGACTGGCGGGCATCTATGCGCAGCGTATCGCCGCGGCGCTGCCTCTCAACTGGGCACAGCGTATTTCCCTGCACGACAGCCGCGGCAACGTTTGCTGGCAGTCGGCCGGTGTGTGGGGACCGTCCGACCTGGACGCGGTGCGTCTGGCGCTCGAGCGCTTCGTCGGCAAGTCCGCTCCGGCGCGCGCCGATCACGAGCTGCCCGAGCAGCGCACCGCCGTGCTGCTGCGGGCCGCCGATACGGGCAATGAGTTTCGCGGATTCGTCATGCTGGTCATGGATAACCGCCGCCTGCGTGGCAAAGGCAAATCCGTGAACGATCTGCCGCTGCCGGTTCAGCGGGCCGCGCACGAGTGGGCCATGCGCCTGGCCGCCGCGCCGACCGTCTACCCGCACGAGGCCGCCTCCGAGCTCAGCGCCACGCAGACCGAGCGGCTCATCGCACATGGGCCCACGGGCGAGGAACCGGAGATCGAGAAGCTCTTCGCGCGGCTGCGCGCCCTGCCGCTGACGCTGGTGGCGCAGTCGCTCAAGCCCCTGCAGCACGGCATGCGTATCCGCCGCTACGAGGTGTTCCTGCGCGATGCGAGCACCGCCGAGACGGCACCCGTCTCGCTGCTGCGTGCGGCGGACGATCGCGGACTGGGTACGGTACTCGACCGGCGCGTGGCCGGAGCGCTCATCGTATGGCTCGCCGGCCGCAGCGCCGTGTATGGCGATGAGCCCGCGCAGTTCTCGATCAATCTGTCGTCCAGCTCGCTCGCCGATCCGAACTTCCTGCGCTTCGTCGAGCTGTGCATCACCAAGGCCGGCATCGGTGCCGCGCTGCTGGCGTTCGAGACCGATCAATCGTTCTGGCGCAAGGATCGGATCTGTCTGCAGCGCCTGAGCCGCGGTGTCGAAGCGTTGGGCGCCGGCCTGATCATCGACAACGTCACGTTCGCCGACGAGATCGCAGACCTGCTGAGCCTGCCGGCGGTGCGGCTCGCAAAGATCGATCGACGACTCACCCAGGGGCTCGCCGCCAGCCGATCGAATCAAATGCGCGTTGCGGGCCTGGCGCAGATCGCGCGCGTCGCCGGTGTGTTGACCGTCGCCAAGCAGGTGGAAGCCAGGGAGGAGCAGGACCTGCTGCGCGCCCTGGGAGTCGACTTCGTCCAGGGTCACGCCAGCGCCATGCCGGCGCCGCTGGACGCGCTCGATCGCCAGCGTGAGGAAGCCCTGGTCGTGGATCCGGACGTCGGCGAGGAAGTCGGGCAGCAGCACGAAGCGACCGTATAGTCACGCGCGGCACTAACGGACGGCGGCCGCCGCGCGCGCGGCCGCGCAGGTGATGAACGCGGCATAGCTCCAGCCCAGCTCCCGGGCTGAAGTCTGCGCGCCGCTGCGCTGATCGAACTGTTCGGATAGCTGTCCATCCGCCGGCGTGAAGGCGCGTACCGTTGCGAGGAACCCATCGCCGCGTGCGCGCAGCGCCTCGCGGCCGACGGACGAAATGGCGGAGCCTGCACCCGTCCCGGCAGCCGTCGCGGCGCTCGAGCCTCCGCCCGGCCCCGCGGTGGCCGCGGCCGCGGCGCGATAGCAGCACTCCGCGGCCGCGAGTGTCGAGAAGTAGTAGGCACCGCCGGAATAGTAGTGATCGGTGGCGTAGCGGCCGAGCGCCGCGCCGCGTCCGGGCGGGCGTTGCCGGTTGATCGGATAGGCGGCATCGAACAGCGCTTCCAGGCACTCGAGCGTCGACAGGATGCGTGGGTCCTGCACCGAGTGGGCGCCGCGGGTCGCGCCGGCGTGCAGCGGCGCCAGAATCACCGCGATATCCAGCTCCTTCTCGGAGCGCTGCCCCGAGGACAGCCGTCGCGAGCGATAGTAGCCCGGGGAAGAGCCACCGTCCGCGGTCTGCCAGAGCTCATCCAGCATGGCGAGCAGTACGCGCGCCTGTGCGCGACAGTCGTCGGGGTCCAGCAGCAGTGCGCCCGCCGCGGCCGCCGTCGCCCCCCGCTGCGCGCCGAGCCAGTCGGCTCCCTGCTCGAGGGCGGCGGCCGATACCCGCAGCGTGTAGTAGTGCCAGCCGTGCTCCTCCTCCCAGATGTCGACGCAGGCCTCGTGGGCGTGACGGCGCACGTAGGTCAGATCCTCGAGCAGCAACTGCGATAGCGCGGCCATCGATGCTTCAGCCATCGATGCTTCAGCCATCGATCCATCGCCCATCGACCCGCCGGGCAGTGTCCCTGGCGGCGGCGAGAGACTCTGCCGCCAGCGCAGCAGGGTGAGTGCGCGCAGCGCCGGTCCGTCGTGCTGCGGCCGCCCCCAGCGCGAGATGTCCAGCGTCGCGTCCGGATTGACGCGTGTCTCCGCCGCGACGGCCTCGCCGTGCACGGCGCTGAGCTCCTCGAGCGGTCGCAGATACTGCTGGAAATCGGCCGCCACCGCATCACGCCAGCCCGGTGAGCGCGCGAGCGCGCGCCCATCGAGCTGCCGCAGCGAGCGGCTGAAGTCGATGAAATCCGTCAGGTGAGCGACCGCCTCGGGGCCGGCGATGCCGTCCTGGAACGCCACCCGCAGCGCATCGATGACCAGCGCCGAATCGCGGTACCAGTGGAAAAAGTAATCCGGGTCCGGGTCATAGGCCGCCAGGATCGGGGAGGCGACGATCGATCCGCGCCGCGGCCGTATCGTCTGGGCGAAGCCCGGACGCTGCTTGACGATATGCAGCGGCGAGATACCCGCGAGCATCCCGACCAGCGAGCGGCGGTACTGTCGCTGCACCCAGCTCTCGAGCGCTTCATCGCTCATCGCCGGGGCTCGTGAAATCCAGCCTGCGCAGCCCCGCGCGCACCTCCGGCACCGACATGAACAGCTGCCACAGCAGCTCGCTGCGGTAGTTCTCGATCATGACGATGATGGGTCCCTGGTCGATGGCGAGAAAAGTGTCCGCGTACCAGCCACGCGCCTCGCAGTACGCATCGACGAAACCGTAGCGCCCCCAGAGCCTGCCGCCGGCGACGCCGAGGAAGTGACGCAGGGCGCGCATCGAATGCGCGGTGGCGTACGGGAAGCTCGACAGCGCAGCGGTCGGGGAGATCGTGCCGTTGTCGACCGCGGGGCAGTGCGCGACGTAACCGTCCGGGTCGTCACTGGCCGTCAGACCCCAGCAGTCCTCCCCGTAACCGGCCCATCGGTGCGGATTGGCGATGCAGTGCGCACGATTGATGGACACGTGCCGCGTGTTCTGCTGCCAGTAGTCGGCATAGCGGTCGCGCAGCCCGCGCGGATCCAGGCCGCAGAACGAATAGTGGGTGAAGAACAGCGGGCCCCCGTAGGGCACGCCCAGCGGCAGCTCGAGGTCGTAGTAGCGCTGACCGTTGCGGAACGCGGGGCCGGCGGCGAAGCCCTCGTGGTAGGCCCGGGCCTCGATCGGGTGCCGTGGCGCACCGGCCGCGAGCACGTAGGTGACGAGGCATTCGTTCCAGCCGCGGATCTCGTGGTCGATGGCCCACTCGTAGCGTGGGCTCCAGTGCCAATAGAGCAGCGGCCGTCCGCGCGTGTACCAGTCCCACTCGACCTGTTCCCACAGCGTCGTGACGGCTGTGCGCAGCCGCTGCTCGCCCGCGCCGTCGCGACCGAAGTACGCGCGCGCGCACAGCAGCCCCATGCACAGGAACGAGGTCTCCACCAGATCCCCGCCGTCGTCGCGCATGCTGAAGGGGATGGTGTCGCCGGTGCGCCCGTCGAGGAAGTGCGGCAGGGCGCCGTGGTAGCGGCGCGCCCGCAGCAATACCTCGAGCATGCGCTCGAGGCGCTCGAGCGCCGCGGCGCGCGCCACCCAGTCGCGCTCCACCGCGACGATCAGCGCCATGATGCCGAAACCCGAGCCGCCGGTGGCGACCTTGTGGTTGGATGCGTCTGCGCGGGCACGTCGATCGCACGCGAGGCCGCTGGCCGGATCCGCACCCTCCCAGAAGAACGCGAAGGTCTGCCGCTGGACCGCCTCGAGCAGCGCCTCATCGGGCAGGGCGGCGAGGGCCGTGGGGTCCGGGACTGCCGGGTCGCGCCCCGTGGCGCCGGTGACGAGCGGGTCGAGCGCCGTGGGACCGTGCACGGCCGTGTCCGGCGCCGTGGACCGGCCCGCCGCTGCGCCGTCGGTGGTCGCGCCCGCACCGCCGCTCGATGGACTCCCCACGACCGAATGCCTCCCGCGCGCCGTGCGGCGCTGGCGAATTCCTGCGGCGAGCCTATCATGCTCGGCTTTCCGCGCCGCGCTCGGGAACGGTGGCGCTCCGCAACCCAAGGGCAGGCATCGGGATTCGAGGCATGGCAGCAGCATCGGCATGAGCGGCAGCCAACGCATGAGCCGGGTCGAAGGCCTTCTCGGGCAGATGACGCTCGAGGAGAAGCTCGGACAGCTCACCATGTCGGCCGAGACTGCGGCCGTGACCGGGCCGGTGAGTGCCAGCGGTATCGGCGAGGACATCCGCCGTGGTGCCGTCGGCAATCTGCTCAATCTCTACGGCGCGGAGCGCGTGCGCGAGCGGCAGCGGCTCGCGGTAGAGCAATCCCGCCTGCGCATTCCCCTGCTCGTCGGGCTCGACATTCTGCACGGCTATCGAACGCTGTTTCCCGTGGGGCTTGCCGAGGCCTGCCTGTTCGATCCGCAGGCCTGGGAGCAGACGGCGCGCGAAGCGGCGCGCGAAGCCGCGCACGACGGGGTGGCGCTGACGTTCGCGCCCATGCTCGACGTGGCGCGCGACCCGCGCTGGGGGCGCATCGTGGAGGGTCCGGGGGAGGACCCGCTGGTCGGCGTACGCATGGCACGGGCCAAGGTGCGCGGCTTTCAGGGTGCCGATCCGGCCGGGACGGCCGGCCGGGCCGCGGTCGACCGTCTGGCCGCGGTGGACCGCCTGGCGGCGGTCGCGAAGCATTACTGCGCCTACGGTGCCGTCACCGCGGGGCGCGAATACGCCTCGGTGGACCTCTCGGAGCGCACCGTGCACGAGGTGCATCTGCCGGCATTCGCGGCGGCGGTCGACGCCGGGGTCGCGGCGATCATGCCGGCGTTCATCGATCTGGCCGGAGTGCCGATGACCGCTCACGTCGCGATGCTGCGCGGTTGGCTGCGCGGCCGCCTCGGCTTCGACGGCGTCATCATCAGCGACTACAACTCCATCGGCGAGCTCGTGCAGCACGGGGTCGCCTCCGACCTGGCCGAAGCCGCCGCGCTCGCGCTGCGGGCGGGTGTGGACATCGACATGATGTCGAATGCGTACCGGCGCGCACTGCCGGTCGCGCTCGAGCGCGGTCTGGTCGACCTGGCGCTCGTGGATGAAGCCGTGCGGCGCGTGCTGCGTCTCAAGGAGCGGCTCGGGCTGTTCGACAATCCCTACGGTCGTGGCGGGGTGACCGAGGAGCCGGGCGAGAGGGCGCAGCGTCGGGCACTCGCGCGCCGCGTGGCCGCGCGCGCCCTCGTGCTGCTCACGCATCGAAACGACGTACTGCCGCTGCCTGCGCAGACGCGCTGCCTCGGAGTGCTCGGTCCACTGGCCGACGCCGCGGAGCAGATGCGCGGATCGTGGTGGGCGGCCGCGGCCGAGGAGGAGTGCGTGAGCGTACTCGCGGGCCTGCGCACGGCACTGCCGGCGACACGGCTGCTGCACGCGCGGGGCGTGCCCATCGAGGGCGCCGATGACGCGGGCTTTGCCGCGGCACTCGAGGTGTGCGACAGCGCCGAGGCCATCGTCCTGTGTGTCGGGGAGGCTGCGCTCATGAGCGGAGAGGCAGCCAGTCGCGCGCAACTGGACCTGCCCGGCGAGCAGCGACGCTTTGCGCAGGCGGTACTCGAGCGTGCTGCGGCGCTCGGCAAGCCGGTGATCGCGGTGTTGTTCTCCGGCCGACCGCTGGTCGTACCGTGGCTGGTCGAGGGAGCGGACGCGTTGCTCGCGGCCTGGTTCCCCGGCAGCGAGGCGGGCAACGCGATCGCCGATGTGCTGGTGGGCCGCGTCTCCCCGAGCGGCCGCACGGCCATCACCTGGGCTCGCGATGTGGGACAGCTGCCGATCTTCTATGCGCAGCGTCCGGGCGGCAGGCCGCCTGATCCGGATCATCCGGACAATCGCTATTGCAGCCGCTACCTGGACGTGCCGGTGCAGCCGCAATTTCCCTTTGGCCACGGACTGAGCTATGGCCGCTTCGTGCTCTCCGATCTGCGCATCTCGCCGGTGGTGCTGCAGCCGGCCGACAGCCTCGAGGTCAAGGTGACACTGAGCAACCAGGGCACACACGCCGCCGAGGAGACGGTGTTCCTGTTCATCCACGATCGCGTCGCGAGCGTCGCGCGACCGACGCTGGAGCTCAAGGAATGGGCCAAGGTCGAGCTGCGTCCCGGCGAGAGCCGCACGGTCGTGCTGCAGTTGCGCGCCGAGGCGCTGAGCTTTCCCGGCCCGGATCTGCAACCGGTGCTCGAGCCCGGCGAATTCGAGATCCTGGTCGGTCCCTGTGCGGACCGCACGCGCCTGCTGGCCGGGCGCGTGCGGCTGACTGAGTGACTGGTCGGCATTCGCCTGCGCGGCGCGCGCGCCGCACCGCGGCTGCATGGGCGGCAGCGCTGCTGGCGGTTGCGCCGTGGATCTGCATCACGGGCAGCGCCGCGTCGACGGAGGCGCAGCCCGCGGCCGCCCCCGCGTCGAGCGCGCCCGCGGCGACCGGGTCGCAGTCGCCGCTGCGCTCGCGTGAACGTCCAACGCTGCCGCCGCCGCCGCACACATCGCCATCCAGCGCCGCGCCGGCCGCCGAGACAGGCGCGCCCTATGGCGGCGGCTCTGCGACGCCCGGCGCGCGCATGCGCAGCTGGACACTCGGGCAGGACCTGTTCGCCAGCGGCCAGCGCGTCGTGCTGCCCGCGACCGTGGCCGGGGATGCATTGATAGCGACGCAGGACCTCACGCCCGGCGGCACCGTGGCCGGCGATCTGGTGGCGCTCGCGGAACGCGCCACGCTGTCCGGCAGCGTGGGTCACACGCTCTACCTGCTGGCCGGGCAGGCGACGCTGCGCGGAATGATCAGCGGCAACGCGCGAGTGGCGGGCGACGATGTTTCGGTGACGTCCGCCGGGCACATCGGCGGTGGCGTCACGCTGGCGGTCGACCACCTGCTGTTCGAGGGGGAGACCGGTTCCTATCTGGCGGTGCTGGCCGACGATGCCGACATCGACGGGCACGTGGCGGGCGACCTGGTATTCATCGGCCGTCACCTGCAGCTTGGACCGCACGCGCGCATCGACGGGGCGGTGCGCTTCAGCTCGTCGAGCTCGCCGGACATCTCACCGGGCGCGCACATCGCGGGAGGCACGCATCGGTTGACCCTGTCCGAGGAAGCCTATGGCTATGACTCGGATGCACTGCTGCGCATCGGCTGGTGGCTGTGGCTGCTCGGCTGGCTGCTGGTGGGCGCCGTGGCGCTGGGGCTGTGGCCGATGTTCACGCTGTCCGTGAGCGCCGCCACGCGCGCGCGCAGCGGGCTGTGCCTGCTGCTCGGCCTGACGGTGACGATCCTGACGCCGCTCGTGGCGACGCTGCTGCTGCTGTCGGTGCTCGGCATACCGCTCGGGCTGCTGCTGCTGTTGCTGTATTTCCTGGTACTGCCGCTCGGCTATCTGTCGGCGGCGACGGCCATCGCCGACTGGCTGCTGCTGCATCTGCGCCGCTCGCCGCTGCGCTCCAATGCGAGCGCCTGGCGGCTGCTCGCGCTCACGCCGATTCTGATCGGCCTGCATCTGCTGGCGAGCGTACCGGTGCTCGGTCTGCTGCTCGATGTGCTGGTGATGCTGGTGGGCGTGGGCGCGCTGCTGGTAACGCTCGGCGTGCAGCGGCGTGGGCCGCCGCTGCCGTTGGCCTGAGGCGATCGACCGACGGCATTTGTTTCTGCATCAACAGGTGTCTTTACGCGGCGGGCCCGGCCGCTCGCGCTCGCTACACTCCCGTACGTGGTTCGATGATTTTCACGGGAGAAAATACCCATGGACAGCTTCAAGATCTGGGCGGTCGGCAATCTTGCCAAAACCCCCGAGCTCGAGGTGCGCGGTGAGCACAGCTATGCTCGTTTCTGCCTGATCGGGAACGACTACGCTGGCAAGGACGAGGACGGCGGTGCGCGCGAGGTGGTCACCAGCCTGTGGTTCGTGGCGTTCGGTGCCCTCGGCGAGACGATCGCGCGCAATGCCCGCAAGGGCGATCAGCTGATCGTCGAGGCGAAGATCCGCGCCAACAACTGGACGGACAAGCAGGGCGAGAAGCAGTACGACCATTCGTTCGTGGTCGAGGGCTTTCGCTTCGGTGCGCCGGGCAGGGCAAAGCGCGAGGAGTTCGAAGGGCGGCGCGAGGAGGCGCTGCCGCGCGCGGTGTGAGCCGCGCCGCTGCAGAGTTGCCACAGGAGGCCGCCGTGTTCGATCCGCATGCAGGCCGTAGCCGCTCCGCGGTGGTCGCGGGAGTCGCGTCCATCATGCTGCTGGCGCTGCTCCCGCCGCTGGCCGTTGCGCAGACCTCGCCGTTCCTCACGGGAGCAACGGCGCTACAGAGCAACATCCTGGCGTGGCTCACGCCGATCGCCGTGATACTCGTCATGGCGCTGGGCGCCATGGCGATGGCAAATCGCATGAGCTGGGGGTGGTGCATCGGCGCGATCGTGGGGATTGCCATCGCCTTCGGTGCCCCGCAGATCGTCACCTGGGTGCGCGGCATGTTCGGAGTATAGCCATGAGCGCGCGCAATCCGGGCCTGCGGGCCGAACCGCTATTCGTGGGCGCTACGCGTCCACCGATGCGCTGGGGCGTGACGTATTCGGCGTTGCTGTTCAACCTGATGTTCACGCTGGAGACATTTCTTCTCACGAAGAACCTGCTGACACTGCTGGTGTGCCTGCCGGTCCACGCGGTGTGCGCGTTGCTGTGTGCGCGCGACGCGCGCTTCTTCGATCTGCTGTTGCTGTGGGGTCGCACGCGCCTGCCGGCACTGCTCGGCAATCTGCGGGTCTGGCACGCGAGCAGCTACAGCCCGCTGGCGCTGCAGTTGCCGGCCTGGCGGGTGCGGCGCCGCCACGATCCGCGCCCGCGGCTGTGAGCGCCGCGCCTGACACGAGGGAGGGGCCGTGATGTATCCAGTACGGGCCGCAGCGCTGGGCCGTGAGCCGACGGCAGCCGAACATCTGCCGTATACCGTGCATCTGTCCGAGCGCGTGCTGCGCACCAGCTTCCTGGACTACCTGCAGGTGTTCCGGCTCGGCGGCGCAAGCTTCGAGAGCGTCGACGATACGCAGCTCAACAACTGGCACGAGCGACTGAACGTCCTGTGGCGCAACGTCGGCGCCCCCGGTGTGGGTCTGTGGGTGCACGTGATCCGGCGGCGCGAAGCCGTCGTGTCCCCCGCGGACAGCGGTGCTGGCTTCGCCGAGGTGTTGCACGCGAAATATCATCGTCGCCTGAGCACCGAGACGCTGATGGTCAACGAACTGTACCTGTCGGTGCTGTATCGCCCTCTGGGCGGGGCGGCCGGCGGACTGCTGTCGCGTGCGCTGAAGGCTTCGCGCCAGAGCGCCACCGAGGTTCGCGACGCACTCGAGGCATGCGACAAGCTGGCACAGACCGTGCGTGCATCGCTGAGCCGCTATGAGCCACAGGCGCTCGGCTGCTATCGGCTGGGTGAACGCAGCTACTCGGCTGTGCTCGAGTTCCTGGCGCTGCTGGTCAACGCCGAGCCCCAGCGCGTACCCATGCCGCGCGGGCCGGTCGGCGAACTGCTGGCTACCACGCGGCTGCTATTCGGCGCCGAGGCGATCGAATACCGCCTGCCCACCTCGACGAGAGTCGGCGCCTTTCTGGGCATCAAGGAGTATCCGACACCGAGCGTGGTCGGGATGTTCAACCGCCTGCTGTCCGCGCCGTTTCCGTTCGTGCTGACGCAGTCGTTCGTGTTCCTGTCCAAGGCGGCCGGTCAGGGGCTGCTGCAGAGACAGATGCACCGCATGGCCAATGCCGGCGATTTTGGAGTATCGCAGGCGATGCAGCTCAAGGGCGCGCTCGACGCGCTCACCAGCAACGAGTTCGTCATGGGCGATCACCACCTGTCGCTGCAGATATTGGCCGAGCCGGACCAGATTGCGCCGGGCGGTGATCCCGCGCAACGCCTGCGGACGCTGAACGATCGCGTGGCGCTGGCGCGCAGTCTGCTTGCCGACACGGGCATGACCGTGGCGCGCGAAGATCTCGCGCTCGAAGCGGCCTACTGGGCGCAGCTGCCCGGCAACCTGTCGATGCGACCGCGCAAGGCGCCGATCACCTCGCGCAATTTCGCCGCCATGGCCGCATTTCATAATTATCCGTGCGGGCGGGCCACCGGCAATCATTGGGGCGACGCGCTGGCGACACTGATGAGCAGTGCCCGTTCTCCCTATCATTTCTCCCTGCACGCGAGCGACCCGTCCGATCCGGACGGCGGCAGTCGCAAGGACACCGGCCACACATTGATCTGCGGACCGACCGGCTCGGGCAAGACTGTGCTGATCGGCTTTCTGGTGGCGATGCTCAGCCGCTGTCAGACGACCCAGATCGTTTTCGACAAGGACCGCGGCCTGGAAATCCTGGTACGGGCGCTGGGCGGGGAATACCTGCCGCTGCGCAACGGAATTGCGACGGGCTTCAATCCGTTGCAGCTTCCCGGCAGTCCCTCCGACGTCGAATTCCTGAAGGCATGGCTGCGAGCGCTGGCGCGCACCGCGGACGGCCGCGCTCCGCGGGTGCGGGAGCTGGCGGACCTGGATCACGCACTGCGCGCCACGCTGGCGCTCGCGCCCGGCTCGCGACGGCTGTCGCGGCTGGTGGAGTTCCTCGATCCCACCGATCCCGAGGGTCTGCACGCGCGCCTGGCGCGCTGGTGCGCCGTAACGCGCGGCGATTATGCGTGGGTGTTCGACAACCCGCAGGACTCTGCGATCCAGCGGCTCGAGGGCCGTCCGATCATCGGCTTTGACGTCACCGAGTTTCTCGACAACGAGACCACGCGCACGCCGGTGACGCTGTATCTGTTCCATCTGGTGCGTCGGCTGCTCGACGGTCGGCGGCTGGTGTGCTGGATGGATGAATTCTGGCGCCTGCTCGCCGATCCGGCCTTCGAGAGTTTCGCCAAGGACGGACCGAAGACCTGGCGCAAGCTGAACGGGGTGATGTGTCTGGCGACGCAGAGCCCGAGCGACGTGCTTCAGAGCCCGATCAGCCGCACCGTGGTCGAGCAGACGGCCACCAAGGTGTTTTTCCCGAACCCCGAGGCCAGCTCCGAGGATTACACCGGCGCTCTGGGGTTGACCGAACGGGAGCTGCGGCTGATCAAGGAGCGCCTGGAGCCCGGTTCCCGCTCGTTCCTCATCAAGCAGGGACACCACAGCATCGTCGCGCAGCTGGATCTGCGCGGGTTCGATGCGGAGCTGCAGGTGATCTCCGGTCGCGCCAACCAGGTGGCGCGCATGACCACGCTGATGCGTCACCACGGGCCCGACCCCGCGCAGTGGCTGCCGGCGTTTCTCGAGAGCCCGCCCGCGCACGCGAACCCGATTGCGGGCACGATGCGCCTGTCATCGCCCGTCTGAACGCACTCCGCCTGACGGCAGACACGCATGAACGGCTACAGGAGTCGTCTGCTGTGCACCGGTGCGCTGCTGGCGGTGCTGGCCTGTCCAGGCGCCTACGCGCAGATCGCCGTGATCGATGTCGCCTCGCTGCGCCAGCTGCTGCAGCAGGTGCAGACCCTGACCCAGCAGCTCTCGACCGCCAGGGCGCAGCTTGCCCAGACGCAGAATCTCTACCAGTCGATCACCGGCAGTCGCGGTATGCAGCGGCTGCTGAGCGGCGCAAACCCCAATTACCTGCCCACCGATTGGGCACAGCTGAGCGCCGCCATGCAAGGCGGGGGCACATACGGCGCTCTGGCCGGCGGCGTCACGACCGCGCTCGGCAGCAACGCCGTGCTGTCCACCGCTCAGCTGGCGACGCTGTCGACCGATGAGCAGGCCGCGATCAGTGCCGCCCGACAGTGCGTGGCCTTGTTGCAGGCTCTGACCCAACAGGCCCTGACCAACGCCAGCGGCCGCTTCAACGACATCCAGCAGCTGGGCGCGGCAATCGGCGCGGCGCCCGATCAGAAAAGCATCCTGGAGCTGCAGGCGGCGCTCGGCACGGAGGGAAGTCTGCTGCAGAACGAACAGACCAAGCTGCAGGTCCTGTTCCAGGCGGCGCAGTCCGAGCAGGCCGCCACGAGCGAGCGCGAGCGCGAGCTGGTGATTGCGGGGCAGGGTAGCTTCGCGACCCGCTTCGAGCCGTCGCCCCCGTAGCGCCGAGGGCCGGCCGCCATGGGTTTCTTTCAGACCTTCTGGTCCTGGTTGTCCGGTCAGCTGACCGGTTACATCGGCAATAACACGGCGCTGGCAGCCGCTGCGCTCGAGCCCGCCGTGGTCGTGCTCGCCACACTGTACGTGATGGTCTGGGGCTATCTGCAGATGACCGGGCGCATCCAGGAACCCTTCATCGTCGGGCTCAAACGCATCGTCGTGCTCGCCGTGGTGCTGGGCGTGGCGCTGCGGCTGTGGCTGTACAACTCGGTGATCGTGGATACCTTCTATTCTGCACCGGCGCAACTCGCGTCCGCGCTCGTCGGCAGTACCGACCCCGTGGGCACCATCGATGCCATCTGGCAGCAGGGCGGGGCCGTGGCCGAGCAGCTCTGGGACAAGGGAGGCGTGCTCGGCAGCGACGTCGGTTTCTACCTGGCGGGCGCCGTGGTGTGGCTGCTGATCGGCATGCTCTGCGTCTACGCGATGTTTCTCATCGCGCTGTCGAGCATTGCGGCCGCGGTACTGCTCGCGATCGGTCCGCTGTTCATTGTCATGCTGCTGTTCGATGCCACGCGCCGCTACTTCGAGGCCTGGATCGGACAGTTGGCCAACTACGCCCTCATCACGATTCTCACGGTGCTGGTCGCGGCCCTTCTGCTGCAGGTGGTCGAGTCCTACGCCGCGCAGACCGCGGCGCGCGGCTCGGCGCTGCTGACAGTCGATGCTCTCGATATGGTGCTGATGTCCACACTGGTGTTCCTGCTGATGCGGCAGATCATGCCGATCGCCGCGGGACTCGCCGGAGGTGTGGCGCTGGGCAGTTTCGGCCTGGTCAGCCGTGGCCTGCAATGGGGCATCGGCCGGCTCAGATCGGGTGCAACGCAGCTGACGGAGATCGCTGGCACGGCGCTCATCGCCGATGGCACTGAGCGCGCGGCAGGCGCGGCTGGCGCGACCCCCTCCTGGCGCGATCCCGCATGACCCGATCCCGCATGAATCGCACGATCGTCATGCTGCTGCTCGGGCTGCTGGCCGGCTGCGCCGCGCGGGAGCCGCGCTGTGACGCGCAACTGCGGCCGATCAACGTCGCTGTGGCCGCGGCCGCGGCGGCCGGGACTGCGCGAGTGCGGCCATGAGCGACGAGACCGCAGGTCTGGCGGCCTACCTGCAGGAGGCCAATGAATGGGACCGCGACCGCATCGCCCAGTGGCAGCGCAGTGCGCGTCATGCCTGGTGGGTGGCGGTGGCGGCCGGAGCGTGCGCATTCAGTTGCACGCTTGCGCTGCTGCTGCTGCTGCCGCTCAAACGCGTCGAACCTTTCCTCGTGCGCGTGGACGACACCACCGGCGTCGTCGACGTGGTGCCGGTGTACAGCGGACAGCTGAGTCTGCCGGACTCGGTGACGCGCTACTTCCTGAGCCATTACGTGCAGGTCTGTGAGCGCTTCGACTACGCCACCGCGGAGAGCGACTACGAGGAGTGCGGGGCGTTCCACACCGCGCGGCGCAACCAGGCCTGGTACGCGCAGTGGAATCGGGCCAACCCACTCTCGCCGCTGAACGTGCACCGCGACGGCAGCGAGGTGTCGGTGCAGATCGAGTCGGTGAGCTTCTTCAGACGTGCCAGCGGCGTGTCCGACCTGGCGCAGGTGCGCTACCTGAGGATCGAGCGCGCAGCCAGCGGCGCGCAGCAGCAGGTCACGCATTGGATCGCGACCATCCAGTATGCCTACACGGCTCCCTCGCAGGACCCGAGGGTGCGCAGCTGGAACCCTTTGGGTTTCAAGGTGGTGGAGTTCACCCCCGAGCCGGAGGTGCTGCGCGAGCTTCCGGCCGACACGGCGCGCGCGGGGCATCCCTCATGAGATCGCCGGGCTCGACAGCGCAGCGCACGGCGTGGTGCCGGGGCGCCGCGGCCCTGGCACTGCCGCTGCTGTTCGCTGCTGCGGTCAGCGCGGGCGGCGCGGATCAGGCGCCGCCACGGGCGGACGCGCGCCTGCGCACCGTGTCCTACAGCGCCGATGAGGTCTACCTTCTGCCCGGGCGCGTCGGCTACGAAATCGACGTGCAGTTCGAGAGCGGCGAGCGCTTCGTGGGAGTGGGGGTTGGGGATGCCGCCGGTCTGGCCTTCATGGCCGCGGGCAATCACCTATTCATCAAGCCGCGGGCGGCGGATGTGCACACCGACCTGACCGTGCTGACCACGCGCCGGATCTACCATTTCGACTACGAGGCCCTGGCGCGCGGTGCCGAGGGTGCGCCCGGCGTTGTATATGCGTTGCGCTTCGTGTACCCGCCCGGCGGGCCGGGCGCCGCCGCCGCAACGACGACACTGCGCGCGCCCTCGGTGCAGAGCGAACTGGCGCGCGCCGATGCGGGGCGCCGGAGGAACACCAACTACTGGTACTGCGGGCCACGCGAGCTGCAGCCGCTGTCGGCGTGGGATGACGGTGTGCAGACACACCTGCATTTCGCGGCGAGCGCCGAGCTGCCGGCGGTGTTCGTCAGCGAGCGGGACGGCAGTGAGTCGCTGGTCAATTTTCACGTCGCACAGGACGAGATCGTGGTCCATCGGATTGCGCGTCGCTTCGTGCTCCGGCGCGGCAGGCTGGTCGGATGCGTGGTGAATCGCGGCTTTGCCGGCAGCGGCGTGACTCTGCCGACGGAGACTGTCTCGTCCAGGGTCGAGCGGGCGGTGCGCGGGAGCGCCGATGTCGGTTCTCGGTGAGCGCGGGACCGCCACGGTGGCTCGCGCCCTGTCGCTGCAGGCGCGGGTCAGCAATTGGCTCGCCACCGGGGTGCTGCTGCTCGTGGGCTGCGGACTGACCGTGTGGTACTACGCACATCAGCTTGGACGCGGTGCCCGCGCGCAGCAGCAGGCAGCCCCTGCGCGGCAGGCGATCGCCGCCGAGATGTCGCTACCGCCGCTGGGACCCATCGAACGGCCGGCCCCGCCGCCACCGGAGCCGTTCTCGGGAGCGGTGATCGCGCCGACTACCGCAGCCGGCACCGGGAGCGAAGCAGGCGGGTCGGCTCCCGCTTCATCCGCTGCGCAACTTCCGGTCGTGGCTGCAGCGCCGCTACTGATGAATTCCGCGAGTCGAACGCAGGCGGGTCCGCCGCTATTGCCGGCGATGGCGGGGGCTCGCGCGGTGACGAGCCGCGACCGGCGGCTCTCTGCGCAGGTGTACGTAGCCGCCGCTTCAGCGTCATCCGGCAACCCGACCACGGTCACACCGCAGGTGTCACAGGGCGTAGCCGCGGCGCCCTTCGCGCCGACGACGCCCGGACAGGGTCCGGCTGGCGCGGCAGAGGCGGGGGCGGGCGCTTCTGTGCCTGCTGCCATGTCCGGTGCGGTGCGCGATGCAGGGCTGTCCGCGCCGATGGCGGTGCCGGTGGTGGCGCGCTTGCTCGGCCCGCAGAGTCTGATCCTGCCCAAGGGCACCTCGATCGACTGCACGCTCGAGACGGCGATCGATTCCACGCTGCCGGGGCTGACACGCTGCCTCACCGCCACGGACACCTTCGGAGCCGACGGGCACGTGGTACTGCTCGAGCGTGGCACGGAACTGGTCGGCGAGACGCAGGGCCAGGTACAGCAGGGCGCCGCCCGGGTGTTCGTGCTGTGGAGCGAGGCGCGTACGCCGCGCGGGATCATCGTGCCGCTCGAATCTCCCGGCGCGGACGAGCTCGGGCGCGCCGGATTGCCGGGCACGGTGCAGCGGCACTTCTGGGAGCGCTTCGGAGCGGCGATCCTGGTTTCCACGATCGATGGCGCCGTTGAAGCCGCCGTGCAGTCCTCGAGCCACGATAACGGCACCGTCATCTATAGCCCCGGTGCCTCCCAGGACGTGATGACCGAGGTGCTCAGAAGCACCGTGGCGATCCCGCCGACCGTGCGCAAGGCCAACGGAGATCGCATCCAGGTGCTCGTGGCCCGTGACGTGGACTTCGGCGATGTCTACGAGTTGCGTGCTGCCGGCGACAGTCGCTGACGCGGCGGTGCGTGAGGCCGCACGTGCCGACCCCACCGAGCCCTCGGCGCTGGAGTTGACCCTGCGGGTGCTGCAGCCCTATCTGGACAGCCCGGAGGTCACGGAGCTGTGCGTCAACCGCCCCGGAGGATTGTTTCTCGAGACCACAGCGGGCTGGCGGTACGAGCCGCATGCGGAGCTGGACTTCGACTGGTGCCTGCGCTTCGCCAAGCTCGTGGCGAACTTCACGCACCAGCGCGTCGATGAGGGCTCGCCGTTGTTGTCCGCCTCGCTGCCGCGGGGCGAGCGTGTGCAGCTGGTGCTGCCGCCGGCAACCTCCGCCGGGTGCATTGCAATCAGCATCCGCCGTCCCGCGCGGCGCCACTGGTCGATCGGGGAGCTGGCACACCGTGGGGTATTCCAGCGCACTCGGCGAGCGGGTGCCGACGGCGACCCGATCGAGGCGCGACTGCTGAGTCTGCTGGCCGCGGGAGAGCTCGAGCAGTTCATGTGCCTCGCGGTGCGCGCACGCAGAAACATCCTGGTATCCGGTCCCACCGGCTCCGGCAAGACCACCTGGACGCGCGCCCTGATCCGCGAGATCGCACCCGAGGAGCGGCTCATCACCATCGAGGATGCACCGGAGCTGGCGCTGGATCGGCACCCCAACCATGTGCGCCTGTTCTACTCGAAGGACGCCCAGGGTGTCGCCCGCGTGAGCGCCCGACAGCTGCTCGAGGCCTGCCTGCGCATGAAGCCAGACCGCATCCTGCTGGCCGAGCTGCGCGCCGAGGAGGCATTCGATTACCTGCGCAACGTCAACTCCGGCCACCCGGGTTCCATCACCAGCGTGCACGCCACCAGCGCCGAGCTGGCGTTCGAGCAGCTGGTGCTGCTGGTCAAGCTCAATCCCGCCGGCCGCGAGTTGTCCCGTGCCGATATCAAGGAACTGCTCTACCGGCTGGTCGACATTGTCATCCAGTTCGATACGCTGCGCCATGAGCGCTTCATCCGGGAAGTGTGGTATGAGCCGGCCAGAAAGCACCGCGCCGCCGCGGCGGCGATGGAGCTGCGCTCATGAGCGAAGCGGAGCTGGGGCTGCTGATGCAGACCGCGCAGGCGCACCAGGAGCTCGCCGACCGCAGCCTTGCGCGCCTGGAGACTCATGCTCAGGGTCTGGACGCCGTGGTCCGCGAGGAGATCCGGCGCACGCTCATTACCGAGTGCGGTGAGCTGCTGGAGGAGGTCGGCAAGGCGGCCGACGCGCTCAGCCGGCTCAGGCATGCGGCCCTCAGGCACTTCACGGCCGCCGGGCTGGTGCTTGCCGCGCTGCCGGCCGGTGCGGCGCTGCTGCTGCTGTGGCGATTCGTGCCCTCCGTGGCACAGCTCACGGCGCTGCGCGCGCAGCGCGCGCAGCTGCTCTCCGGCATCGCGCAGTTGACGGCCGCCGGCGGGCGCATCGAGCTGCGCCGCTGTGGCCAGGCACAGCGCCTGTGCGTGCACGTCGACCGGCACTCTCCCGCGTACGGCGAAGCCGCCGACTATTTCATCCTCAGCGGCTACTGAGCCTGGCGGATGGCCGACACCGTGTCCACGCTACTCTGGCCACTGGCGGGCGTCGCTGCGATGGCGTCCGCGCCCGCGAAGCTGCTGCCGGCGCTGGCGGCCGTGGCGGTATTTTCAGCGGCACTGACGCGGGTCGCGCGGCAAGGGGGCGGCGAGCTGCATCGACGCGGTGCGCTGGTACGCCGTGGTCCACGCACGGCATGGCGCGCCCGCATGGCCCTCGCGCATGGGCGCGCGGTGATGCTCGGCGGGATTCCGATCGCCGCGCGCGAGGAAACCAGACACTTCAAGCTGATCGGGACGACCGGCTCCGGCAAGTCCACGGCGGTCGGGCAGCTGCTCGAGGCAGCCCTGCGGCGCGGCGATCGTGCGATCGTGAGCGATCCGGGCGGAGGCTACCTGCAACGCTTCCTGCGCCGCTATCGAGGCGATGTGCTGCTCAATCCGTTCGAGCCGGACTCCGTGCGCTGGGATCCGTTCGCAGAGCTGCGGTGCGACTTCGACGTCGAGCAGCTCGCCAGCGCGCTGATCGCGGACGGCGCCGATGCGGCCGCCAATGAGTGGCGCGGCTACGCGCGCACCTTCCTGGGAGCGCTGCTGCGGTGCTGCCGCGGCGATCAGACGCCACGTCTGCAGGAGCTGTGGCGACTGCTCGCGGTCGCGCCAGTCGCGGAACTGCGCTCGCTGGTGCGGCATACGTACGCGCAGCCGTTTCTGGAGCCCGGCAACGAGCGCATGTTCGGTTCCATCCGTGCAGTGGCCGCCTCGGCGCTGGCGGCCCTGCAGCACGTGCAACGCCAGCGCGCCACGGCGCTGTCGGTGCGCAACTGGGTGCGGCACGGCCGGGGCGTGCTGTTTCTCCCCTACCGCGCCGGGCAGATCGCCGCGCTGCGGGGATTGCTTGCCGCCTGGCTGCGACTGGCGATTTTCGAGGCCCTGGACGGTCCCGAGGATGTCGATCAGCGATTGTGGTTCGTCATCGATGAGCTGGATGCGCTCGGGCCGATCGACGGGTTGAAGGACGCGCTCGCGCGCCTGCGCAAGCACGGCGGCCGCTGCGTGCTCGCCCTGCAGTCGATCGCACAGATATCGGGTCTGTACGGGTACGCGCAGGCGCAAACGCTGGTGGAAAACTGCGGAAATTCCCTGATTCTGCGCTGCTCTGGCAGCGAGAACGGCGGGACCGCGCAGTTCGCCTCGCGCCTGATCGGGGAGCGCGAGGTGCTGCGCCGGCAGCGCACGCGCGGCCGCGATCATCACGGGTTGCTTGTCCCGCAGGCGCTGCGGCGTTCCTCGCAGATCAGTGAGCAGCGGCTGCTGGAGAGTGCGGTGCTGGCCTCGGAGATCGAGCAGCTGCCGGATCTGTGCGGTTACCTGAAGACCGCTGCCTGCAGAAGCTGGCGACGCGTGCGGCTTGCGCGCGATTGATGACATGCAAGGTCTGTGCACGCATGGGCTGTGCATGCGGGCGCTGGACGAACAACGGAGACGCGAGCACTGCCATCTGAGCGCGGCGGACGACTGCCGTTACCTGTTCGAGTACCTGCCCGGCAGCTGGGGCAGCGGCACAGTCGGGCGACTGATTGCCAACTTCAAGTGCCGGCCCACACTGGCGGCGGCGCACCCGGCGCGACTGCATTTCAAGGAGTGCGCGATCGCGCGGATCGCCGCGGCGCTGCGCGCCTGCGCCTGCCGCGCCTTCGTCGAAGGCGCCACGTGGGTGCCGGTGCCGCCGTCCGTCGTGCCTGCAGAGAGCGACTACGATGATCGACTGGCGCGCACGCTGGATCGCGCGTTCACCGGCTATGACCTGGATCTGCGGCGGCTGCTGCGCCAGACGCACAGCACCCGACCCGATCACCATGGGGCACACCGGTTGAGCTGCGCCGCGCTGCTGCGCGTGATTCGCACGGATGTGCAGGCCCTGGCGGAGCGTCCACCGCGCACGCGGATTGTGCTGTTCGATGATCTGCTGACCACCGGCAAGCACTACAGGTGCTGCGAGCAACGGCTGCATGAGCTGTTGCCGCGGATACCCGTCTGTGGCTGGTTCATCGCGCGTCGCGCGCTGACACCTATGAATCATGCAAAATGACAGCCGCTGCGCACGAACAGAGCGCGAGCGCCTGCTGCACGATGACGGCGCAACGCAGTGCCGTCGTCGGGCCGCCGGGATCGAAGCGCCGGCGCGCGCAGCGTCCCCTCAGCCGAGCGCCGCCAGTACCGCGTTGCCGACTTCCGCGGTGCTCGCCGGTCGCTGGCCCGGAGCGGCGATGTCCGGGGTGCGGATGCCGTCGTCGATGGCGCGGTGAACCGCAAGCTCCACGGCGCGCGCCTCCTCGCGCAGCTGCAGCGAATGGCGCAGCAGCAGCGCGACGCTGAGGATCGCGCCGTAGGGATTGGCGACGCCCTGGCCGGCGATGTCGGGCGCGGAGCCGTGGATCGGCTCGTACAGTCCGCGCGTGCCCTCGCCGAGCGAGGCGGAGGGCAGCAGCCCGAGCGAGCCGCACAGCATCGAGGCCTCGTCGGTGAGGATGTCGCCGAACATGTTCTCGGTGACGGCCACGTCGATCTCGCGCGGGCGACGTATCAGGTGCATGGCGGCCGAGTCGACCAGCATGTGCTCGAGCTGCACGTCCGGGAATTCCGCGCGCATGACGCGCTCGCAGACTTCGCGCCACAGCCGCGAGGTCTCCAGTACGTTGGATTTGTCGATCGACAGCAGTCGCCGCCGCCGGGTGCGCGCGATGCGCGCAGCCACGCGCACGATGCGCTCGATCTCGGGCGCGGTGTACTCGCACAGATCGCTGGCGCGCTCGGCATCCCGCGTCTTGGCTCCGAAGTAAATGCCGCCGGTCAGTTCGCGCACCACCAGCAGGTCGACCCCTGCGACGACCTCGCTGCGCAGCGTGGAAACCCCCGCGAGCGCCGGGTGCACCGTCACCGGGCGCAGGTTGGCATAGACGCCCAGCTCCTTGCGCAGTCGCAGCAGTCCCGCCTCAGGCCGCACGCGCACCTGCGGAGAGGACCACTTCGGGCCGCCGATCGCCCCGAGCAGGATCGCGTCGGCGCCGCGACAGGCTGCGAGCGTGGCGGGCGGCAGCGGGTCGCCGTGCGCTTCGATGGCCACGCCGCCGAACAGTGCCTCCTCGAGCGACAGCTCGTGACCGAAGCGGCGCGCCACGGCCTGCAGCACCCGCACCGCCTCGGCGGTGACTTCCGGGCCGATACCGTCCCCGGCAATGACCGCGATACGCGCCTTCATGCGGGTGCCCGCCCGACCCCGGTGCGCTGCTCGAAGGCGTCGATCGCCGTCTGCCGCGAGAGCAGGAAGCCGAGCTCGTCCACGCCATTGAGCAGGCAGTAGCGCTCGAAGCCGTCGAGCGGAAAGCGCGCGCTGCGCCCGTCGGGCAGCGTCACGGTGCCGCCTGCGACATCGATCGTCACCGTCTGGCCGGGATGTTCGAGGAGCCAGGCGCTCGTCGCCTCGTCCACCACCACCGGCAGCAGTCCGTTCTTCAGCGAGTTATTGCGGAAGATATCCGCGATCTCGCTGCTGATCACGGCGCGAAATCCGTAGTCGAGCAGTGCCCAGGGCGCATGCTCGCGCGAGGAGCCGCAGCCGAAGTTGCGCCCGGCGACCAGGATGGTGCAGCCGGCGGCCGCCTCCGTGTTGAGCACGAACTCGGGGCGCGGCCGGCCATCGCTGCTGTAGCGCCACTCGGAAAACAGGTGCTCACCGAGTCCCTCGCGGGTCGTGGTGCGCAGGAAACGCGCGGGAATGATCTGATCGGTGTCGATGTTGGTGGATGCCAGCGCCACCGTGCGCGAGCGGATCTGCCGGATCGGGTCCATGTCAACTCCTCATCAGCTCACGCGGGTCGGTCACGCGGCCGCGCAGCGCGCTCGCGGCGGCGGTGAGCGGGCTCACCAGCAGCGTGCGTGCGCCCGGTCCCTGCCGCCCCTCGAAGTTGCGATTGCTGGTGCTGAGCGAATACTGCCCGGCCTCCACGGTGTCGCCGTTCATGCCGAGGCACATCGAGCAGCCCGATTCGCGCCACTCGGCACCGGCCTCGAGGAAGATGCGGTCCAGGCCCTCCGCCTCGGCCGCGCGCTTGACCTGCTGGGAACCCGGCACCACCAGCGCGCGTACGCCGCGCGCGATGCGTCGACCGGCGAGCAGGCGGGCGGCGCTGCGCAGATCCGTCAGGCGCCCATTGGTACAGCTGCCGATGAACACCACATCCACGCGGCAATCGGCGATCGGCTCGCCGGCATGCAGGCCCATGTAAGCCAGCGCACGGTCGAACACCGGATCGCAGCGCCGCTCGGGAATGGAGCCGGTTACCGGCACGGACATGCCCGGGTTGGTGCCGTAGGTGATCATCGGCTCCACCGCGGCGCCATCGAGCGTCACGTCGCGATCGAAAGTCGCTCCCACATCGCTCGGCAGCTCGCGCCAGCGCGCCAGCGCCTCATCCCAGGCGCTGCCGCCGGGCGCGCGCGCCCGACCCTGCAGATAGGCGTAGGTCGTCTCATCGGGCGCGACCATGCCGGCCCGTGCGCCGGCCTCGATCGACATGTTGCACACGGTCATGCGCTCCTCCATGCCCAGCGCGCGGATCGCCGCCCCGCGATACTCGATCACGTGGCCGGTACCGCCGCCAACGCCGATACGGTTGATGATCGTGAGGATCAGGTCCTTGGCGGTGACGCCGGAGGGCAGGCCGTGGTCGACCGTGATCGCGAGGGTGCGCGGCTTTCTCTGCAGCAGGCACTGGGTGGCGAACACGTGCGCGACCTCGGTGGTGCCGATACCGAAGGCGAGGGCGCCGAAGGCCCCGTGGGTGCTGGTGTGGCTGTCGCCGCACACCAGCGTGCTGCCCGGCAGCGTCAATCCGAGCTCCGGTCCGATGACGTGCACGATGCCGCGCAGCGGGCTCCTGAGCTCGGTCAGCTCCACGCCGAAGTCCGCGCAGTTGCGCTCGAGCTGGTCGATCTGCCGGGCCGCCGACTCGATGGTGATCGGCGCGCCACCGAAAATCTGCTCGGTGCGCGTGGGACTCGAGTGATCGATGGTCGCGAAGGTCAGGTCCGGCCGGCGCAGCTTGAGCCCGCGTGCCCGCAGCAGCGTGAAGGCCTGGGGAGAAGTGACCTCGTGGATCAGGTGGCGGTCCACGTACAGCACCGCGGGCGTGTCCGCACTCTCCGGCACGACCTCGTGCCGCTCCCAGATCTTCTGGAACATCGTCTTCATGGCGCGTCGTTCCTTGCGTTCAACCGCAACGCCGGCGTTGCGCTCAGCCGGCCGCGCTGCGCGCGCGCTGCTGCATGTCCACGAAATCCAGCCACTGCCAGCGGTCGGGCGTGCTGCCCGCGAACAGCCCGAAGAATGCCTGCTGCAACCGCTCGGTGATCGGGCCACGCCGCCCGGCACCGATGATGATGCGGTCGACGGAGCGGATCGGCGTGACCTCCGCGGCGGTGCCGGTGAAAAACAGCTCGTCGGCCAGGTACAGCAGCTCGCGCGGAATGGCGGTCTCGCGCACCGTGAGCCCGAGGCTCGCGGCGAGCTTCATGACGGTATCGCGCGTGATGCCACCGAGCACCGAGTGGGCGAGCCCGGGGGTGAGCAGCTCTCCGTCCCTGACGAGGAACAGGTTCTCGCCGGCTCCCTCGCTGACCGACCCGTCCGGCGCCAGGCCGATGCCCTCGGCGAAGCCGAGCCGTTTGGCCTCCATGCTGATGAGCTGGCTGGAGAGATAGTTGCCGGCCGCCTTGGCCAGCGCCGGCAGCGTGTTCGGGGCGACGCGCTGCCACGAGGAGACGCACACGTCGACGCCCGCCGCCTCGGACTCGTGTCCGAGGTACTTTCCCCACTCCCATGCGGCCACGGCCACGTCCACCGGTGGCTCGATCTTCGGGGCGACGCCGATCTCTCCATAGCCGCGCAGCGCGATCGGGCGGATGTAGGCGCCGTTGGCGAGCTCGTTGGCCGCCAGCACCTGGTGGCATGCGCTGTTGATCTCATCGGGCGTGAAGGGAATCTGCAGCCGGTAGATCTTCGCCGAGTCGAACAGACGGCGCGTGTGATCGCGCAGGCGGAAGATGGCCACGCCCCGGGGCGTGGCATAGGCGCGTACCCCCTCGAACACCGAGGAGCCGTAATGCAGCGCGTGCGCGAGTACGTGCACCGTGGCGCGCTCCCAGGCGACCAGCTTGCCGTTGAACCAGATGTAGGGAGTGGCGGGGATGGGCATGGCAGCTCCTACGCGGCGGAATGGGCGACGGGGGCGCCGCTCGCACGCGGCTCGTTGCCGGCGCGCGCACCGGCGTGGCGCGACAGCTCGATGCGGTTGACCACCTCGAGCAACGCGCGGCTGGCCGCTTCGACGATGTTGGTGCTGACGCTCGAGCCACGGTAACTGCGTCCGTCGCAGTCGACGTACAGGATCGCCTCGCCCTGCGCGTCCTCACCGATGGTCACGGCATGCACCTCGAACTTGCGCACCGTGACGGGGACACCCGTGGCCTGCACGATCGCCTTGTAGGCCGCGTCCACCGGCCCATCGCCGCTGGCCACGCGCTCGAGCACACGCTGATCGGTGTGCCGCAGGCGTACCGTCGCCACTGCCTGCGCGCCGCTGTGCACCTCCACGTCCAGCTGCTCGAGCGCCCAGGGGCCGCTCTGCAGGCCGCCCGCGCGCAGCACCAGCGCCTCGATGTCGCCGTCGAACAGCTCCTTCTTGCGGTCGGCGAGTGCCTTGAACTCCTCGAACACACGGTTGAATTCCGCCTCCTCGAGCTCGAAGCCCAGCTGCTTGACGTGCTCGCGCAGCGCGTGGCGGCCGCTGTGCTTGCCGAGCACGAGGTTGCTGCGCGGCAGGCCGACGTCGGTGGGCTGCATGATCTCGTAGGTGGAGCGGTGCTTGAGCATGCCGTGCTGATGGATGCCCGACTCGTGCGCGAACGCGTTCTCGCCCACCACCGCCTTGTTGCGCGGAATCGGCATGCCGGTGATGCTGGATACGAGGCGGCTGGTGGGGTACAGGCGCGAGGTGGTCACGCCGGTCTTCAGGTTGAAGAATGCGGCGCGCGTGGTGAGCGCCATCACCACCTCCTCGAGCGAGCAGTTGCCGGCGCGCTCGCCGATGCCGTTGATGGTGCACTCGATCTGGCGTGCCCCGGCGACCACGGCGGTGAGGCTGTTGGCCACCGCCATGCCCAGGTCATCATGACAGTGCACCGAGAGGGTCACCCGCTCGATGCCGCGCACGTGCTTGCGCAGGTAGCGGAACAGCTCGCCGAACTCGTCGGGCACCGTGTAGCCGACCGTGTCGGGGATGTTGATGGTGGTGGCGCCCGCCTCGATCGCCACCTGCACCACCTGCGCAAGGAAATCCAGCTCGGTGCGCGAGGCGTCCTCGGGCGAGAACTCCACGTCGTCGCAGTACTCGCGCGCGATGCGCACACCCTCGACGGCGCGCGCGACAATCTGCTCCTGCGCCATGTTGAGCTTGTACTGGCGATGGATGGCGCTGGTCGCGAGGAACACGTGCAGCCGCGGGCGCGCCGCCGGCGCCAGCGCACGCGCGGCCTGCTCGATGTCCTCGCGCGTGCAGCGCGCCAGTCCGGCGATGATCGGCTCGCGCACCTCGCGCGCCACCGCGTTGACCGCCTCCCAGTCGCCGCGCGAGGCAGCCGGGAAGCCCGCCTCGATCACGTCCACCCCGAGCTCGGAGAGCGCGCGTGCGACGCGCAGCTTCTCCGGCTGTGTCATGCTGCAGCCAGGGGCCTGCTCCCCATCGCGCAGCGTCGTATCGAAGATCACCACGCGGTCCGATCCCGCCGTCGTCGCCGTGCTCATGCTCGCACTCCTTGAACCGTGCGCATCCGCCGTAGCCGCTGCGGCCGCCCAGGTGCGCGGCCCTCCGTCGGCGCGGCGGGCGCCTTCATCGCCGATGCGCCTTCAGCGCGCCTCCTTGAGCCATGGCATGCGCGCGCGTAGCTTCTCGCCGACGCGCTCGATCGGATGGCTGGTATCGCGCTTGAGCAGGCGCCGGAAGTTCCTGGAACCATGCCGGTGCTCATCGATCCACTGGCGAGCGAATTTGCCGCTGCGGATCTCCTTGAGGATGCGCCGCATCTCGCGGCGCGTGCGCTCGTCGACGACGCGCGGTCCGCGCGTCAGGTCGCCGTATTTGGCGGTGTCGCTGATGAATTGGTGCATTTTCGAGAGCCCGCCCTCGTGCAGCAGATCCACGATCAGCTTGAGCTCGTGCAGGCATTCGTAGTAGGCGACCTCGGGCTGGTAGCCGGCCTCCACGAGGGTTTCATAGCCCTTGACGACCAGCTCGGTCGCACCTCCACACAGCACCACCTGCTCGCCGAACAGATCCGTCTCCGTCTCCTCCGCGAAGCTGGTCTCGAGCACGCCACCGCGCGTGCCGCCGATGCCGTCGGCGTAGGCGAGCGCCCTGGCGTGCGCGCGCCCGCTGACATCCTGCGCTACGGCGAGCAGGCAGGGCACGCCGCGACCCTGCTGATACTGACGGCGCACGAGGCCGCCGGGCCCCTTGGGGGCGATCATCACCACGTCCAGGTCCTTACGCGGCCTGATCTGCTTGAAGTGGATGTTGAAGCCATGCGCGAACAGCAGCGTCGCGCCGTGCGCGAGCTCGGAGCGCACCTGCTCGTACAGCTCGGGTTGCGCCAGGTCGGGCACCAGCATGGCCACCAGATCCGCGCCGCGCACCGCAGCGGCGGGCTCGGCCACTTCGAGGCCGTCGCGCCGCGCGGCGCGCGCGCTCTTGCCGCCCTTGCGCACGCCGACCACGACGTCGAAGCCGCTGTCCTTCAAGTTGAGTGCGTGGGCACGGCCCTGGCTGCCATAGCCGAGCACCGCGATGCGCGCCCCGCGCAGCGCCTTGCGATCCACGTCTTTCCTGGAATACAGCTGCATCTTTGTCCACTCCCGATGTCGATCACGAAAAACAACAGCGCATTCAACAAAAAACCCCGCATCGGTGTCCGAGGCGGGGTTTCGGTGCTGGTCCGGTTCCTGTGTCAGAAGCGCCGGCAGTACCCGCCCCGCCCGCTCACTGCGAGCAGCAGATCTACCGATAGTAGAAGCGAGCCGAGCGAGCGCATTGGTCGGTTACGAGCGTCCTTGAGCCCTGGCGCTATAGATCCCGGATGACAGCATACGATCAATTGCTTGTCAACGCACTGC
Organism: Gammaproteobacteria bacterium; assembly: GCA_030038755.1. Taxonomy (GTDB): domain Bacteria; phylum Pseudomonadota; class Gammaproteobacteria; order Steroidobacterales; family Steroidobacteraceae; genus FEN-1191. The sequence goes on from JASHSK010000337.1 coordinate 35,856, forward strand.
CGGAGGGCTCGATTCGCTAAGCTTGACGGATGGAGCGGCTGATCAGCACCGGCACGGCCCGCGAGGATTCGGGCGGTGCCGTCGCCCTGTGGTTGACGACCCAGGAGCGGTGCGGCGAGCTGCTGCAGTCGCTACCCGAAGCGCAGCAGCGCTGGGCGCTCGCGCAGGAGTACACCGGTGAACGGCACCGCCTGCTGCTGCTGCCGGCCAGCGACGGCAACCTCGCCGGGGCCATCTGGGGCCTCGGGGCGCAGCACGGCTCGCCGCGAGTCTGCGCCTCCGATGCCGCGCCGCTGGCCGAGCGGCTGCCGGCGGCTACCTTCCGGCTGGCTACGCCGCTTCCGCCGGACGAGGCGACGCAGTTCGTGCTCGGATGGCTGTCGGGCACCTACCGCTTCGATCGGCTGCGCGGCAACGCAGCACACTCCAATGCGCTCATCAATGCGCTCATCGCGCCTGCCGGAGCGGACCTGCGCTATGCCCAGGCGGCCGCCGCGGCCATGGCGCTGGCGCGTGACCTGATCAACGCGCCGGCCAACGAGCTGGGGCCCGGGGAGCTCGAGGCCGCCGCGCACGCGCTGATAGGCCGCTACCCCGGCGAGATACGCGTGACGCGCGATGCGGCCCTGACACGCGAGTACCCGCTGATCAGCGCGGTGGGTGCGGGCAGCGCGCGCGCCCCGCGGCTCATCGACTGTCGCTGGCCGCGCCCGCACGCCCCGCGGGTCACGCTGGTGGGCAAGGGTGTGTGCTTCGACAGTGGGGGTCTGGACCTGAAACCCTCGGCGGCGATGCTGCTGATGAAGAAGGACATGGGCGGAGCGGCGTGCGCGCTGGCGCTCGCGCAGCTGCTGCTGCAGCTGGAGGCCCCCGTGCAGCTGCGGCTGCTGATCCCGGCCGTGGAGAACAGCATCAGCGGCACCGCCTATCGTCCCGGGGACGTGTGGCGCTCGCGCAAGGGATTGACCGTGGAGATCGGCAATACGGACGCGGAGGGGCGGTTGGTGCTGGCGGATGCCCTGTGCGATGCCGACACCGAGCAGCCCGAGCTGCTGATCGATCTGGCCACGCTGACCGGAGCGGCGCGCACCGCACTCGGGCCGGAGCTGCCGGCGGCGTTCAGTCCCGACGAGTCGCTGCTCGGCGAGCTCGTCGGGCTCGGCCGAGAACACGACGATCCGGTCTGGCCGCTGCCCCTGTGGCGACCCTACGAGGAGGAGCTCACCAGCCGCATCGCCGATGTCTCGAACGTGTCGGCTGCGCCGTTCGCCGGGGCGATCATCGCGGCTCTGTTTCTGCAGAAATTCGTCAGCGCGGAGCGGCGCTGGTTGCACCTGGACCTCTACGCGTGGAATGCCAGGGAGCGCCCCGGGCGCCCGCAGGGTGCCGAGGCACAGTGCGTGCGTGTGCTCTATCAGCTCATCCGCCGCCTCCACGGTTAGCGCGGCTGCACCTCGAGTGCGCACGAGCGAACCTGCGCAGCGGACGAGGCCGCTGGCCAGCCGCTTCATCGCGCGCGACGCCTTCACGGCCGCCCGCCACTTCGCTACAGTGCGGCTTGCCTGTCGAGCGGCGGCACTGCCGCCGTCGACACTTCAGTGGTGAAAGGTCCGTCCAGCATGAGCAACCGCCGCAGCCCACGCACACGCACCGTCACGCGCGCCGCTCGCGGTGCTTCGCGCGCCGCTCGTCCGGCCGTGCACGCCGCCGCGGTGGTGGATCCGCGCGCGCACTCGCGCCTGGTGGTCGATGGCCTGAAGCAGGCGCCCTCGCGCGCGATGCTGCGCGCGGTCGGCTTTGGTGACCAGGACTTCGACAAGCCGCAGGTGGGGATCGTGTCCACCTGGGCCGATCTCACCCCATGCAACATGCATATCGAAGAGCTGGCGCGCGAGGCCGCCGGCGGCGCCGATACGGCCGGCGGCAAGAGCGTGACGTTTCACACCATCACGGTGTCCGATGGCATCTCCATGGGAACGCCCGGCATGCGCTACTCGCTGGTGTCGCGCGAGGTCATCGCCGACTCGATCGAGGCGGTCGCGGGTGCGGAGGGGTTCGATGGTCTGGTGGCGATCGGCGGCTGTGACAAGAACATGCCCGGCTGCGCGATGGCGCTTGCGCGCTTGAATCGCCCGGCGGTATTCGTCTACGGCGGCACCATCCGACCCGGCGCGCAGCGGCGTGACATCATCTCGGTGTTCGAGGCCGTGGGTGCACGGGCTGCAGGCAGGATCGACGATCAGCAGCTCCTGGAGGTCGAGCGCACCGCCATCCCGGGACCCGGTAGCTGCGGGGGCATGTACACGGCCAACACCATGGCTTCGGCGATCGAAGCCCTGGGTCTGTCGCTCCCGGGCAGCTCGGCGCAGGATGCGGTGGGCGCGGCCAAGCGCGAAGACTGCCGCCGCGCGGGCGCGGCCGTCATGGCGCTGCTGCGCGAGGGCATCCGGCCGCGCGACATCCTGACGCGCCGCGCGTTCGAGAATGCCATCACCGTGGTGATCGCGCTCGGTGGCTCGACCAACGCGGTCCTGCACCTGCTCGCGATCGCGCGCGCCGCGCGCGTGCGCCTGGCGCTCGATGACTTCACGCGCGTGGGCCGGCGGGTGCCGGTGCTCGCCGATCTGAAGCCGAGCGGCGCGTACCTGATGTCCGAACTCGTGGCGATCGGCGGGATCCAACCACTCATGCGGCGTCTGCTGTCCGCCGGCCTGCTGCATGGGGACTGTCTGACGGTCACCGGGCGCACGCTGGCGCAGAATCTGGAGGACGTCGAGGATTACCCGCAGGACCAACGGATCATCCGGCCCATGTCCGAGCCCATCAAGCGGGACAGCCACCTGGTGGTGCTGTACGGGAACGTCGCGCCCGAGGGCGCGGTCGCCAAGATCACCGGGCAGGAGGGTGTGTCGTTCACCGGTCGGGCACGTGTGTTCGAGGGAGAGGAGGCGGCGACGGCCGCGATTCTTGCGGATCGGGTGCGCCCCGGCGAGGTCGTCGTGATCCGACACGAGGGGCCGCGCGGCGGACCCGGCATGCGCGAGATGCTCAGCCCCACCAGCGCGATCACCGGGCGGGGACTCGGCGGGCGGGTGGCGCTGATCACCGACGGGCGCTTCTCGGGCGGCAGCCACGGCTTCGTCGTCGGACATATTGCACCAGAAGCGGCCGTGGGCGGACCGATCGTGCTGCTGCGCAACGGCGATCGCATCACGATCGATGCGGTCCGCCGGCGCATCGACGTGGATTTATCGGCCGCGGAGCTGCGCCGCCGGCACCAGGCCTGGAAGCCGCGCCGCCCATTTGCGGAGCACGGACTGCTGGCCAAGTACGCCCGTATGGTCAGCAGCGCCTCGGAAGGGGCGGTGACGGACCTATAGCCGCGGCCGCGTCAGCGCCGTCCGATGTCGGCCGTGTGATGTTAAGGAAGACGCATGAGTGTCAACGGTTGTAACGGTTGCGATGAGCAGTTAAAGTTGCTTGGCCTGAGTCGATCCGCACACGTTTGGCTGTTTCAGTGACGGCGGGGGCCGAGGATGTCCAGTGTAAGGAGCAGGGCGGCTCCTTAATCGGCAAGCCGATCGACCGGGTAACGCAGGGGACCGGACGCGATGGGCTCACGGGCCACTTGAGTGGAGGCCTGGAGCGGCGAAGCAGACATGAAGACGATCTTGGGGGAAAAATCAAGTGTCACGAACGACATGCCCTGCGGGTATGGCGGCTGCCGTCTGCACCTGATTCACCACTGAAGACCGAGAACCCGACAACCACACGGACCACCACGCAGCGAAACTATGAGCGCTTACTACCCGGGCAATTCCTCAGGCCAGTCGTCCAGGCGGACGCTTATCTTCATCGCGATTCTCGCTTTTCACGCGTTGATCATCTACGCGTTCGCCACCGGCCTGGTCAGTAGCGGCAAGGCCCTGATTCAGACCATTCTGCAGACCAATATCATCCAGACGCAGAAGGTGCAGGAACTGCCGCCGCCGCCGC
>JASHSK010000338.1 GCA_030038755.1 Gammaproteobacteria bacterium
AGCTAGGCATGAGCATCAAGTCCGACAACTGGATCCGTCGCATGGCACGCGAGCACCGCCTGATCGAGCCGTTCGAGCCCGGGCAGGTGCGGGCGGGGCCCGCCGGCCGCGTGATCTCCTATGGCACCTCGAGCTACGGCTACGACGTACGCTGTGCACGCGATTTCAAGATTTTCACCAATATCAACTCCACGATCGTCGATCCCAAGAACTTCGACGAGAAGAGTTTCGTGGACGTGACCGCGGACGTGTGCATCATCCCGCCCAACTCCTTCGCGCTGGCGCACACGGTGGAGTACCTGCGCATTCCGCGCAATGTGCTGGTACTGTGTGTTGGGAAATCGACTTTTGCGCGTTGCTTTCGCGGGGACACGCGGGTAGCGCTGGTGGACGGCAGCAGCGCCTCGCTCGAGGACATGTCCAGACGTCACGAAAGCGGCGAGCTCTTCTGGGGCTATAGCATCGGCCCTGGTGGGCGGGTTATTGTGAGCCTGCTGGATGCTCCCCGCTTCATCGGACGCGATTCCCTCGTCGAGGTGACACTCGACAGCGGCGCGCCAGTGCACGCCACGCCCGATCATCTTTTCTTGCGTCGCGACGGGCGGTTCGCGCCGGCCGGCGAGTTGCGGCCGGGGGACTCGCTGATGCCGCTGTACCGTACGCTGCGCCGGGGCTACGAGTGCGTCTATCAGCCGATCAATGGACATCTGCTGGCGACCCACCGGCTGGCGGACGAGTGGAATCTGCGCCACGACATCTATGGCGACTGGCCCGGAAGTCATCGTCATCACATCGACTTTGACCGTCGCAACAACAGGCCGACGAACCTCGAGCGACGCCCTGCTTCCGACCACATACGCCTGCATAATGCGGAGAACTATGGCCCCGACTTCGACGCCCGGGAGCACGGACGGTCGATCCAGGCGGCGTTGGGCAGGCTGGCTCTCGACCCGCAGTGGGCCGCTCACTTCTCGCAGGCGCAAGCCGAGCGCGCGCACCGCTTCTGGCGGGAGCCGCGCTTCGCCGCCATTCGGGAGCAGCTGTTGTGGGGACGGCGCAATCCCACTGCGGCTACACGCGAGGCGCATCGGATGGCCACATTGCGACGCTACGCCGACCCGGTGGAGCGTCTGCGGTGGTCCGACGTGATGCGCAAAGCGTGGGCGGGCGATGATGGCACGCGACGGCGAGCGCAGGCCGAGGTGGCCCGGAGCATAAATCTGCGCGATGAGATTACTGCTGACGCGGTCCGATCGGCCCTGGAGAACACCGGTTCGATTCGGGGCGCGGCGCGATTGCTAAACTGCGACCGTTCAGTCTTTCGTCGTTTCCCAGACGTTCTGGGCGCATTCCGTGGGACGCCTGGCCGTAACCACAAGGTGGTAGCGATCCGCGAACTGCCGGGCGATCACGATGTCTACTGCCTAAGCGTGCCGGAGGCGGGGAATTTCGCTCTGGAAGCGGGGGTCTTCACCCACAATTGTGGTGTGATCGTCAATGTAACGCCTCTGGAACCCGAGTGGGAGGGACACGTCACGCTCGAGTTCTCCAATACCACACCGCTGCCGGCGAAGATCTACGCCAACGAGGGCGTCGCGCAGATGCTGTTCTTCGAATCCGACGAGGTGTGCTCGACCTCGTACGCGGATCGCGGAGGCAAGTATCAGGGCCAGCGCGGCGTGACGTTGCCGAAGGCCTGAGCGCGACGCCACCGGTAGATCTACGGCTGCCCTTTCAGTGAGCGGATGCGCATGGTCCATTCCACCGCGTTGAGCCGCTTCTGCTGGACCTGCACGGGAATGAAGCCGAGCGTGGGCGCGCACCAGAAGCGCGTGGTACGCGGAGAGCCCGGAGCGTGCGAGACGTAGACGATCGTATCGAGTCGTCCGAGGGGCGTGTCCAGCATTTCCTCGCCCGCGCGGTCGTAGTCGTACTCGCGCACCTGGTCCTTGTTGATCTCCATGACCGCGTCGGGAGTGTGGCCCTGCAGTAGCTGCCAGAGCATGGCGATCTGCACGGAAAGATCATCCTGCACGCCGGGGTGGATCGGCAGGTCGAGCTTGGCGCCCTCATAGATGCCGGTGGCGCGGTTGCTGTTCCAATCGAAGGTGACGTTGGCGTCGTGGCGGCGCCCGCTGCCGGTGGCGACGAACTGCAGCGGCTGTACGCCCTGTGGCGTGAGGCGCATCACGCTGTGCAGCACCGGCCGCATCGGATAGAACCGGCCGAGGCCCCGCGGCCGGGTCGTGGAGTCGTACACCCAGGTATCGTCGTCGCGATGCTGCAGCTGGACGTTGGACTGGGCGATCGGCGCGCCGTGCCAGTACCAGAGGTAACTGGCCTGGAAAGGCTGCAGCTCGTCCGCCGCTGCGAACGGCGCTCCGAGCCACGGCGCGAGCAGGGCCGCGAGCGCGAGCATCAGGTGCCGCACAGACCCGCGCCGGCGCGGCGCGGGCCGGCGGCACGGCGCGGGCTGCTCGTCAGGCGGATGCATCTGCACGGGCGAGTCCAGGGTCCTCCTCCTCACGCTCCAGCAGCGGCGCGGCGAGCGGCAGCCCGTCGAGCAGCACCGTGGAATCGCGCAGGGCGAGCCGGCCCGAAGCGTACAGGCCAATCACCCGCGGGTAGATCCGATGCTCGAGACGGTGCACGCGCGCCGTCAGCGTCTCCACGGTGTCAGTGGGATAAACGGCCAGGCGGCCCTGGCAGATGACCGGCCCGGCGTCGAGTTCCGCGGTCACGAAGTGCACGCTCGCTCCATGTTCGCGCTCGCCCTCCTGCAGCACCCGATCGTGGGTGTGCAGGCCCCGGTGGCGCGGCAGGAGCGAGGGGTGAATGTTGAGCATGCGCCCGGCGTAGCGCTGCACGAAGGGGCCCGAGAGCACTCGCATGAATCCCGCCAGCGCCACCAGATGCGCGCGGCTTTGCGCGAGCGCCGCCTCCAGCGCCGCCTCGAAGGCCTTGCGGTCCGCAAACTGCCGTGCGGGCACGATCTGCGTGGCGAGTCCCAGCCCCTCGGCACGTGCAATTCCGGCGGCGGCGGCGTGATCGGCGATGACCGTGACGATGCGCGCGCCGATGCTCCCCTCGGCGCAGGCGCGAGCGATGGCGGCCATGTTGCTGCCCTGTCCGGAGATCAGGATCGCGACCGGCAGCGTTGCGGACCCGCTCATGCCTCGATGATGACGCCCCGCTCGCCGTGGCGCACCTCGCCGATCACCATGGCCTGCTCTCCCAGCTGCACGAGGAGGCCCACGGCCTCGTCGGCCTGCGACGCCGCCACGATCACCACCATGCCGATGCCGCAGTTGAACGTGCGGTACATCTCCGCCTGCTCCAGGGCACCGGTGGCGGCCAGCCACTCGAACACCGGCGGTCGCGGCCAGCGCCGCCGCTGCAGCACGACTTCCAGGCCGGGGCCGAGCATGCGTGGGACGTTGTCGGTGAGGCCGCCGCCGGTGATGTGCGCGCAGGCGTGCACCGGCAGCGCGCTCATCAGGGCCAGCAGCGATTTGACGTAGATGCGCGTGGGGATCAGCAGCTGCTCGATCAGCGCCCGGCCCTCGAGCTGCGTGTGCGCGGTGACGCCGGCGATCTGCAGGAGCTTTCGAATCAGCGAGTATCCGTTGGAGTGTGGCCCCGAGGAAGCCAATCCGATCACGGCATCGCCGGCGCGTACCCGACTGCCGTCGATCACGGCGTCCCGCTCGACGACGCCGACGCAGAAGCCGGCCAGATCGTAGTCAGCGCCGTGATACATGCCCGGCATCTCCGCGGTCTCGCCGCCCACCAGCGCCGCACCCGCCTGCGCGCAACCCTCGACGATGCCGCTCACGACCGTGGCGGCCACCTCGACGTCCAGATGTCCGGTCGCGAAGTAATCGAGGAAGAACAGCGGCTCGGCGCCCTGTACGACCACGTCGTTGGCGCACATCGCCACCAGATCGATGCCGATCGTGTCATGCCGTCCGCTGTCGATCGCCAGTCGCAGCTTGGTACCGACACCGTCGGTGCCCGAGACCAGCACCGGGTGGCGGTAGCGACCCGGAAGCAACTCCACCATGGCGCCGAAGCCGCCGATGCCGGCCAGCACTTCGGGCCGGTTAGTGCGCTGCACGAGCGGCTTGATGCGCTCCACGAGCGCCTCGCCGGCGTCAATGTCCACGCCAGCGTCGCGATAACTGTAGCTGTGGGTGTGACGGCTGTCGCTGTGCGATTTGTTCATTGTCTCGAACCGCCGCCGCCGCACGGACGGCGCCGGGGCGAGCAGGCTATAGTAGCCGCGGGAGTCTGGAAAGCATGCATCGCGCGGGCGGATCATTTTACATGTTGGCGCTGTCGGCGGCGCTTGCGCTGTGCGCACCGAGTGCACGGGCGGTGCCGGTGACTTCGCTGTACGTGGTCGTCGTGCCGGGATCGGATCCGATGCAGGCCGAGCAGGCGGCGATGCGCGTGGAGCTGGTGCGGCTGATCGGCAGCCGTGATGCCGCCAGCGATCCGGCGCTGGCGATGTTGATCGACAACGCGCGACAGTATGTGCAGCTCGAGCGCGCCACCACGACCGGCGAGTTCCAGGTGCTGTTCGACGAGTCTGCACTGTCGGCGGCGATCGGCGCCGCGGGGCGCACTCTGTGGGCCGCCGACCGGCCGCTGCTGTGGATCGAGCTGCCGCCGCTGGATGCCGCCACGGCCGCCGCGATGCGCATGCGGCTCAGCGCCGCGGCCGACGAGCGCGGGCTGCCGATCACGATCGTCAGTGTGGACGCGGGCAATCCGCCGGCCGGCGCTCCTGCCGGTGCGAGCGCCAATGCCCCCGCGTCAGGTGCAGCGCCGGCCCCCGCACCGGGCACGAAGCCCGCGGCCACCGCGCCCACCGTACCCGCACCTGCCGTACCCGCACCTGCCGTACCCGCGCCTGCGGCGGGCGCTTCCCCGGGTGCGCCAGCTTCCGGTGTCGCTGCCGCCTCGGGCACAGCCTCGCAGGATGCGCTCGAAGCGGCGCGTACCGCAGGGGCCAGCGCGGCCCTGGTGGCTCGCGCGGAGCCCTCGCAGCCCGGCATGCTGCAATGGACGCTGGTTTCGCCGGACACCGCTGGTCAGTGGGTCGGCAGTCCCGAGCTCGCGATCGACGCCGCCACCGACGAGCTGGCGGGCGCCTCGCGCGCCCTGGAGCAGGGACCGGTCGCGCAGTACGACTGTCACGTTGATGGCGTGAGCGATCTGTCGAGCCTGGTCAACGTGCTCGCCGTGGTGAACGCCGCCCCGGGGGTGACGCAGGTCGCGGTCAGCGAAGTTCAGGGTGACCAGCTGATCCTGCGCCTGCAGGCCCGCGGCAGCGAGCCGCAGCTGCAGCGCGCGCTCGAGAGCGAGCGATTGCAGGCCGCCGGCACGGGGTCCCAGGGGGAGCTTCTGTATCGCTATGTCGATGAGCCGGCGACTGAGCCGGCCAGCGGGGCGACAGCGCCCAGCGGTGGCACGAGTGGGCCTGACAGCGGCACGAGTGCGCCTGCGCCGGCGGCGCCCGCGGCACCCCCGTCCGCGGTACCCTCGCCCGCGGCGCCCCCGCCCGGCGTGGCTCCGCGCTAAGCCTTACGCCGTGCGCCATCTGCCCAACCTGATCTGTCTGCTGCGCATCGCGCTGGTGTGGCCCGTCGTCACATCGATCGCCGCGGGCAACTATCCGCTCGCGCTGCTGCTGTTCTTCCTGGCCGCCTTCAGCGACGCCCTCGATGGGTTCCTCGCCAAACGCTTCAATTGGACTTCGGAGCTGGGCAAGTTTCTGGACCCCGCGGCCGACAAGCTGCTGCTGCTGTCCGTGTTCCTGGTGGCTACCTGGTACGGCCTCATCCCGCATGCCCTCACGGGCATTGCCGTGGCACGCGACGTGATGATCGGCCTCGGTGCGCTCATCTACTACGTGGTCTGGGGCCCGCTGGATGGCCGCCCGCTGATCAGCAGCAAGTTGAATACGCTGGTAGAGGTGCTGTACGTGATCGGCATCGTGGCGCATGCCGGCTATGGGGTACCGCCTGTGCGAATGCTGGACGTGCTCGCGGTGCTGATGGTCATGACGCTGCTGTTCAGCGGCTACCTGTACGCGCTGCTGTTCACCCAGCGCGCCCTGGCGGTCGCGCGTGCCTGAGGCGCACGGGCGCGAAGCCCGCAGCGGCAGCGCCATGACAGTCCCGGCTGGCGTGCGACGGCAATGAAACAGCTGCCGCTCGCCATGCGGCTGCGCGAGCGCGCCGTGTTCGACAGCTTCGTCGCGGGGTCCAATGCGGATGCGGTCGCCCAGCTGCGCGCCGCCGCGCAGGCCCAGCCCCAGCCCCAGCCGCAGGCCCAGGCCCAGCTCCAGAGCCAGCTCCATGGCGAGAGCCAGCCCCATAGCCGGAGTCAGACCCAATCACAGCCGTCGCGCGTGTACTGGATTGCCGGGCCGGCCGGCAGCGGCAAGAGCCACCTGCTGCAGGCAAGCTGCACGCTGGCGCTGGCGCGCCCGACGGGGGCGAGCGCACTGTACCTGCCGCTCTCGCAGCTCGCCGGCTTTGGTCCGGCGGCGCTGGCGGGCTGGCAGGATGCATCCCTGGTAGCCGTGGACGAGCTGGAGCGGGTGGCCGGTGATCGAGCCTGGGAGGAGGGGCTGTTCGCACTGTATCGCTCGCTCGAGGAGCGTGGTGCGACACTCATCGCTGCGGCCACCGCCATGCCGGGTGAGCTGCCATTTGCGTTGCCGGACCTGCGGTCGCGTTTTTCTGCCGCGATGCTGCTGAGGTTGCAACCGCTGGACGAGGCCGGCCAGCGCCAGGTACTGCAACTGCGCGCGCGCTCGCGCGGCCTCACGCTGCCCCCGCACACCGCACGCTACCTGCAGCGTCACTACCGCCGCGACCTGCCGACGCTTTGCGGGCTGCTCGATACCATCGACCTGGCGGCGCTGCAGGCTCAGAGGCGGCTGACGGTGCCCTTCATTCGCCAGGTGCTCGCGGCCGCGCAGCGGCAGAGCGCAGAATAGCCGCCAGCTGCGCGACCCGTCGCCCGAGCGCCTGGGCGAGCTCTCGCTCGTCCGCGGTCAGCTCGGCTGCGACTCCGCTGACGTGAGAGGCGCCGTACGGCGTGCCGCCGCTGCGCGTTGCATTCAGGGCGCGCTCGGTGAACGGCAGCCCCACGAGATACATGCCATGGTGCAGGAGCGGCAGCATCATCGACAGCAGCGTGGATTCCTGCCCACCGTGCAGCGTGCGCGTGGTCGTGAACACACCGGCGGGCTTGCCGGCGAGGGCCCCCTCGAGCCACAGCGTGGAAGTGGAGTCCAGGAAGTACTTGAGCGGCGCGGCCATGTTGCCGAAGCGCGTCGGACTGCCCAGCAGCAGCGCGTCGGCGCGCCGCAACTCCTCGAGCGTCGCATACGGCGGACCCTGCGGGGGCAGCACCTGCGGCGGCAGCGCCTGTGGTGGTCCCTCATTGCGTGCGCTGATCGGCGCGACGGTGCGCAGCGTGGCGCTCGCCTCGGGCACCGACTCGATGCCGCGGCAGGCCTGCCGTGCGAGCTCGGCGGTGCCGCCGTCGCGCGAGTAGTAGATCACCAGCACCTCGACCATCGGTGCAGTCTACCTGCTGCGGGCGCCGATGCGTCGCGGCGGCCGTTGACCTCGGGGCCGACAGCGGCAAACATGCATCGATGGCCAAGTCCACGGTCGTGCGCCGCTGCTTCGTCAGCGGCCGGGTGCAGGGCGTGTATTACCGGGCGAGTGCGCGCGAGCGCGCCCGGGCGCACGGGGTGACCGGCTACGCCCGTAACCTGCCGGACGGGCGCGTGGAAGTCCTCGTCTGCGGCGAGGAGACGGCCGTGCAGGCCTTCATCGAGTGGCTGTGGATCGGGCCGGGTGCCGCCAGGGTCAGCGACGTGCTCATCGAGGAGCTCTCGCTGTCAGTGAGCGAGCTGCCCCGGGAATTCACCACGCACTGACGGCGCCGCCGCCAGCTGGCGGCCGAGGCCGTCGGCGCCATTCCAATACGTCGTCCAGCGCCGGATCACCAGGTCCGGATAGACGCGCCGGCCGTAGCTGCCGTTGTAGCGCTCGAGCGCGCGGCGGATGTCGTGGTGCTCGCTCTGCATGTAGTAGCGCAGGATCGCGCAACCCATGTGGATGTTCGGTACGACCTTGACCAGTTCATAGCGGTGCATGCCGAGCTGCTCGGGCCAGAACGGCATGACCTGCATCAGGCCCACGGCGCCGGCGCCGGAGACTGCCCAGCGATCGAAGCGACTCTCGACCTCGAGCATGGCCATGACCAGCCCGGGCGGCAGCGGCGACACGCCGGGACGGTGAGTCTCGCAGTAGACGGTCTTGAGGATCTGCAGCCGCTCCTGCGCATCGGGCACCAGGGGACGCAGCTTCGGCTCCATCAGCGTGTACCACACCGCCGAGTCGAAGCGGTCCGCGAAGCACTGGGCCTGCTGGATCGCCGCGCTCACCACGGCACGCAGCTGCGGGTCCTGTTGCGGCAGCGGGCTCTGCGTCAGCGAGTCCTGCTGCCCCGGTGAAGCTCTCCGCGGCAACGGCGCTGCCCGCGCCGCCCCGGCCAGCAGCACTGCGAGCAGGCACAGCAGCGCGAGTACGCAGCGTGCGCCCTCAGAGCTGCAGGCGTGCGCGGATGAACTCCACCGCCGCGGCACGCGGGAATTGTTCGCTCGCGCCGGCGCGTCGATGGCGGTACTCCAGTGCGCCGGCCGCCAGGCCGCGCTCGGAAACGACGAGGCGATGGCCGACGCCGAGCAGTTCCGCGTCGGCGAATTTGACGCCGGGGCGCTCGTCGCGGTCGTCGTAGAGCACTTCGATGCCGGCGGCCTGCAGCTCCTGGTAGAGCGCATCGGCAACGGCGCGCACCTGCGGCGATTTCTGCAGATTGAGCGGTACGAGCACGACATGAAAAGGCGCGATCGGGTCCGGCCAGATGATCCCACGCTCATCATGATTCTGCTCGATGGCCGCCGCCGCGATGCGCGTCACACCAATGCCATAGCAGCCCATGAGCATGGTCACCGAGTTGCCGGCCTCATCCAGGACCGTGGCTTTGAGCGCCTCGCTGTATTTGCGCCCGAGCTGAAAGATGTGCCCAACCTCGATGCCGCGCGCGATGCGCAGCGGCCCGCCGCCCGCGGGGCTCGGATCACCGCTGATCACGTTGCGCAGATCGGCGGCGAGCGGCTCCGGCAGGTCCCGTCCCCAGTTCACGCCGCGCAGGTGCGCATCGCGTTCGTTCGCACCACAAACGAAATCGGCGAGCGCGAGCGCCGCATGGTCTGCGTAGATGGTCACCCCGGCGAGGCCACGCGGACCGATGAAGCCGGGCGGCGAGCCGGTCGCCGCCTCGATCTCGGCGGGCAGCGCGAACCGCAGGGGATTGGCGACGCCCGGGAGTTTCTGCGCCTTGACGGCGTTGAGCTCATGATCGCCGCGCAACACCAGTGCCACCAGCGGCGTCGCGCGGGCGCTCGCAATGTCCGCGGCGCCCGCGGTGTCCGTGGCGCCGGCAGTGCCCGCAGCGTCTGCAGCACGCGCAGGGCCCGTGGCGCCTGCACCCCCGGCGCCGGCAGCAGTGCCGGCCACGATCAGCGTCTTGACGCAGCGCTCGGGTGTCACACCCACGGCTGCGCAGACCTGCTCGATGGTGCGCGCGCCCGGGGTGGCGATGCGCTCGAGCGGCTCGCGCGGCGCGGGGCGGGGGGTCGTGGGTGGCAACGCCGGGGCGAGCTCGACGTTGGCCGCGTAGCCGTCGGCGTCGCTGACCGCGATGGCATCCTCCCCGGAGCTGGCCAGCACCTGGAATTCCTCCGAGGCGTTGCCGCCGATCGCGCCGGTGTCGGCCTGCACCACCCGGAAGTCCAGCCGCATACGCTGAAACATCTTCGTATAAGCCACGCGCATTGCATCGTAGCCGGCCGCGAGCGACGCGGCGTCGAGGTGGAATGAGTACGCATCCTTCATGATGAATTCGCGCGCGCGCATCACGCCGAACCGCGGGCGCACCTCGTCGCGGAACTTCAACTGGATCTGGTAGAAATTCACCGGCAGCTGCCGATAGCTGCGCAGCTCGCGTCGCGCGATATCGGTAATCACTTCCTCGTGTGTCGGGCCGACCACGAAGTCGCGCTCGTGCCGATCCTTCAGGCGCTGCAGCTCCGGACCGTATTCGCCCCAGCGCCCCGATTCCTGCCACAGCTCGGCCGGCTGGATCGCCGGCAGCAGCACCTCGAGCGCTCCGGCGCGATCCATCTCCTCGCGGATGATGGTCTCGATCTTGCGCAGGGTGCGCAGACCGAAGGGCAGCCAGGCATAGATACCGGCGGCGACGCGCCGGATCAGTCCCGCCCGCAGCATGAGCTGGTGGCTGACGACCTCGGCTTCCGAGGGGGTTTCCTTGAGGGTATTGATCGGATATTGCGAAAGCAGCATGAAAACGCACGCGGGGCAGTTGGGTTCGGTCGGATGCTAGCAGATCGGCTGGGCCACCTTACCTCGCCGTGGCGCGCCGCGGCCATGCCACGGGCGCGGCGGTAGTGCGGGGCGGCGGTAGCGCAGGCGCGGCGGTAGCGCGGGCGCGGCGCTGCTCCTATGATGCCGCTCTCATGGACTCCGAGAGCCCACCGGCGCGCACCCATGCGCGCGGCATTTATCTGCTGCCCAACCTGCTGACGACCGGCTGCCTGTTCTCCGGGTTCTACGCGATCGTCGCGGCGATCGACGGCAACTTCGAGCGTGCGGGCATGGCGGTGTTCATCGCCATGATCTTCGATGGCCTGGATGGGCGGGTGGCGCGCCTGACCAGTACCGAGACGGCTTTCGGCAAGGAATACGACAGCCTCGCCGATATGGTCGCCTTCGGGCTGGCTCCGGCCATCGTCACGTACCAGTGGGGAGTGGCACGCATCGCCGAGTACGGCCGGGCCTGGTACCGCTTCGGCTGGCTGGCCGCCTTCTTCTATGCGGCTGCCGCGGCGCTGCGGCTCGCCAAGTTCAACTCCCGCGTGCAGGACAAGCGCTACTTCGAAGGTCTGCCGAGCCCGTCGGCCGCCGCGGTGGTGGCGGCGTTCCTGTGGATGTCGAGCGAATGGCGCGAGCCCGGGTTACCGGGGCTGATCCTCGCGTTCGTGATCACCGCGGCCGCCGGTGCGCTGATGGTCAGTCGTTTCGGCTATCCCAGCTTCAAGGCCTTCGATCTGACGCGGCCGGTGCGCTTCATCTGGCTGGTGGGTGTGGCGGTGATCTTCGTCATCGTAGCCGAGGACCCGGCGATCGTGCTGCTGATCATCTTCGGCAGCTACTCGCTGTGGGCGCCGCTGCTGTGGCTGTGGCGGCGGCTGCGTCGCTCCAAGCGTCTGGAGCGCGCCGCGCCGAGCGAGCAACGGCCGCCCGCGTGAGCCGCGATCAGTACCTGCAGGCGCTCGGCATCGAGCGCTGGGCGCTGCGCTCACGCCGCGGTTCCGCGGCCATGCCGGTGCGCGACGCGGGTGGGGCTGCGCTGGGCGACGCGATCGACGTGGCGGCGCCCGCAGCTGCGCAGGGTGCGCCGCCCGCCCAGGCGGATACGCACGCCTGGGAGCAATTGCGTGCCGAGGTCAGCGGCTGTCGCCTCTGCGGGCTGTGCGCCACGCGCACGCAGACGGTGTTCGGAGTCGGCGACCGGCACGCCGAGGTGCTGGTCGTGGGGGAGGCGCCCGGGGCGGACGAGGACCGGCAGGGCGAGCCGTTCGTCGGGCGCGCCGGGCAGCTGCTCAACTCGATGCTGCGTGCCGCAGGTATGCCGCGCGAAACGGTGTACATCGCCAACGTACTCAAGTGTCGGCCACCAGGCAATCGCGATCCCAGCCCCACTGAGGTAGCCTCCTGTCTGCCGTACCTGCAGCGGCAGATCGAGCTGCTGGCGCCGCGGCTGATCCTGGTGGTCGGTCGCATCGCCGCGCAGACACTGCTGGCGACCGAGACGCCGATCGGACGGCTGCGCGGCCACATGCACCGCTTCGGTGCGCGCGGCACGCCGCTGATCGTGACGTATCATCCGGCGTATCTGCTGCGCAGTCCGGGCGAGAAGCGCCGTGCCTGGGCGGATCTGAAGGCGGCGCGCGCGGAGCTCGCACGCTTGCGCGCCGCGGCCGCCGGAGCCGCAGCCGCCGGAGTCGCAGCCGCAGCC
>JASHSK010000339.1 GCA_030038755.1 Gammaproteobacteria bacterium
CCCATCTCACGGATGAACTTGAGCTCCTGGTTGTAGTAGCCGAGCAGCCGTGGGTCCATAGGCCTGCGCTAGCCCGTCGCCTCACGAATCGAAAGATTGCCCGAGTCCACGTCCAAACGCGTGCGCAGCAGCAGCCGCTGCGGCGCCGGTATCCCCCACAGCTCCGCGTCAATTTTGAAGCTGAGCGCGCGCTGATCCATGCGCTCGGCCGTCAATTCGGGCACCACTGAGACGCGGCTCAGGCGCGGCTCAAAGGCGCGGATGGCCTCGCTGATGCGGCGCGCCGCCTGCTGCGGATCCACCGACGTCGCCGTGCGCCCGGTAATCGAAGGCATGCCGAAATTCAGCACCGAGCGCTGCACCTGCGGGTAACGCGACAGATCGTCGTCGGTCTCGAGATTGGTCGTATTCAGCAGCCAAACGAGGTCCCGGATCACTGCCTCGCGCAGTCGCCGCATGGACAGCAGGCGGTGTTCGGGCGCCTCGCTGGCGGTGTTAGGCACCGAGCGCAGCTCCAGGCGTCCACACTCGGACAGTGCGACGGTGCCAACCGTCTGTCCGCATACCGTGGGCGCAGGCAACCCCCGTAGCTTTGCCAGCGTCAGCTCCGTCACTGGCACGCCGAACTGCAGAAAGAGCGTGCCATCGGGCCCTGCCCTCCGGCCAGCTGTCTCGAGCACGCGGCAGCCATGGCTGCCCATCAGCTCTATGATCCGGTCCAGTGCCACACCGAGCCGCTCGAGTTGCGCAGTGCTCGTCGAGAACTCCAGTATCGGCACTACCCGGTCCTCATCATGCAGCCGATCCAGCAGTGCCGGCTGCAGCCGCTCGGCTGACCATTGTGCGACCATCGCGGCCCCTGGGCCTAGCGCCGGGGCGAATCAGCTTGCAGGAACAATGGCAACCTCGCGCACGTCCAACAGACCATACTCGGCCACATCGCTCGCGAGCACCCTCTGCCCCAACCCCGCGTACTGCTGCGCAGCGGCTTCGCCGCCACCCTCGCTGCCCGCCGAACCCAACGCCGTCCACTCCGTTTTTCGGGCCAGCAGCATCGGTGCGGCGCTCGCTCGCTCGGTCCCGGGATAGCGCGTCGGTACCAGGCCCATGGCTTCACCCCCATTGCTCCACACGAAAGTGGCGGGCAGCCACACCAGATCACGGATGTCCGCGGGCGGATCAACGCTGATGCGCGCGATGCGCATCAGCGGCACCCAGTAGTAGACGCCATTCAGCAAAACCTCGAGCACCGGCCCCAGACGCGAGTCCGCATCAGCGAGCCATTCGAATGCAGTACCGTTGAGCGAGCCCGCGCTAGCCGGCGCTTCCTCGAAAGCCTGCGTACGCACCTCCACGGCCTGCCGCGCCTGTTCAGGCTCGGTGAGCGAGAGGGCCTGGATCAGCAACGCCACCCACCCGGGTGGTTCGCCCAGCACCAACGGGGAGCGTTTCCCAGCGAAAATCTCGGCGCGCAACTGCTCGCACTGGATGGCCATGTCGTAGGTGCGCGCCATCGGCAGGCACCCGGCATCCAGCTCGGCAATGACGTGTAATTGGTTGCGCGCCCGCTCCCACTGACCAAGCACCATCAGCAGCTGCGCCAGGAACAGCCGCGGTTTGACCTCCTGCGGCCGCTGCCGAACCTCGGTCTGCAACAACGCGAGCGCCGCGGCGGGATCACCGGCGCGAAACGCCGCCTCAGCCGTCACCGCGGACACGCGCCCTCCCCTTCATGCTCAGAGTAATTCCGGGGCTGAGCCTGAACGGCTCCTAAGCGGCTTTGTTGGCTGCGATATTCCAGCTCGCGTTGCCCGCCGCCTTGCCCGTGCCCTTGGAGTCCTGAGTGAAGTACTCGACTTTGAATTTGGCAAAGTTCAGCGTCACGTTCTCCGTATAACGCTCTTCACCCTGACTGCCGCCCGATGAAATGGACGAAACCAGCACGTCGGTGAGGGTGAGCTTCATGAAGTCCAGCGGCTCCTTGCCGCCGGCCTTGGTCAGCGTCAGCACGGCACTGCTGATGTGCTCACCCGTGCAGCAGGCACTCATGAGCTTGGTGCTGGCGGAATCGACGTATTTGGTGAAGGACACGTCCTGAACATTGACCTTGCCCGCCCCGCCGCCGGAACCAACGTGAAAGGTGCCGGTTTGCGACAGCCCCCAGCTCCACGCCAGAACATCGATTTCCTTGCTGTGCTTGTCGTCGGCCGACTCCCCATCGATGCCGTCGACCTTCAGATGAATGTTGCTCGCCATGGACACTACTCCCTAGTAGTCACATTGCCGATTAAAGATTTTTGGGTCTCACGCTGCCTTCGCCGACGGCAGCCGCGAGACCAGGCTCAACGACACATTGACACCCTCGAGCTGATAATGTGGACGCAGGTAGAACTTCGCCGCATAGTAGCCAGGGTTGCCTTCGATTTCGCTCACCACGACATCCGCGCCGGCCAGCGGCTTTTCCGCTTTGAGCTCATCGCCCGCGCGCGCCGGATCACCCAGCACGTACTGCTGGATCCAGTTTTGCAGATATCGCTCCATGTCAGCGCGCTCCTTGAATGATCCCACCTTGTCGCGCACCATGCACTTGAGGTAATGCGCGAACCGGCAGCTGGCGAACAGATACGGCAGGCGGGCTGCCAGGCGCGCATTCGCGGTGGCATCCGGATCATCGTACTCGGTTGGCTTTTGCAGGGACTGTGCGCCGATGAAGGCAGCAACATCGGTGTTCTTGCGATGAATCAACGGCATCAATCCACAGTCGGCGAGCTCGGCCTCACGCCGGTCGCTGATCGCGATCTCCGTCGGGCACTTCATATCCACGCCGCCGTCATCGCTCGGGAAGGTGTGCACCGGCAGGCCCTCGACCGTGCCACCCGACTCCACGCCGCGGATCTGCGAGCACCAGCCATACTGCTTGAAGGAGCGGTTGATGTTCACGGCCATCGCGTAGGCCGCATTCGCCCAACAGTAGTGGCTGGAATCCCCGCCCGCGGTCTCTTCCTCGAAGTCGAAGTCCTCGACCGGGTTGGTCTTGGCCCCGTAAGGCAGGCGCGCGAGGAAGCGCGGCATCGCCAGTCCGATGTACTTGGCATCATCCGACTCGCGCAGCGAGCGCCATGCCGCATAGTCCGGTGCCGCGAAGATCTTCTTCAGGTCGCGCGGATTGGCCAGCTCCTGCCAGGAATCCATGCCCATCAGGGCCGGCGCCGCTGCGCCGATGAACGGGGCGTGCGCGGCCGCAGCGATCTGCGCCATCTGCCCGAGGATTTCGACGTCTCCGGGCGTGTGATCGAAGTAGTAATCCCCGACGATGGAACCATACGGCTCCCCGCCAAGCTGACCGTATTCCTGCTCATACAGCTTCTTGAAGATCGGGCTCTGATCCCACGCTGCTCCCTTGTATTTTTTCAGTGTACGGCCCAGATCCTTCTTGGAGACGTTGAGCACCCGGATCTTCAGCATCTCGTCGGTCTCGGTGTTATTGACGAGATAATGCAGACCGCGCCAGCTCGCCTCGAGCTGCTGGAAGCGCTCGTTGTGCAGGATGACATTCAGCTGCTCGGTGAGCTTGGCGTCGAGCTCAGCGATGATCGCCTTGATCGTACCGACGACGTCGTCGGAGATCACGGTGCTCTCACGCAGCGCCTGCTCGGCGAGCGTGCGCACGGCATTCTCCACCTCGGCGCGCGCCCGATCGGTCTTGGGCTTGAACTCTTTCTGCAGCAGGCTGGTGAACTGGTCAGCCTCCAGCGTCGCGCCGCCCGGGCTCACTTGCTGTTGCTTGGCTTCGGCCATGGTTGCAACCTCGCGAATCGTGCTCAGCTAGCCGTCATGGAATTTACGAATCGGAATAGACCGGTCGACTGATCAATCGCCGGTCTTGGGTTTGGGACTGGCCGCGAGCGACTGCAGCAGCGCCGGGTCGTTCAGCACTTTCGCGATCAGATCCTCGGCCCCGGTCTTGCCGTCCATATAAGTGATCAGATTGGACAGCTGCGATCGCGCCTCCAGCAGCTTGTTGAGCGCATCGACCTTGCGTGCCACCGCAGCAGGAGAGAAGTCCTCCATGCTTTCGAACGTGAGGTCGACCTGTAGATTGCCCTGACCAGTCAGCGTGTTCGGCACGCTGACTGCCACCCTCGGCTTGAGCGACTTCATGCGCTCGTCAAAGTTGTCGACATCGAATGGCAGGAACTTGCGCTCGTCGACAGACGGCAGTGGCTCCTTGGAATCGCCTGACAGATCGCTCATCACACCCATCACGAAGGGTATCTGCACTTTCTTCTGCGCGCCGTAGAGCTCGACGTCGTACTCGATCTGCACGCGTGGCGCGCGATTGCGCGCAATAAACTTCTGACTACTGGGCTTGGGCATGGGCGTCCTCCCTGCTTGGATTGGTTGCCTCGCCTCGCCGGGCGAAGATACTACCACTCATGCAGGACCGATGAGATGACGATGACATCAGGCCCCGCCGTACGGCAGCTTATGGTGCGAGAAGTTCAGCGCCTACGAGGTGTGTCACTCTTCCTTGATGCCGCCCAGCCGCCTGGCTTCCCCGAGGGCATCGGGTACCACATCGGCGAGGACTTCCAGAAAGTCGCGGGCTACCAGCCGCTTGGCGCGCTCTACAAACAGTGGCACGGGACTGGATGGCTCCGTCGCTCTAAAGAACGCAGCTACAGCTTCCAGCGCGCGCACTGCATCCTCGCGAGTGCGGATCGCGCCGGGCACGGCGGCACCCGAACCGCCCGCGGCGCTCCCGCTGCCGAGGGCGCCAGCCGATGCCGCGGCGTCCGAGCCCGATGTGCTGTCCGACCGGACGAAGGGCTTGAGCACCTGCCGCATCCTCCCGAGAGTCGCATCGAGGCCTGACAGGTCCGGTGCCGCCTCCGTGCCACCCTTGTCGGCCATCAGATTGGCGATCTGTCGGGCCGACTGCAGGGCTGCAGCCAGCATGTCGTCCATCTGCTTGACCGCCGCCGGATCGGCGGCCGAGAAGGCCGCACGCAGCTGTTCGTCACTGGGACGTCGCTCCCCCTCGGCGGCGGTCAGCCGACCGGAGGCTAGCTCGGCATCCCGCAGACTGAAGTTGCCGAGTTGACGGTGCGAGGCGAGCGCCACGCGCCGGAGCGGGTCCAGAATAGCCAAATTGTCGGCAAAACTGTTCAGAGCGTTGCGCCGGAGGACCGCATCCTCGTCCACCAGCGGGTACAACTGCTGCCAATAACCCTCGAGCCAGCCTGCCGCAACCGACAACAGCTGCACGAAGATCTCGATGCCCTCAGTGCGCAAGGCGGCGGCGCTCAGGTACGCGAGCAGCCGCAAGTCCTTGCTCTGCCCCAGTGCCTCCAGCGCTTTGGTCTGCAGCGTGCGCCACTCCAGATCTGCGCTGAGCGCTGTCTGCCCGAACACGCGATAGGCGTCGAAAGACGCCAGTAGCTGGGTGTCTTCCAGGCTGATCCCGCAGGGCTGCTCGACCGATAGCGGACGGCGTAGCGCCTCAACGTCCAAAGGCTTTCTCCACGGAATCCGTCAATCCGAGGCGGGGCCGGGTGGAAAAGGCAAATGCCTTTGCGTCGGTTCCGAAGCAGCAAGCCCGCCGCATGAATCCGCCCTCTCCTCAACACCTGGTTCCGGCGTCGACTGTCGTCTTTTGTTTGCCCGCAAGGCCATAGAATTGCCGATTGGCAGCCAATGTCAATTACTGACCGCAGCGTTGCTTGACCATTGCGTCCGAGAAGCTCCCTGCTATGCGTAGTACGCGCCGCGTGGTGGAAGGCGGGGCCCAGTATGCTGCGCTACAGCAGGGGTCCTGTGGGCCCTGTGCAGAACATCGACGCGCCCCGCATCTCCCAAATGGAATATGGAGTCGCCCTGGCCCCTTCAGGGCCTGCGCGTTCCCGTTCCGGCTCCCGTTCCCGCTGCCGTGGGCTGGCTAGCCGGCAGCACATTGCCGTGCGCATCGTGCGCCTCATCGCCATGAAAGCGTGCGACGTGGCCCGCGGGGCGATGCTGATCGGGATGCTGGCCGCGCGGTGGCGCCGGACCGTGATAACCGCGGCGCGGATCGTAGTGACTGTCGACGTAGCCGCGGAAGTTCGCCGGGCCACTGAACCACGGGCCCGCGCCGATGAACGCGCCGTTCACGAACCATTCGGGCCCGTAGTAGCCGTCGGGCGCACAGTTGTATGGAGGGTAATCGTAGTACCCGTATGGGCAGTCCGGCGGCGAGACCATCGTGACGCCGACCTCCGGGACGCGGGGGGCCGGG
Source organism: Gammaproteobacteria bacterium (assembly GCA_030038755.1). GTDB lineage: Bacteria > Pseudomonadota > Gammaproteobacteria > Steroidobacterales > Steroidobacteraceae > FEN-1191. The sequence goes on from JASHSK010000339.1 coordinate 6,275, forward strand.
GGATCGTGAAAGGTCGGAGCCGGATGAATCTGCAGTTGCTGGGCACCGGGACTCGCGTGATCCGAATAGTGCACGACCCCCTGGGCGTCCACCCAGCGGTAGACCGTCGTGCTGTCCGGGGAGTCGGCGCGCGCCTCACTACCGCACAGTGCCGCACCCGCCAGCAGTGCGGCGCTGCCTGCGAAGGCAAGCGTCAAGAGGACATAATGACGCGCGATTCGAGTCATCCTGCAGGCAGGATAGCGCCTGGCGCGGGGCGTCGGCGCTGCACGTGACGGCACTGTGCGCACCGTCACGCGCAGCTCGCCCCGCCGGTTCAACTGATGCTCAGATCGGAGACGATGCCGTAGTACGCGGCTGTGGTGCTTTCCCCGGTGACCGCGAGGACTATCTCCTGAGGTGACGCATCCGTGTTCAGTTCCGCCAGCCCGCTGAACTGCACACCGTTGAGCACGGCGTATGAGCCGCTGCAGTCGGCGAAGGTATACGACACCTGATAGAGATCGTAGCTCGCGTTCGTCACCGAGATAGTGCCGTTCGCCACACACCCGTCGGTCGAGCCCTGCGCGTACAGGACGCCGGACGAGGAAATCGTCACGCTCGACCCGCTGAGCGGGTCGAGCCCATCGCTGACCCCGGCCAGGTTGTCCGTGTACGTTCCGCTGACCGCGCTCAGGGACGAGGCCGTGTTGTACAGCGAGTCGAACGTCAGCGACCAGGTACTGCTGATACCGGTGTCGTCCGCGGTCGTGAACTGCAGGGTGCCGCTGATCGTGCTGCCGCTGCTGAACGTGCCGCTGAACGTGCCGGTGCCAAACGTCGAGCCATCGGAGAACTGGTAGTCGTACTGTGTGTAGCCATTCAACGTAATGGTCAGCGCCGTGCCGCTGACCTGCGCCGTGCCGACGAACTGGACGCCGTCGGAGCGGATGACGTCGGCCTGTCCATCGGCGTTGATGAAGCCCGTCAGCTGCAGGCCCGACACCGAATCGGTACCGGTCCATATGCCGGCGGCCGTGCCGGTGGTGGTGCTCGCCGACGCATCCAGGAAGGTGCAGGCAAGCTTTCCCTGGCAGTTACAGCCCGCGATGCAGGTCAGCAGGAGCGCCGGGAACATGGCCCGGCCGCATCTCAATATGGCGCTCATGACGTGGGCGAACGGTTGAGGACTGCGGTCAGCGCCATCCCCACTAAAGCGCAGCCGTGCGCGCGCGGTTGACCCCAAAAACTGTCGCGGGCCCGCAGCGTCGGTACTCCGCGACACTGTGGCGTTGCAGGTGCAACTCGAGTGCTGCGACGCGGCCAGGGCGATCGGTATCGGAGCACGCGGTCCGTGGCCAGCGCTATCAATCAGATTTCAGTTCCTGGTCGATCAATTTCAGGATCTGCGGCGGTGGCTTGAGTGAGCCCACCGTTCCCTTCCCGGGCGCGCCCGCCTTGATCCACCACCCTATGATTTGAACCTGCGCAGCGGTGAGCGGGGTCTTGTTATCCCGTGGCATGAAATCCTCGGAGCCGCGCGGCTGAGTGACGCGATAGTACATCTCGCTCTGCGAAAGATCGCCGGGCACGACCGCGGGGAAATCCTCCCCGCCCTTCATCAGCGACGCATACGTGGCAAAGGAGAGCCCGCCCTTCTGGGTCGCTTCACCATGGCAGCCACTGCATCGCAACAGCAACATCGGGTGAATGACATCCGCGAATACATCGGCGCCGGCAGCGCTCGTCGGACGTTTGTGATTGGTCTGCAGACCCATCAGCCGCTGCACGGGGGCGGGCGCATAGACGAAAAGGTACGAGGTGCCGTGCGTCATGTCGCCACCGAAGTGCCCGGTGGCCGCCACGAGAACGAGCGCCACGGGGCCGGTCAGCAGCTGCGTGGATTGATACAGGCGCGGGCGCTGCGTTCGCAGTACGAACAGCGCGATCGCCAGCACCGCCACCGAGATGCCCAGGGCGCGATGCGTGGCCAGGATTCGCGGATTGAAGCCCCCTTCGGTGGAATGCGCCAATCCCAGCGCGACCGTCGCCACCGCCGTGACCGCCGCGCACGCCCACAGAAAATTAGCGGCACTCGCGAGGTAGGCAAAGCGAGGTCGACGGGCGAGCAGCTCGAGCGCCACCGTCACATAGATGATGCCGATCGGTAAATGGACCAGCAGGACGTGAAAGCGGCCGAAGAAGTAGAGCCAATGCACTGACAGCACCTCCGCGCGACTATCGCGTCCGCGACCGCGAAGCGTCAAACGGGAGCTAAGTAGGCCGCGCTACGGCGGTATTCCGGGGCGCGGGACCCGCGCCACCGCAAACTGCAGGCACAAACATTCCCCTCGGACCGGCCGGTCCGAGGGGAATTCGCTCCGTGGCGCTCGAGCCCGCGCGCAGGCCAGCTGCACGCCGGGCGAGCGCCGCACCGATGGCGCGCGATGCGCTACCGGCCGCCGCCGCCGCCGCCGCCTTCTCCCGGCGGGCTCTGGCGAAACTTCATGTGGCACTGATTGCAGACCGCGCCGACGTTCATGATCGCCGACTTGACGTCGTCCTCACTGCCGCCCCTGGCAGCCTTTTCGAGGGCCTCTGCGCGCGTCCTGAGCTCCCCGGCGGTCATCAGAAATTCATCATGATTCTGCCAGACCACGGGCAGCGCCATCGTTTTGATGCCGGTCGCACTGCTGGTATCGTGCTCGAACGCATCGGGAATCATCCCGGCCAGCGTGACCAGATTCCTGGCATTCTTGGTGACGGTGGCGGCGCTGTAGGGCACTCTGCCCCGCTGCATCAACAGCAGAGGAACCGCGGTGCCACTGATGACAGTCATGAGCGCCTGCCGGAAACTCGCCGCCGTTTGATCGGGGTTCGGTCTGCGCCCGCCGCCGCCCTGAGCCAGGGCCGCGGCTGTCATCGCCACCGTGGTGACCGCCGTCAACGCTACCAGGATCGCTTTCTTGCCCATCTTCATGCTTTTTCTCCGTGATGCCATACCCCGACCGGTCATGCCCCCGGATCGGTCATCCGCACTTCGATTAATAGGCCCGGCCGGAGTTTATCGATACGCACGGCACTCGTCCATGGCCGCCACCAGGGCGATGCCGGCTTATCCCCAGAGCCGCTCGCTGGCCAGGCGCGAGCCTTCCCCCAGCACCTTGAGCTTTGCCCAGGCGATCTGCGGATGAACCCGAAATCCCATGCCGCAATCAGTTCCGGCGATCACGTTTTCGCGGCCCACCAGATTGGCGTAGCGGACGATGCGATCAGCCACGACTTCGGGGTGCTCGACCACGTTGGTGTGGTGGGTAACCACGCCCGGAATCAGAATCTTGCCGTCCGGCAGCTTGATGTCCTGCCAGAGCTTCCATTCGTGCTCATGTCTGGGGTTGGCGGCTTCCAACGAATACGCGCCGGCGGTGATCCTGAGCATCAGGTCGACCACGTGCCGCAGCGGCAGATCGTGCGTGTGCGGGCCATGCCAGCTGCCCCAGCAGATGTGGTAACGGATGCGATCCTCCGGCAGGCCGCGCAGGGCGTGGTTCAGCGCATCCACACGGACGGCGGCAAATTTGCGGTACTCCTGGATGCTGGGGTTGGGGATGATCATGTCGTAGGTGTCGGGCAGCGCCGGATCGTCCAGCTGCAGCACGAAGCCGGCGTCGATGACGGCCTGGTACTCATGCTTCATGGCGTCGGCCAGAGCAAAGAGGTACTCCTCGTCGGACTTGTAATGTTCGTTCAGAAAGAAATGTTCCAGCCAGCCCGGCGCCAGCACGCACATGAAGCATTCTTCGGGTTTCACGCCGACGTCGGCCAGGGCGGCACGAAACATTTCGAGGTCCTGACGTACTTCTTCCTGCCCGATGTAGCGGATCGGCCCGGAGCAAACGGTCCGCTCCTGAATGGCGCCGGCGAACTGGATCTGTTTGTAGAATTCGGCGAATTCGAGACGCTCGCCCGTGTCCGCCGCCATGAAAACCGGTTCGCCGGGCTTCAGCTTTCTGCTGGTGATCCCGCTGAGGCGGCGGCCATAGTAGCCGGCACCGCCAAAGCCCACTTTGCCGAGCTCGCCATCGCTGACGATGTCGACTCCCGCGTCCACCTGTTTGCGCAGAACATCGACGATGCCGCTGCGGATTTTCGGTCGTAAAGCGTCCATGTCGAGGCTCTTGCCCGACATCAGGCTCATCATCACTTCGCGATATTCGGCCGGGCCATCCAGCCGGCCCGCGTGAGTGGTAAGAATGCGATCCGTACTGCGCTTCATAAAGTAACGCCGCTGGCGTTGCGGCCCCCCGCTTTTTTCCTGGACGAATATATCATTGGCCCACAACCAGGGGGTAACCATGGATCGCCCGATTTCGCGACGCCGATTGCTCGCTGAAGCGGTTCAGCTGTCGATCGCCGGTGCATTCGCTTCGACCGCCTCTGAAGCAAGCGTCGCCGCCGAGGCCGGCTCCGCCGCTGCGTCCTCGCGAGATCCCCGCCGGTCGGGCACGCGGGAATCATCGGGTGACTTTCATCTGGAGGAAGCGTCGATCCGCGATATCCAGCGGGCAATGATGGCCCGCCAGCTCACCAGCGTGGCTCTCGTCGAGCTCTATCTCAAGCGGATCAAGGCTTACAACGGCGTGTGCGTCAGCGAGCCGATGGGGATTCTCGGGCCGATTACGACGATACCGCATGCCGGACAGATCAACGCCCTTTCGACGCTGAATCTGCGGCCGGCCTCGCGCAAGGCCTGGGGCTTTGACGACCGCAAGGCGCGCAGCATGACCGACCCGGTGGATGACGACACGCACATGCCCGACGCGCTGGAAGTCGCGGCTGCACAGGATCAGCAATTCCAGCGCACCGGCCGCCTCGTTGGCCCGCTGCACGGTGTCGTGATGGCGATCAAGGACCAGTTCGACACGTTCGATATGCGTACGACTTCGGGTGCGGATGCGTTTTACGCCAACGACCGTCCACCGGAAGATGCCACCTTCGTGAAGCGGCTGCGAGCGGCCGGAGCCATCATTCTGGCCAAGGCCAATCTTGCCGAATATGCGACCGATGGAGCGCGCAGCTCCTTTGGCGGAACGCTCTGCAATCCGTACGACACGGAACGCGAGCCCGGGATGTCGAGCGCCGGATCGGCAACGGCGGTGGCGGCGAACCTGGTGACCTGCGCGATTGGCGAGGAGACGGTCGTGTCGATCCGATGGCCCGCATCGGTCAACAGCCTGGTGGGATTGGCGCCTACCGAAGAACTGGTCAGCCGAAAAGGCATGATGGGCACGGGCCTGAGCATGCGGACCGGCCCCATCTGCCGCAATGTGCAGGACGCGGCCGCGGTACTGGACGTGATCGCCGGCTACGATCCAAAGGATGAGTTGACCGTCTTCAACGTGGGACGCGGGCCGGCACAAACCTACGCCAGCTTCGCGACCGCGCGCCGGCTGGATGGCGTGCGGATCGGAGTGGTCCGTGAGTACATGTCCAGAAAGCTCTTTTCGCAGGCCGACGATGAGAGTATCGGAATCGTCGAGCACGCCATCGACCAGCTTCGCGGGCTCGGCGCGACCATCGTCGATCCCGGCCCGGAGGGCGCCCTGTTCCAGGACTGCATCTCCCGCCTGGGGCCGGAACTTCTGAACAGCGCATTTACGCGTGGCCACCCGGACCTGTTCCCGGTCGACGCCGCCGGCCACCCGCTATCGGATCAGACCGCCACGCTTCTCGACATGCACTTTGATCCAACGCGCGTTCCACCCGGCTTTTCTCTGCGCAGCCTCCGGACTCCGGCCGTTCCGGGCGAGAGCAAATACCTGATGAACCAGTATCTGCGAGAGCGCGGCGACACCAACATCAGATCCATGGCGGACCTGATCGCCAAGGCCAGGTTCTACGCGGATCCGAACTTTCCGGACCGCAAACGGATCCTCGAAGCCGCCGAACGCGACACCGCGTTGGATACCTCGGCGCGGCTTCAGAGCCGCTTCGCGCTTCAGAATCTGTTCCTCCAGTGCATGCAGGAGCAGCGGCTCGACGCGCTGGTCTCGCCGATGTCCACGGTCCCGCCGCGAAAGCTGACGGCGCCGCGCGAACCGAACGCGAATGGCCGCTCCCCGATTGGCTGGCCGCTGTTTGGGCAACAGGGCTTCCCACTGATCACGGTGCCTGCCGGCTTTACCACGCAGGTCTGGGATCGCGAGCGCGACGCCGGCGGGGGTACCCGCCTGGTGGGCCCGGTCCGGGCCGCGATGCCCGTGGGCGTCGACTTCATTGCACGTCCGTTCGATGAGGCCCTGCTCCTGCGCATCGCTTCGGCGTTCGAAGCCGCGACCCGGCATCGCCGTCCGCCGCCGGAATTCGGGCCATTGCCGGATGAACCGTAGCTCTGTCCCGCATCGCCTGCGCCCCGGATCGACCCGTAGGAAACTGCGCAATCATGGCGCCCGGACGACCGACAGCCAACTACGTGCAACCAACAATCGAATCTGCGGCTCGGATACGCCCCGTGCCGCCGCGATGGTGCCTATAATTCCATGTGTCCGGACACCGGGGAAAGCAGGGCACACGACGGTGATGTCGATCGCGCGGTTGAGATCCGGCCTGCACGCGCGCTTGCTCGAAGCCTCACACCGTGTGGAATCTCTGGCACGTCGCAGAGGGATCGGTCCGCCGGGACCGCTGGAGGCCCGGGTCATCGCGGACCTGGCGATCGAGGGGGTGCACGTCACCACCATCGAGCAGTTGCTGCCCCACCTGACCGCGGTGATCCGCGCGGCGTTCCAGACGGCGCACTCGATCGCGCTTGACGGGTCCAACTCGCAGGAAGCAGGCGCGCTCTGGAGCCGCGGCAGCTCATCGACCGACCTGCGCGCCGATGTATTGCTCACGCGCGTACCGGTGCTGTACCTGCTCGGTCTGGATCCGCGCCTGCTGCTTCTGGTGAGGCACTATCTGGGCCTGCCGGTGGCCTACCATGGGGCGGTGGTACGGCATTCCCTGGTGGACGGCGTGGGAGTCGGTCCGCGGCTGTGGCACATGGACGCGGAGGATTTCCATGTCTTTCGCGTGGTGCTCTACATGAACGACGTGCAGCCTGGGGGAGGCCCGTTCGAATACATTCCGCGCCGCCTGGGCGTGTCGTACAAGCAGTTCCCGCCCGGCACGCGGCTGCTGACCAACGAAGGCATGCGCGCCGTGGTTCCGGAGAGCGAGTGGCGGCGTATCTACGGACCGGCCGGCACGATAGTGATCGCCGACACCGCGCAGACCTTTCATCACGAGTCGTTGCAAACCGAGCACGAGCGCTCGGTGGTCATGATCGGCTACTCTTCGCGGCGCCCCAGGGGGATGCAGCTGGCGATGGCGCATTTCCCGGTTGAGAGCGTGAGCGCCATGCTCGATGCGGTCGTGCCCCGCGGAAACCACGAGCACGTGTTCACTTGGCGGCGGCCCATGGCTGAACAGGCCTGAGTAACCACGATCGCGGGCATGCGCAGTCGCGCCCGGCAGCATGAAAATGCCCGCGGGTGGCCGCGGGCTCGAGGTGTGGCGCGCGCAGGCACGCCGTCAGTGAGGGCTCCGCCCTGGCAGCCTGTCGATCAGCCCGACGGGCTGCTAGCGCAGCCAGACGTCGATGCCGCCATGCTTCGAGCAGGCCAGGTTGCGATCCGCCGTCTTCGTGAAGAAGCCGTCGTGACAGCGGGCGGCGGCGGTTGGGTGAGCCTTTTTGTAGCGCGCTATGGTGTCGCTGTCCGCATGCTCCGCGGGCTGCGCCTTCTGGTCCGGGGCGGATTTCTGGTCGTGCTGGTCATCGGGTCTATCCTGGGCGTGGAGGGTAGCCGTACCCACGACAGCGAACCCGAGGGCGACGCACAGGGCCAGTGATTTGAGTCGTAGCATATGCATGATCCTCCCGTGAACTGCCACGGCGGGCTACTGTGCTCATTCAGGCCTGACTGGAAGCTGAACGGCGAGCGCACCGCACGCAAGCGCAGCTACTCCGACCCCGCCCGCCGCCGGCCAGGCCGGCAGGCCCGGGCCGTTCGGATCGCTCCTGGTCGCGAAATTGACCCAATAGTTCTATCGTGGCAACCACGGCGCAACATGGACTAAGCTGCCAGAAACTTGGACTTTTTCGGAAGGGGGAAGCATGTTCCGCACGCCGGTCGGGCGAATCCCGGACTATTTCCTCTATGGCGAAGCGCCGCACGAATATCCCGAGCGCCTGCTGCACGTGGAGACCATCGAGGCCCGCAGCGCGCGCTATCACTGGAAAATCGATCCGCACCTGCATCGCTCGCTGCACCAGATAGTGCTGGTTTTGCGTGGGTGCGGCATCGCAACGGCCGACAGTGCCGTCGCTCACTTCGATTCGCCCGCGCTGACCTTCGTGCCCGCGGGCACTGTCCATGGGTTCAAGTTCGAGCCGGGTGCGCTCGGATTCGTCGTCTCATTCTCTGAAGAGGCGCTGGCAGACGCCGTGCGGCGCGAGTCTGCGGCGGCGCGGCTGTTCACGGCCCCCGTGACGCTCGAGCTGCCGCAGGACGCACCCAGCTCGGTCGCGCTGATGCACGCCGCCCACTCGCTGGCTCGCGAGCACGCCGAGGCCGTACCCGGTCGCGCACTGGCACTCGAGGGGTGGCTGTCGGTGCTGCTCGCAAACATACTGCGTGTACCGCATTGGCAGTCGCAGTCCAACGATGCCTTGCTGTCGGGAAACCGAGATCTCGTCGCACGCTTCCAGGCCCTCATCGAGGCCGGCTTCCGCTCGAACCGATCGATGCCGGATTACGCCCGGGCTCTGCACGTGTCGGAAACCCGCCTGCGCAGCGCGTGCCTGGCCGCTACCGGCCGGCCGCCCATTCAGCTGCTGCACGCGCGAGTGTTGCTCGAGGCCAAGCGACAGCTCATCTACACGGCCGTGCCGATTGCCGAGATCGGTTACGGCCTGAGATTCGACGATCCGGCCTACTTCACGCGGTTCTTCAGCCGCAGAGTCGGAGTCTCCCCGCGAACCTATCGCGCGCAGGGACTGCAGCTTCAAGCGACCGCCGAACCGCATCGGGGCCGAGCCGACGAGACTGCAGCGTCCTGGACGTAAGGAGATGACGGCGCGACGGGCGCCCGGAATTCGCCGCACCGGCGTGCCGAACATCCCTGCACCTGGAAAAGTCCAAGTTTCCGGCGGGTTCGTCCATGCCGCAGCGTTCTGACCCCGGCAGAATCGTCCGCATCGACAAGGGGGGCCTGCGCATGACTCACGATCATCAGTCCGCTGCGTTTCGGGGGCGCCTGGCGTGGGCGCCGATTCTCCTGCTGCTCGGCGGAATCGCCCACGCCCAGAGCCACGCCCAGCCCGTCACGAGCTGTGACAGCCGCGGAATCGGTTCCGCGCGGCTCACAGCCGACGGCCCGACGCCGCAGATCATCTCGGTCTCCGAGGGCACCGAGGGCGCCGTGAGCTACTGCCTGGTCAAGGTGCGAGTACCTCGAGCCATCAACATCTGGGTGGGACTACCGATGAACGGGGCCTGGAACGGCCGCTGGGAGTCGGTCGGCGGCGGGGTCTATGTCGGCAGCGTGAATGTGCCGGACCAGGCCCTGCGCGCCGGATACGCGGCGGCCACGACCGATACGGGTCACACCGGCGGGCGGCCGGGCGTACCGATTCCACCGCTCGATGGCAGCTTCGGCATGCTGAGACCCGGCACGCCCAACACAGCACTGCAAAGGGATTTCGCGTATCGCTCCGAGCACCTGATGGCCGTCATCGGCAAGCAGCTCGTGCGCGTCTTCTATGGCAGGCCGCCCGCATATTCCTACTGGAACGGCTGCTCCACCGGCGGTCGGCAGGGACTGCGCATGGCGCAGGATTACCCCGACGACTATGACGGGATCCTCGCCGGGTCGCCGGCGATCAACTGGGATCGATTCCAGGCCGCCATGCTCTGGTATCCCATGGTGGCGCTGCGGGACAACGCAGGACCGATCGGCGGCGGCAACGTTCAGGTGCTGGTGGCCAAATACGCGCTCGCCACCGCAAGGGCGATCGCCGCCTGCGATGCGCTGGACGGCGTGCGTGATGGCGTGATCGACGATCCGCGGCGCTGTCACTACCTCGCGTCGCACGACTCGCAGATCACGCGCGCCTCCTGCACGCCCGACGATGCAAAGTGCCTCACGCCCACCGAAGCGGATGTGATCGACAAGTCCTGGGAAGGTCCAGTCGTGTGCCCGCAGGGCGGCACAAACTGCCAAGTCCCTCCAGTAGCCTCGCGCAACCTGACTGGCACCGGCCCCCTGCGGTTATGGTACGGCCAGGAGCGCGGCACGGACCTCACTGCTCTCGGCGGTCCGGCGCCATTTCCGGTCGCGGTCGAGCAGCCGAGATTCTGGGTCTACTTCGACCCGAACTGGGATTGGCACCAGCTCACCTACGACAGCTTCCTCGCCTTCTTTCGTGACTCCGTCGAGCGCGTGGGTCCGATGATGGGCTCGGTCGATCCAGACCTCGACGCCTTCCGTCGTCATGGCGGCAAACTCATCGTGTGGCACGGCTGGTCCGACCAGCTCATCAACCCGCAGGGCACGATCGACTACTACGAGCGCGTCCTGCAGCGCATGGGCGGGCTCGCGCGTACCCAGGAATTCGCACGACTGTTCATGGCGCCTGGAGTTCAGCACTGCGGCGGAGGCGTGGGGCCGCAGCCGCAGCAACTGTTCGAGGCCGTGGTCGCCTGGGTGGAGAAAGGGACCGCCCCCCAAACCATCCTGGCATCGAAATCCATTCCGGGCGGCACTCGCACGCGGCCGCTTTGCCCCTACCCGGCCGAGGCGCGATGGAACGGCACCGGCAGCAGCGACGATGCGGCCAACTTCTCCTGCGTGACACCGCAGCGTGGCCGCTGAAGGCCGTACGCAGGTCACCATCATCGGCTCGGGGCCGGCCGGCCTGCTGCTCGGTCAGCTGCTGCACATCGCCGGCATCGACGCGGTGATCCTCGAGCGCCGGTCTCGGGAGCACGTGCTCGGCCGCATCCGCGCAGGCGTACTCGAGCAGGTCACGGCCGATCTGCTCGGTGAGGCCGCGGTGGGCGAGCGCATGCGCCGTGACGGCCTGGTGCACGCCGGCTTCGGGATGCTCGTGCAAGGGCGGCGCCACCGCATCGACCTGCACGGTTTGACCGGCGGCAGCACCGTGCTCATCTATGGTCAGACCGAGCTGACCCGCGATCTCATGGACGCGCGCCACGCAGCCGGCCTGCCGACGGTCTATGAGGCCGAGGGCGTCAGCGTGCACGGCTTCGAGGATCGCCGTCCCTATGTCACCTGGCGACACGACGGCCGCGAGCACCGCCTCGACTGCGACTTCATCGCCGGTTGCGACGGCTTCCACGGTGTATGCCGCGCCAGCGTGCCGCGCAGTGCGATCCGCGAATACGAACGGGTCTACCCTTTCGGCTGGCTCGGATTGCTCGCCGAGACACCGCCGGTCAGCGAGGAGCTGCTCTATATCAGCGGCGAGCGGGGCTTTGCGCTCTGCTCGATGCGCAGCCACGACCGCAGCCGTTATTACCTGCAGGTGCCGCTGACCGATCAGCTTTCGCAGTGGAGCGATGAGGCATTCTGGCAGGAGCTGCGGCGACGCCTCGATGAGACCGGGCGCGAGCAGCTGGTCACGGGCCCCTCGGTCGAGAAGAGCATCGCGCCGCTGCGCAGCTTCGTCGCCGAGCCGTTGCGCTTTGGGCGGCTGTTTCTCGTAGGGGACGCCGGCCACATCGTGCCCCCCACCGGGGCGAAGGGGCTGAATCTCGCGGCCACCGACGTGAAGTACGTGACCGATGGCCTGATCGAGTTTTATCGCGAGCGCAGCGAAGCCGGCCTCGATGAGTACTCGGTGCGCTGCCTGCGACGCGTCTGGCGCGCGGAGCGCTTCTCCTGGTGGCTGACATCGCTGCTGCACCGGTTCCCGGACGAAGGGCCGATGGGCGCCAAGCTCCAGCAGGCCGAGCTCGACTACCTGCTGAACTCCGAGGCAGGCCTGCGCACGATCGCAGAGAACTACGTCGGGCTGCCGCTCCAATTCGGCGAAACCACTCCGCGGCGCGACACGCGGGCATCACCGTGATCCACGCCCGGTGAGACCCGCGGGCGACCAACGCCTTTCACACGGGTCGCAGCGCCGCCAGGGCGGCGTCCGCCGACGGGTGTCCGGCGAGATGTCCGCGGACACCCTGATCCCCGATCCGCCCGACCCCTAACGTTCTGAAATGCATGGGCAAGTCCCATGTGAAGCCCTGGCATCGTCCTTGCTCCGGCCACAGTAACGCGGCAATGGTGCGGCGTGATAGTGCGCATATGCTGGGATACTACGTCGACCTCGGGCTGCGCAGCCTTGCGCGCACGCCGATTCTCACCGGTCTGATGGTGCTGGCGATCGCGCTCGGGATCGGCGCATCGATGACCATGCTGACGGTGTTGCGCGTGCTGTCGGGCAATCCGATCCCCGGTAAGAGCTCGAAGCTTTATTCCCCGCAAATCGATCCGCGCGACCTGTTCGATTACGCACCCGGCGTGGAGCCGCCGGGCCAGGTAACCTGGATGGACGGCATGAATCTGCTGCGCGCCAAGCGCGCCGATCGCCAGGCGCTGATGACCGGCGGCAACGTCGCGATCCAGTCGACACAACCCGGCCTGGACCCGTTTTTCGAGCCGGCGCGCTTCACCACCGCCGATTTCTTCCCGATGTTCGACGTCCCGTTCCAATACGGGCATTGGTGGAGTGCGACCGACGACGACGACCGGTCGCGCGTCGCCGTGATCAGCCACGCACTCGATGACCGATTGTTCGCAGGCAAAGACAGCACCGGACAGACGCTGCGCCTGGGCGGGCGTGCGTTCCGCATTATTGGAGTGCTCGGGGATTGGCGCCCCAACCCGCAGTTTTACGATCTCAATCGCAAGCGCTACAACGAGAACGAAGGGGTGTACGTGCCGCTATCCACGTCGCAGGACGTCGGGTTCGATCACGACGGCGACGCCGAGTGCTGGGGCAATGGCGGCAGCCCGGGCACGAATCCCAATTCGCCTTGCGTGTGGCTGCAGTTCTGGGTGCAGCTCGACACACCCGGCAAGGCTGCCGCGTACAGGCAATTCCTCGATCGTTACTCGGACGAACAGAGGGCACTGGGGCGCTTCCAGCGGCCACCGAACGTGCGTCTGCGCGACGTCACGCAGTGGCTCGACTACAGCGGCGTGGTACCGCAGGACGTGCGCCTGCAGACGTGGCTGGCGTTCGGCTTCCTGCTGGTGTGCCTGGTCAACACGGTCGGCCTGATGCTGGCCAAGTTCACGCGTCGGCAAGGCGAACTGAGCGTACGCCGCGCCATGGGGGCCTCGCGTGGTGCCCTGTTCGGGCAATTGCTGGTGGAGTCCGGCGCGGTCGGCCTTGCCGGCGGCATCGGGGGACTGTTGCTGGCGTTGCTCGGCCTGTCGCTGGTCCGTCATCGGCCAACCGAGTACGCCTCGCTCGCGCATCTGGATCCCGCCATGCTGCTGATCACCGTCCTGCTGGCGACCGGCGCCAGCTTGCTGGCCGGTGTGCTGCCGGCCAGGCGCGTGTCCTACGTTCCACCCGCCCTGCAATTGAGAAGCGAATGATATGGAAGCCCGACCGATCCTGTCTGCACTGCGCCGGCACAAGCTGGTGATGGGGCTGCTGATACTGGAAATCGCCTTGACCTGCGCGATCGTTTGCAACGCAGTGTTTCTGATC
>JASHSK010000340.1 GCA_030038755.1 Gammaproteobacteria bacterium
CCAAATGCGGATGGCAGGATCCGCAGTCGCATCGAGCTATTTTCGGAGCTGCTGCTTGGCGGTGTCCCAGTCCATTGGCTGTTCGGCGCCTGACTCGTAGCGTTCCTGCGTCCGCTTCAGCTCTTCCTCGTGCCACGCGGGTGACTGATAGCGGTCCGCCTCACACGTGATCGACTCCCACAGCTCTTCCAGAGCGCGGAGTTTCTCTTCCCAGGACATCCGGTCTATGGCTGGTATGCTCATCGCGCACTCAAGCCTACTCGGCGTTGAGACGCGTCGCAAACGAAACGCCGCCGCACCCGACACGGTTCAGCTGTGGAGGAGACATAGAGGAGACAAGCACCTCCGTATTTCAATAAGCAGTGGATTTTACTGACATTTTCCCGACTGTCCGTCCAGTCCATCATCGGGGCGACGGAAATTCTGCGATCAATTTGCTTCATTCCCATGGGACGCGCCCGAGAAGTCGAGGGGGTGCCTGCTAATTCTCTGCCCTCCTGTAAACAAGTATCCGTCCGTCCGGTACGAGTTGATTCAGGAAATCGAAGTCCGCGATATTGCCAGTCACCACTGGCCAACCAAGCTTGCGTCCCTGTAGATAGACCAGCGCGTCGTTTAGAGATCTTTGTTCGGCACCCGCAGCATAGGATCCCAGGCGAAAGAGAAGCCCGGCCAGAACTCCTGCCGCGCCCCATGTCATCGCATCCGGCGTGACAACACGATGTGGTGGGATCTCGCGAATCGATTGTCCGATCACTTTGAGCGCACCCTCGCTTCTCGGATCGCTCGGACTCAGGCGTCCAAATGCGTGGGCAAGCTCAGAAAGGCAGACCGAGGAGTGATTACAGGTACGCAAACCGATGAATGCGTCGAGCGCAGCGGGCGATCGGCCTTGGAGTGTGTCGATGTAGACCGTCGTGTCCAGCAGGACGGGCGCCCCAATCGCCGCAGCGCGATCAACCCACGGCAACTTGTCATCCGGACGGCGCCTCAGGGGGCGTTTCTTGCCCCGAGGTCGGAGCCAGCGCAGTGCAGCGTCGAGATCAAAACTCAATGTCGAGTTCTCGTGGAATCGAGCCCTTTTTGCGTGCGAGCTTCGCGCCGAAATCGTCCTCGAGCGCCAACTTGGCCAGCGCAACCTCGATGACGTCCGTGTCCGAAGAAACACCCGCGCTCTTCTTGGCTGCCGCGACAAGCTCCGCCGACACGCGGCCCGCCACCCGAGCGCTCTTAACGCCACCGAGCAATCCGGCGACGCGTGCGGACTCAAGCGTTGCCCGATTCCGCGCAACTGCCAGCTCCCTTCTGCTCTGCACTGGGATTACCGAGGTTTTCATCGCCCATTCCCGTTATGTACTGTTATACAAACTAGCGCCTTTGTTGTACATGGTCAAGGAGCGGCCAAGGAACGACGCGAATATGGCTCACCCCAATCACAACTGCTGATGCGAGGGGACATAAAGGGGACAAGCGTTTCCAGAGGTGCCAGGGAGGTGTCATGAATAGCGTGACACCTCCAGGGACACCATGGCAACGATCCGGGAACGACGGGGGCCGGGTTCAACTGACGGGCGGCGAGCGCTTCCGTGAGCGCGCGACCCGAATGGCGACCAGGCTCGGTATCGTCGTCGAGAACGCGGAGTTGCAGGTCGTCATCCGCGAGGAGCGACAGCGCGTCGCAGAGCACTGGGTCGAGCCGCGAGTTGCTCCAACGTTTTCGCCGGATAGTCCTCGGCGCTGGCCTCGGCCAGAGCGGTCACAGGGTCTGGAGCGCTGACGGGACGCAGCGCAGGACCTCTACTCGACCGGAATGCCGCAAAGCGAGAATAGGCACGACGCTCATCATGGAGCCCCTGCATTGAACGGTTCGAGATCCTTACGGGATTTCAATTTCTCAAGCAAGTCGCCAAGCACCCGATCCGGTTGGCCGTTGCAATGCCACTGCGGGACCTGCGTGTGGGAAATGGAACTGGGAGGCCCTGACAGGGGCATCAGCAGGTAGCAATGATCGCTGACCCAGACAGCCTGCTGTCCGGTCGCAGTCGTATAGCTCTCCCCCCGATGATGCTCCGGCGGCTCCGAATCCTCCGGCGAACGTTGCCACCAAGGAAGACCTGGAGCCACGGCAGAGTTCTGGTCAGAACCCAGTGTTGGCCCCCTGTGAGCGACGGCCGTAGCAGCGGCGCGCTGCGCGGCCGCGGCCCAGTCGATAGCAGGCCGCGTTTCCGGCTCTGTCACCAACGGTGGTAGCCGTAACCGCACAATCGGAGGCACAGTCAACGGCGGTTCGGTAATCAGTTGCGGCGCCTTCAGTACCGGGGTGGTTTGCACGGGCGAAGGAGAAGCGCCGAGCAGAAATGCCGAGGTGATCCGCTCCTGCGTTAAGTGCGAAGAGCGCTCCTGGTGTACCGTGGTGATGATCAGAACAGTGGCAAGCGCGTGCACGGCGATGACTGCAAACGCCACCAGGAATCGGCTGACCGGCCTTCGGTGGGAACCGCAGTAGATCAGGCGAATGTCCTCGCGTTGCTGGCCATGCTGGTAAACCACCGCACCCACTACCGGTGGTCTTGTATACCTCAATGACCGAGGTATGATAACTATCCAGGGAATTCGGGTACATGACAAAGTCAGAGTCGAGATTCATTTCGGGTATCTCAGAGCTGGTAGTCTTGCGGCTTCTGGCTGCACGAGAGATGTATGGTTATGAGCTCGCAAAAGCGATAGCGGCTGCTGGCGGGCATGAGCTACGGATGGGAGAGGGGCTACTGTATCCGCTGCTGCATGTGCTCGAATCGCAGGGCATATTGCAATCGCGCCGACGGATGATGGGAGGGCGCCCCAGAATCTATTACCGACTGTCAGCCAAGGGCCAACGTCGACTGGAGCGCTTGACGATGCGCTGGCGCGGCGTATCGAAAGCCGTGAACGCAGTTTTGGAGCCGACAAATGGCTGAACGGGCCTATGCCCCCCTGGGCACCCAGCTGTTACGCGCCGGGATGTCGCCTTCACGCGTCCGACGCACAGTTAACGAGCTTGAAGATCACTTTGTTGCACTGGTGGACGAGCAAGTAAAACGCGGCGTGGCGCCTGATGATGCCGTCGTGGCCGCTCGTCAGCGGCTCGGTACGGACGAGGATTTACTCACGGGCATGCTGGCCCACGCGGAGTTCCGCAGTTGGGGGGCGAGATGGCCATGGGTCTGTGCGCTCGTACCGGGAGGGTTGCTCCTTGTAGCGGAGCTGGCGGTCTTTTCGTCCATGCCCATCGCGTTATTTATCGTACATTGGTTTGATCAGTCACCGGCTTCTGTTTTGGCACCAGGATCGAGCGTCGCGTTCCTGGATTTAGTTGTCATCTATCGGGAGATTCTACTGTACGGTCTACCGCTCTTAGTGGCCGGCCTACTGGGCGTCTATGCAGCGCGGCGCCGGTTACAGCTGCTGTGGCCGTTGATCGGAATCGCCGCCACAACAGCTTTGGGCGCGTTGATTTCCTTTACCGTGCAGGCGCCGATCCCCGGGGTTCGGCTCGGAAGGATTGGCGCAGCTCTAACCTTCAACCCGAATCTGCATGGATTGGAGCGGTTCGGCTTACGCTGGACATTGGTGGCACTCGTGCCGGCTTTTCTTTACGTCATTTGGCAATGGCGGAGCGAAATCCCCAATTAGAGGGCCCCGTAGACCATTCAACACTCCTCGGCGCGGGCACCGATAGGCATCGAGAAACAGCTGTAGATGTTCTCTCTCCGAACTCGCGCTTTCCGATCTGTTGTGGTCATTCACGGTGTCATTGCCGCACAGTAACGCCATCAGCGGGACTCGCCTGGCTTCGCCAGATCGCCCTGCACTTCGGATTGTTCAGATACGGGTCGCAGGCGCAGCCGCCCAGGTTCGGCGGTCACAATCGCGCCACTGGCCAGCTCGACGCCATGCTGCTCGATCGCACCCAGACATACTGCCGTTCTGGGAAGTAGCCCTCTGCGTAATCCATGTCTGGGTAATTCATGCCGCCCATTCCGTAGCCCTCCTGCTCGGCCGATAGACCGTTATACTGAGCTGTATGGCACGCCTCGCCCTCTACCGCCGCATCGCCGAGGCTGCGCTGTCGCGCGCCCTCATCGACACGCCGGTAGTACTGATTCACGGTCCACGCCAATGCGGCAAGACAACGCTTGCACAGCAGGTCGGAAAAAGACGGCGGTAGACGATTTCACGGCGACATCCTTCGCGTTCGAGTCGGCTGTTCTGGCGAGATTCTTGTGCATTCCCACGGCTTTCGGTGAGACAAGAGTGGGACAAACCTTTCTGGACCGTCCCAACCGACAACCCGCCGAGATTCCAGTATCAGTTAGTCCAGAAATGCTTCGGCAACGTCGACCAACCAATGACGGACGGCCTCCCGGGCATTCGCGCTCATCCTGGCGTTCAGCGCCCCTTCGATGGGCGCGGCGAGCGCGCGGCAGCGCTTGTTCAGATCTCGCCCTTCCTCCGTAACGATCAATCGCAAGATGCGCCCGTTGACGCGATCCGGCTCTCTTCTGATCGCCCCACGGATTTCCAGCGCGCGCACGATCCCATTGATCGTCTGCGGGGTCAGCATCGTGAGACGCGCGAGATCCGCGGCTGAAATAGCCTCGTAGGCGCGGATCATCGTCAGTGCCGATTGCTGCGGATAGGTCATGTTCTCCCTCGCGAGCGCGCGATCGAGCGCGAGTCGAACCGACGCGTTCGCTTGTCGCAGCAGATACGTGAGGTAGCCCTCAGGCCCACGCTTTCCCTCCCCGACCCGAGGCAGGCGTGGCAGGCCTTCGCGGACGTCCTTGATCATGTTATCAGTGCCATGACATTATATCAGTGTACTGATAATATCAGAACCGATGGCGGGAGAGACGCGGATGATAAATCCTGTTCCTGTCGCGCTTGAGCGAGGAGCTATTCGCCTCGAGCCGATGAGCGAGGAGCACATTCCGGAACTTCAGGAAGCCGCTGCGGATGGGGCGCTCTGGGAGCTTTGGTTCACCGTGGTACCGACGCCCGATGAGACGGCGGCCTATGTCTCCACCGCGTTGCGTGGCCTCAGGGATGGTCACATGCTGCCCTGGGTAGTGCGTGACCTCGAGTCAAGCGCCGTCGTCGGCAGCACCAGGTATCACGATATTGTCCCCGAGATTGATCGGGTCGAGATCGGCCATACCTGGTATGGGGAAAGTAGGCAAAGAAGCCATGTAAATACCACCTGCAAACTCATGCTTCTCGAGCATGCATTCGAGACGCTCGGCTGCAAGGTGGTGGGCCTGCGCACGGATAATTTCAATTTCCGGTCGCAGGACGCAATTGCAGCGCTGGGCGCGAAGAAGGATGGTGTGATCCGCCACCACAAGGCGCGCAGGGACGGCACGGTGCGCGACACGCATATCTACAGCATCGTTCTCTCCGAATGGCCGGACGTGAAGCGCCATCTGGAATGGCGCCTGAAACGGCATGCCATTTCTGTCTGAGATTTGGCATCGCGGCACTGCCCGGCTTCCAGAAACCGATCCCGGATCAATCGGGAGGAATCACATATCTACATTACTCATAGTCGACATAAGTGTCGATTACCAGTAATATCAATGGATGTGGACCGAGCGTCAAATCATCGAGATCTTCCACCTGCTGTTCTTACGCGCGTTCGGCGCGCGCGTGGATAAGGCCCTCTTCGCGCTCAAAGGCGGATGCAATCTGCGGTTCTTCCTCAAGAGTATCCGCTACTCGGAAGGCATGGATCTCGACATTCACACCGTGGCCGTCGGCACGCTGCGGAATAACGTTAGCCGGCTACTCGAGGCGCAGTCGTTTGCGCAATTGCTGCGGGCGCAGGGAATCGAGATCGCCAGGACGTCCCTGCCCAAGCAGACTGAAACCACGCAGCGTTGGAAGCTGACCTTACGCATCCTGGAATCGGCCGCCGAGGTGCCCACGAAGATCGAATTCTCGCGGCGGGGCCTGGAAGGTGAGCAGGCCGTGGAGCCCGTGGATCCCGGCATCATCCGAGCGTACCGCCTCTATCCGGTCATCGTGCAGCACTACTGCGTCCACACGGCATTCGCTCAGAAGATTTCGGCGCTGGCACTGCGCGAGCAGGTTCAGTCCAGGGACGTATTCGATCTGAAGCAACTGTTGGATGCCGGAGGGGCCGAGCAGTCGCTACCCGCGACAGCAGCGGTCAACCTTCCCCTGGCGATCGACCGTGCGCTTGCGGTCGATTATGACGCGTTCGCCGGCCAGGTCCTGGCATTTCTGGAACCCGAGTATCAAGAGCACTACCGGAGCCGCAAGGTCTGGGCCGAACTTCAAAGACAGGTCGTTGACGGCCTGGAGGCCTTGAGCCAATGAACCAGATCGAAGCCTTGCAGCGACTGCGATCGCTCGGTGCCCCGGTCGTTGAAACACGTGACGTCGCCGCACTGCTGCCAGTCTCGACCAGCAATGCGACCACGATCCTTCGACGCTTGGCGCAGAACGGAATGATCGCCCACCTCGGCCGTGGTCGATGGCTGGTGAATGAGAAAATCGACCGCCTGGCGCTGCCCGAACTGATCTCGGCGCCCTACCCAGCCTATATCTCCCTGCAATCGGCGTTGTTTCACCATGGACTGATCGAACAGATTCCCTCGGTCACCTATGCCGTCACGCCTGCACGGCCCCGCCGCGTGCGGACTCCCCTCGGCACCCTCTCGTTTCATCGCATGCCGCCCGAGCTTTTCCAGGGCTTCGAGCTGTCATCCCCCTCCGACGCCAAGATCGCAACACCTGAGAAGGCTTTGTTCGATCTGCTCTATCTCGCACCGGGACGATCGCGGGTGTTTTCCAATCTGCCCGAGCTCACGATTCCGCGGCGCTTTCGGTGGCAGCGCCTGAAGGAGTACACCCAACTGGTGGGATCAGCTGCCCGGCGAGCCTATATCAGCGAGCGCGTGGGGTCCTTGAAAGACTCTGTACGGGAACCCCGGACTTCGAGGGTGTTGAGGGCACGTAAAGGAGACAAGTCTTCTCCGACACCGCCAAGGTCCTGATACAGCAAGCGATTTAGCGACTATCCGTCCAATCCATCATGGGTGCGACCGAGAGGCGGCGGTGCAGGCTCTGCATATTTTGATGGCCTCTCGGGCAGTCGCGCGCAACGTTAGAATCAGCGCCTTTCCACGTCCATGTGGATAATCGACTCATAAAAACATAAGGGAGCGCGGCGCTTCGCGCCCGCGGTTCTTCAGGAGACGCACGATGAAATCAGGCATGACTTTCGCTCTTCTGCCTCTGCTGGCCGCCGCGCTCGGCGCGACGTTCCCCGCCGCCGCGCAGAGCCCCTGCGGCTGGTCGCACGATCTGCGCCTGGTGAACGGCAGGATCCATACGATGGACGCGCGGGACCGCGTCGTCGACGAGGTGACGATTCAGGAAGGCCGCTTCGCCTACATCGGGGCGGCCCCGAAAAATCTCGATCCGTGCACGAAGCTCATCGACCTGCATGGGCGTACGGTGATTCCGGGCCTGATCGACGACCACAACCACTTCGTATTGTTCAGCCGCCGTCCCGGCTATGACGTCATGGTCGAGACGGCGACGAGCATCCCCGAGGCCATGGCCATGCTCAGGCAGCGGGCGCGCACGGCTCCGGCCGGCGCGTGGGTCACGGCCATCGGCGACTGGACGCCGCGGCTGTTCGCCGAACAGCGTGCGCCGACGCTCGCGGAGCTCGATGCGGCCGTGCCGGATCATCCGGTCCTGTTCGCCGCCTTCGGCCCGGCGGTCACGAACAGCCTCGGCAAACAGTTCTTCGAGAGCAAAGGCATCAAGGTCGGCGCGGTGGGCAGCCTCGACGGCGCCGCCGCCACGGCGGCCCTGAACGTGCTGCGCGGCATGCAGACGGACGAGGACCGGATTCGCAGCGCCAGGTACGCGCAGGCCTATGCGCTGCGCTACGGGCTCACGACCAGCGTGGACATGGGCGTGTTCGCCCGGCCCGGCAGCCCGGACCTGCAGGACAGCACCACGCTCGACGGCATCGCGAGCGCGAACCCCTGGACTGCCTACGATCAGCTCGTGGCGCTGGACCACCGGCACGAGCTCGACGAGCGCGTGCGCGTGTTCCTGCTTTCGATGGACAAGACGCAAGACCTGCCGATTTTGAAGGCGCGTTTGGATAATGTCTTCCCCGATTTCGGCGACGACATGCTGCGCGTCTCCGGCATCGGCGAGTTCACGACGCCGTGGATTTTCGCGTACGACTGGAAGGCCGGGCAGCACCCGGACAATTACGAGGCGGCGCTACAACTGGTCGCCAGGCGCGGCTGGAGCTATCAGCAGCACACCCTGTCGCTGCCGGAGGTGCAATTCACCGCACAGACCTACGAGAAGGTCAATGCGGCGACGCCGCTGGCGGGCCTGCATTGGTCCATCGCCCATGTACCGAGCATCGACCCTGCCACGCTGAAGGCCATGAAAGACATCGGCGTCGGCATGGCCCTGCACGGCTGGAAGTATCTTCAGGGCGCCCAAGGCACGCCGGCCGGGCAGCCCGCGGGCCCGCCCTATCGCACGATCCTCGCGAGCGGCATCCACGTCGGCGCCGGCTCGGACGCGGGCGACATCGCGACGCTCGATCCGTGGTTCGACATCTACTACATGGTCACGGGCAAGGACTGCACGGGCGCCCTCATCAACGCCGGCGAGCAGGTCACGCGCCAGCAGGCCCTGCGCATGTATACGGCGGACAACGGCTGGTTCTTCCGCGAGGGCGATCGACTCGGCTCGATCGAGACCGGCAAGCTGGGCGACCTGGTGGTCCTGAACGATGACTATTTCGATGCGAAGAAAGTCTCGGACGAGGGCATAAAGCGGCTCAGGTCCGTTTTGACCGTCGTCGGCGGCCACATCGTTTACGACGCGATGGGGAATTGAGGGGCGGATAGGACGTACGACCGGCCCAGCGGGACAGCGCAACGGCGCTGTCGCGATGCCTTTGGCTTTGGCGGACGGCCACCCCCCGCCCGGCCGTCAATGCCCGCTCTGGCTGTTTGGAGTGCCGTTATCGAACAGATTCTCACGCAGCAGCTTGTTGGCCGTCTCCACGTTGTTCTTCGTCATGAAGGCAATGACGCGCCCATTGGTGAGCTGTATTGCCACCAGATTACCGCCGTTCGTCCCGTCCAGCGCCGGGTTGTAGGCCAGCGAAAACGTGGTCCCGACCTTCAAGTCATTGCGCACCGACAAACCGGCCCGATGCAGCGCCAAGATCGCGTCGGTCTCAAAGATCCAGTGCTGCTGCTGGCCATCGGGCATCGCGCGCACGAAGTATAGGTAGCCATGCGGGTTGCCCGAATAGACCTTTTCCAGCGCGCCCCTGAATGGCAGAACCTTGTTCCCATCGAACTGCGAGTTACCGGCATGATGGGCCTCGGCGAGGCCCACGGCGCCCGCGGCCAGCACCATTACCATGGCCACCTGCTTCAGCATAGTCACCGATCTATCCTCCTGCGGCTCGAGTAAGCGACATCGCGCGAACCGCGTGCACTTGCATTAATGATCGCCGTTCTGGCCCTGCTTCTGCTGATCGAGCGGAATGTTCTGGAACAGCTCGAGGTTCACGCCGTTGGGATCCTCGATGAACACATCGTAGACGGTCTTGCCGAACCACACCGGCGCGTTACCCTTCGATTCGAGATGGATGTGCTGCGCGCGGAACATCTTCACCATGCCATTGAGATCGCTGACGCGCGCGACGAACCCGCCTGCACCCGGATCGGGCACGCGCTCGTGGAATTTCGTGCGCGGCATCCCTTTCCATTCCGAAAAAATCAAGTGAGCATTGCTCATCGGGAACTGGACGGCCGCCTGCCGGTATTCGCTGCCGGCGGGCGCGCCGACGAGGTCCGTCATGGCTTTGTCGCTTTTGAACTGCGTGTCGCCGGTGGCGCTCAGCCCCAGATCCTCGTGGTACCACCTCACGGTGTCTTCCAGGTTCGTGACACCCACATCCAACGCAACGCCAGCCTGCAGTTGGCCCGCGGTGGTGGCCTCCTTCGGTGTGTCCTCGATAACGCGCACCATGTAGCCATCGGGATCGCGAATGACGATCGCCCGGCGTGGACCGTCGGCCGTATCGATTCTTACCGGTGCTGCGCCTGTGGTGACGATGGGAGCGCCGAGCCTCCTGGCGGCGTCGACAACGGCATCGAGATCGCGGACGTGAAGCACAAGCTGGATGGAGCCGGGGTCGGTAGGCAGCGCCTGCATGCCCTTGCGCTCGACGTTATGGAACTCGGTGAATTCCATGGGCACTTTGTCCGGATTAATGATCGGGAAGGCAATGTTCAAGGTGAGACCATCGACGTTGTTGAGCTTGGCGGGGCCGTCGCCGGCGAACGGGCGCGTGGCGGGAATGTCCAGGCCAAAAAGATCATGGTAGAACGATGTGGTAGGTCCCAGCGTGGTCACGGCATGGATGAAGTGGCTCAGACTTATGATATGCGGCGGGCCCCCGGCATCAGCCGGAGCGGCGTTGGACTGCGCAACGACCGGCGGAGCGAGCGAGCCGGCGAGCAGAGCGACGATCAGACCTCTCTTCATGGGTCTTCCTGAGTGGGCAGGCTATGGACGACGTCGTGTGATATTGGAGATCGATGCCGTCATGAACGACACCAACGCCCCCCGTGCATGCTGACGCCTGACGGAATCACAACACCCCTTGCGGCATGGTACTCCAAAACCGCCGCAACCACCGAGCGCAGGCGCCGGGACGACGGGATTGCCG
>JASHSK010000341.1 GCA_030038755.1 Gammaproteobacteria bacterium
GGCTCGCGTCTGCAGGGCCACTCCGAGGCGATGAACGCGCTGCGCGAGCTCATCGGCCGCGTGGCCCGCAGCCAGGCTCCGGTGCACATCACCGGGGAGTCGGGCACGGGCAAGGAGCTGGTCGCGCGGCTGATCCACGAGACCGGCTCGCGCACCGACGGACCCTTCGTCCCGGTCAACTGCGGCGCGATCCCTTCCGAGCTCATGGAGAGCGAACTCTTCGGACACAAGCGCGGCAGCTTCACCGGCGCCGTGGCCGACAAGCGCGGCCTGGTGCAGAGCGCCGAGGGCGGCACGCTGTTTCTGGACGAGGTCGCGGACCTGCCGCTGCACATGCAGGTCAAGCTGCTGCGCGTCATCCAGGAAAAGACGGTGCGGCCGATCGGCGAGCAGCGCGAGCACCCCGTGGACGTGCGCGTGCTCTCCGCCACTCACAGGAACCTCGCCGAGCTGGTCACCCAGGGCCGCTTCCGCGAAGACCTCTATTACCGCATCAACGTCATCGAGATCCGCGTGCCCGCGCTGCGCGAGCACGCCGAGGACATCCCGCAGCTGGCCGATGCGCTGCTGATGCGGCTCGCCAAGCGCATCGGCGCCCCGGCGACGCGCATCAGCCCCGAGGCACGCGAGGCGCTGCAGCGCTACTCGTTCCCGGGTAACGTGCGGGAGCTGGAGAACATCCTGGAGAGGGCGGTTGCACTGTCGGTTTCCGGCGTAATCGATATGCCGGATCTGCAGCTACGGGTGCCGCCGCCGGCAGCGATCACAACGGGGGGCGAGGGACCGGGTGGCGTGGCTGCGTCCGTGGCCACGGTCCCCAACGGCAGCGCCCCGGCGGCCGCCGTCGCTAACGAATTAACGGCGGCCGCCTCCGTTTCTCCGCTCGGAGATCAGCTCGAGAACATCGAGCGCGACGCCATCGTGCGCGCGCTGAGCCAGACGCGCTACAACAAGACCGCCGCCGCGAAGCTTCTAGGCATGAGCTTCCGCGCACTGCGCTATCGGGTCAAAAAGCTCGGTATCGAGTAAGCGAAGCACTGGTCCGGAGCCTCCCATCCACAAGGAGGCGCGCCCTACAAACAATCGAAGACTTGGTGTGAATACATTCATCAAAATAGCCCGCGTGCTTGCCATTCCTGCCTACCGGGCGGCCTTCCTGCGCACCCGGGTAGCCGCATCGACAGAGCACGATCATGTTCTCGAAGGGCTTGGGCTGGACACGATCGTTGACATCGGCGCCAATCGTGGTCAGTTTGCGCTCTGCGCGCGCCGTCTGTTCCACAATGCGACCATATATTCCTTCGAACCACTGCAACGCCCGGCGGCAGTCTACCGCCGCGTTTTTAGCCGCGACCCGGCAGCAAAGTTGTTCCCGGTAGCGATCGCTGCAGAGGCGGGCAGCGCGGCCATGCATGTCGCGCGCTGGGACGTGTGCTCCTCACTGCTGCCATCAGCACAGGCGCAGCACGATAACTTCCCACTCACGGAGGAAGCGCGCCAGGAAACGGTAACCAAGGCTCGGCTGTCCGAATGCATCGCCAGCGATCTGATCGTCGGAACGGCCCTGCTCAAGCTCGACGTTCAAGGCTTCGAACTCGCGGCACTGCAGGGTTGCGAGGATCTGCTGTCCCGCTTTCGCTACGTGTACGTCGAGGTTTCTTTCTTGGAACTCTACGTCGGACAAGCATTGGCGGGTGAAGTTCTGACCTACCTGCTGCATGCGGGTTACATGTTGATATGTGTCGCGAACTTATCGAATGGGCGCGCGCGCCGCCCTATTCAGGCCGATTTCCTGTTTGCCCGTGCATAGCTCCGCAGGTGTCTGGCCGGATGACTCCGGCATACTGCCTATACCGCGATACTAGCGAGGATATGGCATGCGATCGGACGGATTGAAGTCCGGGTTTATCTCGGCAACCCACCTCCTGCAGCGGCTGCTAAAGCCCTTGCGGTTGCGCCCGTCAAAGATCATAGCGGGCCAGAAGTTTTACTTCGATCCAACGACCGATATCGGTCTGACCCTGTTGGCCACCGGCCATTTCGAACGCGAAGCTATCGCACGGTGTGGGGATTTTATTCGACCAGACGGAATCGTTGTCGATGTCGGAGCCAACATCGGCTTGCACACGGTGCACTTCGCAGACTTTGCAAAACGCGGAAAAGTCATCGCCTTCGAACCGGCTCGATCCACGTTCTTACAGCTTCTGCAAAATGTAAAGAACCTGACCAATGTCATCCCCCTGAACATTGCACTATCTGACACAACTGCCCTGAAGCCGTTCTTCGTTGCCACCGACAACGCCTATTCCGGATTGAAAGACACCGGGCGCAACGTGATATCGCACCAGGAATCGGTCCCCTGTTTCAGGGGCGACGAGATCCTATCGGCGCTCACGCAGGGTGAGCGGATCGATCTTGTCAAAATCGATGTTGAGGGATTCGAGATGCACGTATTGAAGGGGATGAGAGAGATCCTCGTCGCTCACCGACCGGTTATTTTTTGCGAGATCTTTGGCGGTCAACGATCCAACCCTGATCCGCAATCGACCGTACAGTTCTGTATCTCTCTCGGATACGACGCACTCGTGCTGGACGGCCCGAAATTAATGCCGGCCGGCGCGCATAACGACCGCTTCTACAATTATTTTTTTATACCGCGGCACCAGCAGTTATCCGATCGATGCAAACACGATACGGCCCCGGCGCGCTCCGTCACGCTGGCGGCACGATCGCCGAGAGCACAACGAGCGCGACGCGATTCGTGAAGCCCTCGAGAAGACGCGCCCTAACAAGACCGCGGCGGCGGCGTTGCTGCTTATCGGCACCTCGGCGAGTTCGAGCGTGACATTCTGAGGCGGTGTCAATCAGTGCGGCTCGAGAGCCACGACCAAATCCCAACTCGGCGATTTCATTGCCGACCTGGGAGGCCAGCGTGATATGAATCTCGGAAAGTGGTGCAAGCTGAACGTTAAGCTCAGCGCCAGGAAGTCAATCTGACACCAAGAATGCCGCCCAGACTGGCACGGACCATCGCGCTCCCCGTACCCCGATCGGAGCTGCTCCGGGCATTCGTGCTCTGCGGACCACTCGCACTACTGCTGATTGCAGACAAGGCTCTAAAGCTCTCGTCGTTGACTCTGGCGACTGACCTCAAGCGCGGCCTCTGGGCCATCGTCTGGCATAGCTTCCTGCAGCCCGCTATCGGCTCCACGCTGGGGCTGCTGGTTCTTGCCGTTCTCATCATCGGGACTCTACTCGCGCTGCTCACGGGCCACCGCGCCCGCGCATGGGTCGGCTGGGGCTTCGGCATTCTGCTCGTCTACTTCGCCATGGCCGTAGGCGCTCTTGCGCGTGGAGAAGCACGCCCACTGTGGCCCTTCGCGCTATCACAAGCCCTGAGAGATGCGGAGCGGCTCATTGGCCTGTGGTGGCGTGATGCGGCCGCCCTCTCACTCGTGGCCGGCCTGGTTGCCTGGCATCTCGCGCGTGGCATTCGCGGCAGCCGGAATCTCGTTCGCAGCACCCTCGTATGGTCGATCCTGGCGCTCGCGTACGTTCTCACGGCGCTGGATATCGCCTTCTTCCTCGCGACCGACACAGCGCTCAATGCGAGCGATCTGTATTTCGGCCTGTTCTTTCCGAACGAAGCTTGGGCAGTATCCCGCGGCGGGATCTCCGTGCGCGCGACGATGGTGCTGTTGGAGATTCTGCTTTGCAGTTTCGCGTGCGCCACCGCAGGTTTCCTGTTGATGCGCCGCAAAACATCCGATCGGTCGGCAGTGCCGCATGCCGGCGCAGCTCGTCTGGGCCTCTTTCTGTGGCCGGCGCTGGCTCTAGCCGTCGCCTCACCGGCCGTAACGCACGGGCAGCAGGCGTTTGCCGCAGACGATCCCTTGCTCAGTATTCCGGTAGGCGCAACAGAAAATGAACTCTCACGGATGCTCGTGCTGCGCGGGACCGGCACACCTTCAGCCATTGTTCCGACACTTCAA
>JASHSK010000342.1 GCA_030038755.1 Gammaproteobacteria bacterium
TCGCGAGCAGCGGCGGGGCGATGCAGGTCGTGACGATCAGCGCCGAGAGCGCGCCCATCACGGCGACACCACCGAAGCTACCGCCGCGCTGGCGGTTGCTCGCGGCCGCCAGGCGCGTCTGCACGAATGCCGGCATCTGCACGGTGTAGAAGCCGAACATCGACAGCGCCATGGCGAGGAACAGCGCCGCGAAGAGCATGATGATCCAGGGCTGCTGGAATGCGGCCTGCACCTGCTGGCCCGCCGCAGCGCTGATCGCGCCGGTGACGGTGTACGTGAGAGCCATGCCCAGGACGTATGTCAGCGACAAGGCGAAGGCGCGGGCGCTGCTCAGTCGTTGGCCCGCGCCGGCGATGAGGCCGGAGAGGATGGGTACCATCGGCAGGCAGCAGGGTGTGAAGGCGAGCAGCAGGCCCAGGCCCCAGAACGTCGCGAGTACGCCGATCAGGCTGCCCGAGCGGATGAGGTCGGCGAGATGGTCCTGCTCGGAGACATAGCCCTGTGAGGCACCCGGCGCGGATGCCACCGCAGCGCCGCCAGAGGCAGCGGCGGCGGCACTGGCGCCGACCGCGACGGCGGCCGCCGGGCTGGTCGCCCCCGGGCCCGCCGCTGCGCTACCACCACCCGAGGGTGGCAGGGTCAGCGACAGCGTGCGCGTGATGGGCGGATAGCACAGGCCCGCCTCGGCACAGCCCTGGTACGTCACGCTGACGGCCACCTCGCGGGCGAGCGCGGCACGGCGCTGGACGGGAACCGTGACGAGGAGCTGCTGGTGGTAGATGACCTGCTTGCCGAAGTAGGGATCGTTCTTGATCTGGCCCGCGGGAAACTGTGGAGGGCCGAACTGCGTGGCCGCATCCGGGCTGGCAATCTTGATGCGGTCGCGATAGAGGTAATAGCCGGGCGCGATCACCCACGCCAGCTGCACGTTGCCCGCGCTGTCGGCCGAGCCGCTGAGCTGGAAGGCCCGCCCCGGCGGCAGGAAATCGTCGCCCGAGCTGCTGTCGCTGTGCAGCTGCTGGTCGAGCAGCGAGCCGAGGGCGCTGCTCGTGGCCGCGGAGCCCGGGACCGCCGCGGCGGCTGCGCGAGACGGCGGCGAAGCCGCGCCGAGCACTGCAAGCAGCGCCAGCAGCGACACGGCGGCGATGAGTCTGGCCGACCCCTTCATACCCATTCCGTCAGTGGCAAACCGGGTGCCCATCCTCTCAAAAATCGCGCTGCGGCAGGCGTGAGCCCGGCCACAGGGTCGGGCGGCGAGCGCAGCGGACGCACTTGAATTTCCACGGTCAGCGCCTATCATTAGCAGCCAAGCAGTGGGAGTGCTAACAAACCGCGCGGCAGTGACGGGCTGCAGTGCGGCAGCCGCTCACGATTTTAACGTAAAACCCCGAGAGAAGCAGTCAAGGAGTCAGTCCATGAAGATTCGTCCTCTTCATGATCGTGTCATCGTCAAGCGCCTCGAGGAAGAGCGCACCTCGCCCGGCGGGATCGTGATCCCGGATACGGCAGCCGAGAAGCCGGTCCAGGGCAAGATCGTGGCCGTCGGCAAGGGCAAGATCCTCGAAGACGGTCAGGTCCGGCCGCTCGACGTCAAGGTCGGTGACAAGATCCTGTTCGGCAAATACAGCGGCACCGAGGTCAAGGTCGAAGGCGAGGATCTGGTGGTCATGCGCGAAGAAGACGTCATGGCCGTCATTGAGAAGTAAGCAATTCGAGGAAGATCACAATGGCAGCCAAAGAAGTTCGATTCAGTGACGATGCCCGGCAGCGCATGTTCCGGGGCGTCAACATCCTGGCGAACGCCGTCAAGGCGACGCTCGGCCCGAAGGGCCGCAACGCCGTGCTCGAGAAGAGCTTCGGCGCTCCCACCGTGACCAAGGACGGCGTGTCCGTCGCGAAGGAGGTGGAACTGAAGGATAAGTTCGAGAACATGGGCGCGCAGATGGTCAAGGAAGTCGCGTCCAACACCTCGGACGAGGCCGGCGACGGGACGACCACCGCCACCGTGCTCGCGCAGGCGATCATCCGCGAAGGCCTGAAGGCCGTGTCCTCCGGGCGCAACCCGATGGACATCAAGCGCGGCATCGACAAGGCGGTGACGGCGGCGACCGACGAGCTGAAGAAGATCAGCAAGCCCTGCAAGGACAGCAAGGCAATCGCGCAGGTCGGCACTATTTCCGCCAACGCCGACGAGAGCATCGGCAAGACGATCGCCGATGCGATGGAGAAGGTCGGTAAGGAAGGCGTCATCACGGTGGAGGAGGGCTCGGGCCTGGAGAACGAGCTCGAGGTGGTCGAGGGCATGCAGTTCGACCGCGGCTATCTGTCCCCGTATTTCATCAACAATCAGGCGAATCAGACCTCCGAGCTCGAGAAGCCGTACGTGCTGCTGGTCGACAAGAAGATCAGCAACATTCGCGAGCTGCTGCCGGTGCTCGAGGGAGTCGCCAAGGCCGGTCGGCCGCTGCTGGCGGTCGCCGAGGACGTCGAGGGCGAGGCGCTCGCCACGCTGGTGGTCAACAACATCCGCGGCATTCTGAAGGTCGCGGCGGTCAAGGCGCCGGGCTTCGGCGATCGTCGCAAGGCGATGCTGCAGGATATCGCGGTGCTGACCGGTGGCACGGTGATCTCCGATGAGGTCGGCCTGTCGCTCGAGAAGGCCACGCTCAACGACCTGGGGGAGGCCAAGAAGATCGTCGTGGAGAAGGAAAACACCACGATCATCGACGGTGCCGGCAAACCCTCCGACATCAAGGCGCGCGTCGAGTCGATTCGCCAGCAGATCGAAGAGGCGACCTCGGACTACGACAAGGAGAAGCTGCAGGAGCGTGTGGCCAAGCTCTCCGGCGGTGTGGCGGTCATCAAGGTGGGCGCCGCGACCGAGATCGAGATGAAGGAGAAGAAGGCGCGCGTCGAGGATGCGCTGCACGCG
Source organism: Gammaproteobacteria bacterium (assembly GCA_030038755.1). Classification (GTDB taxonomy): domain Bacteria; phylum Pseudomonadota; class Gammaproteobacteria; order Steroidobacterales; family Steroidobacteraceae; genus FEN-1191. The sequence continues at coordinate 2,933 of JASHSK010000342.1, forward strand.
ACACGTGCCGCGGTCGAGGAAGGCGTGGTGCCGGGCGGCGGGGTCGCGCTGATCCGCGCACAGAAGGCGCTCGATAAGCTCGAGGGCGGCAACGAGGATCAGACGGTCGGGATCGCGATCCTGCGCCGCTCGATCGAGGAGCCGCTGCGGCAGATCGTCGAGAATGCCGGAGAAGACGCCGCGGTGGTGCTCAATCGCGTCAAGGAAGGCAAGGGCAGCTACGGCTACAACGCCGCGAGCGGTGAGTTCGGCGACCTGATCGAGGCCGGTATCCTGGATCCGACCAAGGTCACGCGCCTGGCGCTGCAGAACTCCGCGTCCGTTGCGGGGCTGCTGCTCACCACCGAGGTGATGGTCGCGGAGGCCCCGAAGGACGAGCACGAGCACGGTGCCGGCATGCCGCCCGGTGGCATGGGCGGCGGGATGGACATGTAACGCTCGGGCATCGAGCAGCGCGATTTCATCGCGTCATTGCAGAGTTGCAGCGGGCCTTCAGCCGCTGCCAAGAGGGCCGGGGAGATCCCCCGGCCCTTTTTTTGGTGCGCCCGGCAGGGCGCACGCTCCCTGTCGCCTGCACTCGAGGGGCAGCGCGGCCGCGTCTGGTTACATTTGAAACTTTTCCTTCGCGGTGCCAGTTATAATGCCCGCAGCTTCGAGGGCAAGTGCCATGTGTGCCTCTTCCACGAGCGCCGCGCTGCCGCTGCCTGCGTCGGCGCAGGCGTCACCCAAGTCGCTGCCGGGACCGGCCAGGTCGCTACGGCTGGAGGATTACCTGCCATACCGTCTGTCGGTGGCCGCCAACGCCGTCTCGCAGCTGATTGCGCGTGCCTACGCGGACCGCTTCGGGCTGACCGTGCCGCAGTGGCGGCTGATGGCGGTGCTGGGCGAGGACAGCCCGCTCACCCAGCAGGCGCTGTGCGGGCGCACGGTCATGGACAAGGTCACCGTGCTGCGCGCAGCGCGCGCTCTGGTGCAGCGCCGTCTCGTCCGACGTCAGCCCAACGCCGAGGATGGCCGCTCGCACCGCCTGTCATTGACCGCCGCGGGCGAGCGCATGTACGCGCAGGTCGTGCCCCTGGCGCTGGAATATGAGGCGGTGCTGCTGCGCGGGCTCGCGCCGGGGCAGGTGCGGGTGCTGGAGCAGTGGCTGCGGGAATTGCAGCAGACCGCCGCGGCGCTCACGCGCGAGAGCCAGCCGTGATCTCCAAGGTGTATGCCAGCGCCGCGGCGGCCCTGGCGGACATTGCACACGATGGCATGACGGTGATGTCGGGCGGCTTCGGTCTGTGCGGCATTCCCGCGCGGCTGATCGAGGCGCTGCGCGACAGCGGCGCGAAGGGCCTGACGGTGATCTCCAACAACGCGGGCATCGATGATGCCGGGCTCGGGCTGCTGCTGAAGACGCACCAGATCCGCAAGATGGTGTCTTCCTACGTCGGGGAGAACCACGAGTTCGAGCGCCAGTACCTGGCCGGCGAGCTGGAAATCGAATTCAACCCGCAGGGCACTCTGGCCGAGCGCATCCGCGCCGGTGGAGCGGGCATCCTGGGTTTCTACACGCGCACCGGTGCCGGGACGCTGGTGGCGCAGGGCAAGGAGACCCGCGTGGTGAACGGGGCGACCTACGTGCTCGAGACCGGCCTGACCGCGGACCTGGCGCTGGTGCACGCCTGGAAGGGCGACAGCGAGGGCAATCTGATCTACCGCAAGACCGCCCGCAACTTCAATCCGGTCATGGCCACCGCGGGTCGCATCACGGTCGCGGAGGTCGAGCAGCTGGTGGAGGTCGGCGAGCTCGATCCCGACGCGATTCACACGCCCGGCATCTTCGTCCAGCGCATCGTGCACACGGGTACGGCTGACGGGCTCATCGAGCGGCGTACCTTGCGCGCACGCGAGGGGGCCGCGGGCACGGCAAGCGCTGCCGCCGCGGCCGGCACGGGGCACTGAGCCGTGCCCTGGTCGCGCGAGCAACTGGCCGAGCGGGCGGCGCGCGAGCTGCGCGACGGCTTCTACGTCAATCTCGGCATCGGAATTCCGACGCTCGTGGCCAACTACATCCCGAGCGGCATGAAAGTGGTGCTGCAGTCGGAGAACGGCATGCTCGGGATGGGACCTTTTCCCTACGAGGGCGAGGAGGACGCGGACCTCATCAACGCCGGCAAGCAGACGATCACGCAGCTGCCGATGTCCTCCTACTTCTCCTCGGCGGACAGCTTCGCGATGATTCGCGGCGGGCACATCGATCTTTCGGTTCTCGGCGGCATGGAGGTGTCCGAGCGCGGTGATCTCGCCAACTGGATGGTGCCGGGGAAGATGGTCAAGGGCATGGGCGGGGCGATGGATCTAGTTGCCGGCGTGCGGCGCGTGATCGTCGTCATGGAGCACGTCGCACGCGACGGTGCGCCGAAATTCAAGCCGCGCTGCGAGCTGCCGCTGACGGGCGCGGAGGTCGTGGACATGCTCATCACGGACCTGGCGGTGTTCAGCCGGGCCGACCGGCAGGGGATGTTCGAGCTCATCGAGCTCGCCTCCGGCGTGAGCGAGGCCGAAGTGCGCGCGAAGACCACGGCGCACTATCGCAGCGGGGCAGGATGACCGAGACGGTGGTCATCACGGCGGCGCGCCGCACGCCGATCGGCGCCTTCCAGGGCGCGCTCGCCGCCGTAACGGCGCCGCAGCTCGGGGCGGTGGCGCTACGCGCGGGGCTGGCGGACAGCCGTGCCGTGGCCGAGAGGGTCGACGATGTGATCCTCGGGTGTGTGCTGCCGGCGGGCCTCGGTCAGGCGCCGGCGCGGCAGGCGGCGCTTGCCGCGGGGCTGCCCGTGAGCGTTCCGGTGAGCACGCTCAACAAGGTCTGCGGCTCGGGGATGAAGGCCATCATGCTCGGCGCGGATGCTATCCGCGCAGGCTCGGCGCGCGTCGTGATCGCCGGGGGCATGGAGTCCATGACCCATGCGCCGTACCTGCTGCCCAAGGCGCGAGCGGGCTATCGCCTGGGCCACGGGCAGCTGCTCGATCACATGTTCTACGACGGGCTGCAGAACCCGGCCGATGGGGAGTTGATGGGGCACTTCGCTGATGTTACGGCGCGCCAGTACGGCTTCTCGCGCGCCGAGCAGGACGCGTTCGCCGCCGAGTCGGTGCGCCGCGCGCTGGCGGCCTGCCAGGATGGGGCGTTTCACGAAGAGATTGCGCCCGTGAGTCTCACGGCGCGCGGACGCGAGCAGCGCATCGAGCAGGACGAGCCGCCGTTCAAGTGCGACCTCGCAAAAATCCCGACTCTCAAGCCGGCGTTCGACGCGGACGGCACGGTCACGGCGGCGAGCTCCTCTTCGATCGCCGACGGCGCCGCGGCGCTCGTGCTCATGAGCCAGAGTGCGGCACAGGCGCTCGGCGCGCCGGTGCTTGCACGCCTGGTGGCGCAGGCGAGCTTCGCACAGGCGCCCGAATGGTTCACCACCGCCCCCGCCGGGGCCGTGCGGCGCGTGCTGCAGCGGGCCGGCTGGAGCATCGGCGATGTGGATCTGTTCGAAATCAACGAAGCGTTCGCGGTGGTGACGCTCGCGGCGATGCGCGACCTGGGTGTCGAGCATGCACGCATCAACGTGCATGGTGGGGCGTGCGCTCTCGGTCATCCGATCGGCGCCTCGGGCGCGCGCATCGTCGTGACGCTGCTGCATGCGCTGCGCCGACGCGGCGCGCCGCGCGGGGTCGCCGCGCTGTGCATCGGCGGAGGCGAGGCCACCGCGATAGCGATAGAGCTGCCGCCCGCACGAGCGGCGACGCGGGCGACATACCCATCGGCGACACGGGCGAGCGCCACGGCCGACATGTCCACGTGACGGACGACCCTCAGTGACGCAGGACGCGCTGATCCGCGACGTGTCCGATACGGCCTTCATGGTTGCAGCCTATCGGGCGCTGGAGGGCGAGCGGCCGGATGCGTTGTTTCATGATCCGCTGGCGAAGACGCTCGCCGGAGAGCAGGGTCGCCGGATCGTGGAGGCGATGGCCCGCGGGCGGGGTCGCGTCCGGGATCGTGGATGGGACCGGGGATGGGGCCGCGGCGGGGGCGAAGGCGCGGCTGCACTGCGTATGCGCATCATGACGTGGGTCATGGCGATCCGCACGCGGCTCATCGACGAGCTGATCCTCACGGCCATTGCGCAGGGCGCAGATGCGATCGTCAATCTGGGTGCGGGACTGGACACCCGGCCCTACCGCCTTGCGTTGCCCGAATCGCTGGTGTGGATCGAAGCGGATCTGCCGCGTCTGATCGACTACAAGGACCAGCAGCTGTCGCACCAGCAGCCCCGATGCCGTCTGGAGCGCGCACGGCTCGATCTGCGTGACCTGGGGGCGCGCAGTCAGTTCCTGCACGCGCTTGGTCTGCGCTTCCGCGACGTGCTGGTGCTCACCGAAGGGGTCGTTCCCTACCTCACACCCGAGGATGTGGGACGCCTGGCCGAGGATCTGCGCGCACAGCCGGCCTGCCGGCGATGGATCGTGGATTACATGTCGTCGCGGGTGATGCGCTATCGGGGGCGCGCGACGCTGCGATGGATGCGCAATGCACCGTTTCTGTTCCTGCCGGAGGATTACTTCCGCTTCTTCCGCGTGCGTGGCTGGCACGCGCAGGAGGTGCGACCGCTGTGGGAGGAGGCGCGGCGGCTCGGCCGGCCGCTGCAGCTGCCCTGGGCCGCCCGGTTGCTGCTGGGGCTGCGGCGGTTGCTGCTGTCCCGAAAGGCACGCGAGGCGCGCCGCAACCTGATGGCGTACGTGCTGTTCGTGCCCACGACGCCCGACTCTACCTGACGCAATTCTGCGACCGCACGGTCGGTCGCTTCCTACGCGGCGGTGCGCCGTGCGATCAGAGGGCATTCACGGCGGGTTAAGCCTTGCGGCATCAGTCTCGTCGCGTACGGGGACATTGGCCAATGCGCGCAGGAGGCAGCTATGCTGAACGAGCGCCTGCACACCACGGCGACCGACCAGGAGGCGATCGACATCCTGCGGGAGTTGCACACCGAGACCGAGCAACTGCTCGCGCAGCTGGAGTCAGGGGCTGCGCGTCTCTACGAGATCACCACCGAAGGCACCATCACGGAACGTACGCCGGCGGTACGCCTCTACTACCGCAACGTCATCCGCAATCTACAAAGCATCATCGATTCGCTGCACCGTAGCCCAGCGGCGGACACGTAACGCCGCGCTGGCCGCCTGTCGCCGCATCAGACGTGAGACTGCAGGCCGGCCCGGCTCTGGCCTTGCCGCTCTCCATCTTGTGCTTAGGGTCGTTTCCTGGCTCAGGAGCGCCGTCGCAGCGTGCAGCTGGCGCGATGACGGGGGCCTCGCGGTGGAGATGAGCCGTCCGGCACGGGCGGATGGGTCGCTCGAAGAGTAAGAAGAGTAAGATGAGCGTTCCGCTGCCACGGGGAAGTCTGACCACCGCGTCGGGCGCTGCAGGGAGCCGCCCGACGGCTTTCGCGTGTCGAGAACAATGAGAACCGGTGCCACTGCGATTCTGCCGACCGCCACGCTCGATGACGATGCCTGGGAGGACCTGCTCTCCTTCATCGAGGAGCGGCGGGTCATTCCGATCGTGGGGCCGGAGCTGCTGCGGGTTGAGACGG
>JASHSK010000343.1 GCA_030038755.1 Gammaproteobacteria bacterium
ATGGGGAGCGGTACTTTGCGCTGCTGAAGGTCGGAGAGATCAACTTCGACTCCCCGGACAGCTCGCGCAACAAGGTGCTGTTCGAAAACCTCACACCGTTTCACCCGACCAAGCGCCTGAAGCTCGAGCGTGGCAACGGCAGCACCGAGGATCTGACCGCGCGCACGATCGATCTCGTGGCGCCGATCGGCAAGGGCCAGCGCGGCCTGATCGTCTCGCCGCCCAAGGCCGGCAAGACCATGCTGCTGCAGAACATTGCCACCTCGCTGACCGCCAATCATCCCGAGGTGTACCTCATCGTGCTGCTGATCGACGAGCGGCCCGAAGAGGTCACGGAGATGCAGCGCACGGTCAAGGGCGAGGTCGTCTCCAGTACCTTCGATGAGCCGGCCGCGCGTCACGTGCAGGTCGCCGAGATGGTGATCGAGAAGGCCAAGCGCCTGGTCGAGCACAAGAAGGACGTCGTGATCCTGCTCGACTCGATCACGCGCCTCGCGCGTGCCTACAACACCGTGGTGCCCTCCTCGGGCAAGGTGCTCACCGGCGGCGTGGACGCCAACGCCCTGCAGCGCCCCAAGCGCTTCTTCGGCGCCGCGCGCAACATCGAGGAGGGTGGCAGCCTCACGATCCTCGCCACCGCGCTCATCGATACCGGCTCGAAGATGGACGACGTCATCTACGAGGAGTTCAAGGGAACCGGCAACTCCGAGATCCACCTCGACCGGCGCATCTCCGAGAAGCGCGTGTTCCCGGCCGTGAACATCAACCGCTCGGGCACCCGCAAGGAAGAGCTGATCACCGATCCGGGCGAGCTCGCCAAGATGTGGATCCTGCGCAAGCTCCTGCACCCGATGGACGAGCTCGCGGCGATCGAATTCCTGCTCGACAAAATGAAGGACACCAAGGCGAATTCGGAATTCTTCGAGTCGATGAAGCGCTGAGGCGGGCGCTGAATCCCCCGGTCGACGTCAAAGGCAGTGCTGTTCGGCGCCGGCGCCGGCACCGCCACCGCGCAGACCTCGAACATATTTGGCCAGCTTCAGAAGACGACCAACGATATCAGCACGTTGCTGAAGCCCACCTCCAAGGGCAACGGTACCGGCAGCGGTACATCAGCACCGCGGCTCATGGCCCGCGCCTGACCAACGCGGATGTCTCAAACTACTGAAGGCGGGGCTCGCAGAGGCGACCGTCGTTCAGATGATCGATGGCTCGACGCCGGCGTTCGACACCAGTGCCGACGGCTTGATTGCGCTCAAGCAGGCCGGCGCCAGCGACACGGTGATCCAGCACATCTTCGCCCGCGAGCAGGCGCAGTAGAGCCAGATGCGCTGAGCGGTCCGAAACGCCTACCGCGGATACCTGCGCCCCCGGGGATGCGGCCGGGTGGCACCACCGCCACGTGTTCCAGCCGCATCCCCGAGTGCTAGTCAGCCACCTGCTGAACTAGATCCCGCACAACGACGGGCGTTGTGAGGCTAGGAGCATTGCGTGTCAACCGGGTGATGAGAGTGTGACAGCTGCGGCATCCGGTGTGACGGGCCGGTGACGGGTGGGGTGAGGCGGGCGCAAGAAATCAGCGAGAAATCAGGGGTAGGGCTCGCGGCGGATGTTGAATGCGATCGATATGCGCGGCCCGCTGCCACGATGCGGGTGCACGAAATGAGGAAGGTAGCTGGGGAACATGACCATCAACCCCGCGGTCGGCTGGACTTCGGGGCAGAAGCGGGCAACCGTTGGCAGAAAGGAGGCGGCACTACCCGGGGCTGGATCGTCGAATCGCAGCGCGGCGCTATCGCGCTGGCCGGGTGTATCGCCGGTATCAACGTAGTACACGCCGGACCACGTTGCGCCCGCGTGGGTGTGCGTGAGATTGTAGTGTCCCGTGTTCGAGACGTTCGCCCATGCGACGAATGACCACTGCGGAGAGAACGGCTTCAGGCCGCGTTCCGCCACATACTGGCGCGTAGCCTCATTTGCCATCAGAAGCATGCGCTCGAACAGCGGCTCGCGCAGGTCACCGAGGAACTCGAGGTGCCCATTCGCGGAATGCCACCCGCCTAAATTGGTGGTCTGTATCCCCTGATCGGCTCGCGCATGAGCCAGGATGCGGGCACGCAGCTGCTCATTCAGGGCCGCCATATCTGTCCATACGTGGGTGATCAGCGGCACGGAGAACAGGTGCCTGTATGTCGTCGCGAGGCTCGGCGAAGTCGGGGCATTGGGGGTTGCTTCCGGGGGCACGGCTGCTCGGACCAACCCGGTCGGTCGCGCCTCGGAGGACTCGATGGTTTTCACGTGTTGCTCAGGTAGCCCGATGAGGATGCGAGCGCGGGGCGAGACTGGCAGCGCCACATTAGAGGCGGATAAATCCCTCATTAAGATCGCTTGGCCGCGGGCGCTGATCGAACCCGATACCCCGGCCTCTACGCCGAGGCGTCTACGTTGGGGCGTCTACGCTGGGGCGAACGATGTCACGATTGCGACACCGTGCCGTCATGTGCGCTTCGTACGCTTCACCGGAGTGTCGGCGCACATCAACCAGTCGTTTGCGCCGCGAACCCAGCATGCCCAAATACGCCGCTTCCAGCTACGACGACTACCTGTGCCTGAAGCCGCCGCTGATGCTGTGGATCACCGTCGTTTATCTGTCGCGGGCGGTCACCGGGCCGGTCGTCATGGGCCTTGGCTCCGCGGCGCGCATGAGCCCGGACGCGACCCGGCTGCTGACGGGCTTCTGGAGCACCGACACGCTGCTGCCCTCGTTGTTTGCAGTCGCCGTTCTCGTGGCCATGTGCCGGCGTGTTCCGCAGGCCTCGCGGGTGGTGCGCTGGATCTGGTCACATGGGCGCTGGCTGCTGGCCGCGTCCGCGGGGATGGATCTGGCGTTGCTGGCGATCTCACTGGTCCGCAACCCCCCGATGCAGACCGATGACCAGTACCCTCCGTTGTCGCTGCTGATGGCCAGCCTGGACATCTATTTCCTCTTATATATCCTCACGGTCCGCCGCGTGCGCGACACGTTCGCGAGTTTCCCGCTGCTTTCGGCGCCGCGCTGAACAGGCGAATCCGCTAGCGTGGCAGCTCGGCCTGCAGCTTCGCCAAAGCGATCTGGTTGACTGTTA
>JASHSK010000048.1 GCA_030038755.1 Gammaproteobacteria bacterium
ATCCACTGTCCCTGGCTGTTGCATCTGTGCAATTGGCTGCATCCGCTGTCCGCATAGCCGCACGGACTGTCTGCCGCGAGCGACGCGGGGAACTGAAAGAATTCTGCCGAAACAAACGCTTGAGAGCGCTGGCGAGCGCGCCGTATCATGTCAAGTTCGAGGGCTCCCTGCGGGGCTTGAACCGTGAGCATCACTGCTGGAAACGATCAGCTTCTGTCCACTCGCGGCCTGGCACGCCTTGCCGCCGAGCGAGGCGCGCAGCTGGTCGTGCTGTTGCTGATCATCGCCCTGGGCTTGGACAGCGCCCTGATCCTCACGCGTGCCCTGGGCGGCGGCGCACCGCCCGCTGCCACGGGTCCGACCAACAATCTGCCCTTCGGGCCGCACAGTCGCAACCCGCAGCTGCTGCTGGCCACGGTCGTGAACGCGCACCTGTTCGGCTCAGCGCCCGTCGCGGTCAATGGCGGCGGCAGCGCCCCGCCGACCACCCTGCCGCTGATTCTCACCGGGGTGATCGCCGACCCCGCGGAGCCCTACCGCGGCCAGGCCATCATCGGCCCGAGTGCGGCGGCTGCCCGCCTGTATTCGGTCGGTGCGGCGATCAGCGGAGGCGCCCATCTGCACGCCGTCTACGCCGATCGCGTACTGCTGGAGCGCAACGGTGCGCTCGAGACGCTGATGCTGCCGCGCACGCCACTGGCCGGCGCGAGCTACACGCCCCCGCCCGCGGCCGGCAACGACAGCCTGCTGCAGGGACGCAATGCCTCGCTGCTGGAGGGGCTGCTGCGCGTGCAACCGGTCTTTGCGCAGGGCAAGCTCGCCGGTTATCGCATCTTTCCGGGCGGCTCCCAGGGCGTGCATGCCTTCCAGCAGCTGGGACTGCGGCCCGGCGATCTGGTCGTGGCCATCAACGGCACCAACCTGGATGATCCGTCGCATGCGCTGGATGTCCTGCAGACCCTGTCCAGCTCGGGTAGCGCTCAGGTGACCGTGTCGCGTAACGGCACCCCGCTCGAGGTGAACCTCGATCTGTCCAGTCTGAGCAACGAGGCGGCCGAGGGCAGCCCGGAGGCGGGTGCGGCACCCCCGGGGCCCATTGGACCGACGATCCGTCGGCGGCCATTCGGAATGCCGACATCTGAGGAGCACGACATCGCCACGGGCGATGGCGCGTTCTAGCCTCTCAGGCGCTAACCTCTCAAGCCCGGGCCCACAGCGCAAGATAGGAATCCAGTGATGCCCCAACGCCCCACCCCCGCGCGCGCACCTTCGCTGCGCCAGCGGATCAGACTGGCTTTGGCGGGGCTGGTGGCTGTGGCGGCCGCCACGGCCGCCGCTCCCCTCGTGCTGGCGCAGCCCGCAGCGCCGCCCGTGCCCCCCGGCGGATCCGGTCAGGCCGCCCCGGGGACGGCAGGCGCCACCCTCACGCGTACCGACGATTCGCAGCGCGTCACCGTCAACTTCAAGGACGCGGACATCACGCAGATCATCGAAGAAGTCGAGATGGTCACGGGCAGGCGATTCATCGTCGACCCGCGCGTGCGCGCCCAGGTCACCTTCCTGTCGTCCACGCCGATGACTCCCGACGAGTTCTACCAGGTGTTCCTGTCGATGCTGCAGGTGTACGGCTTCGTCGCCCTCCCCGCCGGGCCCGCATGGAAGATCGTGCCCGACGCGAACATGCGCCAGTACCCCTCCGTCGACCTGCCCGAGCGCGTCAGCGCCACCTCCGACGAGGTCGTCACGCAGGTGCTCGCGGTCAAGAACCTCTCCGCCGCCCAGCTCGTGCCGGTGCTGCGTCCGCTGATGACGCAGAACGCGCAGCTCTCGGCGGTCACGGGAGCGAACATCCTGATCATCTCGGACCGCGCCAGCAACGTGCACCGCATGATGGAAATCATTGCGCGCATCGACCAGATCGGAAACCCCGATTTCGACGTGCTGCCGCTGCAGAACTCCACCGCCGTGGACACCGCGCGGGTGCTGAATTCGCTGCTGTCGCAGAACGAGGCGAGCGAGGGCGTGAAGATCGTCGCCGACGACCGCTCCAACAGCATCATCGTCAGCGGCGATCCGACGGCGCGGCTGCGCGTGCGGGCTCTCGCGGCGCAGCTCGATACGCCGGTGCTGACGGGCACCAATACCCAGGTGCGCTACCTGCGCTACTCCGACGCCACCGATCTGGCCACGCGCCTGAAGGAGCAGATGTCCGGCAACAACAGCCAGAACGGGGCCAGCGGAGCACCGCGTCAGTTCAACGTGCAGCCGATCCCCAATGCGCAGGGTACGACGGCGGGCTCCGGGGCCACCCCTACCTCCGCGCTGCAGGCGGGGCCGGCGACCATCTCGCTCGCGGGCGGGCAGGCCACCATCTGGGCCGACAAGGACACCAATGCGCTGGTCATGACGGCCGACGCGCGCACCATGCGGGCGCTCAACGCCGTGATCGACAAGCTCGACATCCGCCGCCCGCAGGTGCTGGTGCAGGCGATCATCGCCGACGTGGAGATCGACAAGACCGACGACCTGGGCATCAACTGGGCCGCCTATAACTCCAGCAATGTCGGGATCGGCGGCTTCATCTCGCCGGTCGCCGGCAACTCGATCGTCAATCTCTACAGTGACATCGAGGGCGGCGCCTCCGCGCTCGCGAGCAGCCCGCCCAGCGGCGCGGTCTTCGGCATCGGCAAGCTCTCCGCGAGCGGCACCGACTTCGCGGTGCTGCTGAGCGCCCTGAAGGGCGATTCGCGCACCAACATCATCGGCACCCCCTCGGTCGTCACGCGTGACAATCAGGAAGCCAAGATGGAGGTCGCCCAGGAGGTACCCTTCCTGACCGGCCAGTACAGCACCACCAACGGTACCGGCAGCGCCTTCCAGACCGTTCAGCAGGAGGACGTCGGTACGCTCCTGGACATCACACCCACGATCAACGAAGGCAACGTGGTGCTGCTGAAAGTCGACGTGGAGAGCTCCAGCCTCTCGAGCAGCTCGGGCGTCGCCGGCGACCCCATCACCAACAAGAACACCATCACCACCAGCGTGCTCATCAACGACGGCGGCACCCTGGTGCTCGGCGGCCTGATCCAGGACAGCGTCAGCAACACCGAGCAGTCCGTGCCGTTTCTGAGCAGCATCCCCCTGCTCGGCGAGCTGTTTCGCACGCGCAATAATTCGAAGGACAAGCAGGACTTCCTGATCTTCCTGCAGCCGCGCATCCTGCGCGACGACCAGTCGGCCCTCATCGAGACCGATGCCAAGTACAACTACATGCGTAACGAGCAGCGCGCGGCCGCGCACGACAGCGCGCTGCTGCCGCTCGCGCCCTTCGAGCCCGCGGATCCCCTGCCTCCGGTCGTCAACGGTCAGATCGGCTCGATGTTCGGTACCAGCCCACCGCCCGGCACGACCCCCAAGGTTCCCGCGGCGGCCAATGGCGTCACCACCAACGGTGTCACCAGCAGCGGCGCACCGGGCGCAGGCTCCTCCGGCGCGGGCGGAACCCCGCCCTGATGAACGTCACTCCGCGATCCATGCCGCGGCGCCCTGAGCTCTCCTCGGGCGCTGGGGGCGCTGGGAGCGCTGGCGGCGCTACAGGCGCTGGTGGTGCGGCAGGCGCCGCGGGCGGCGCTGCCGGCATGCCGACCACCCGATCCAA
>JASHSK010000344.1 GCA_030038755.1 Gammaproteobacteria bacterium
TCGGCGGCCGGGGCACCGGTACGCATCGTGGCCGCCGAAAACTTTTACGGCGACGTGGCGCGCCAGATCGCAGGTCCCGCAGCGCAGGTCGCCAGTGTGCTCAACAATCCGGATGCGGATCCACATCTCTTCGAGACCGACGCCGCCACGGCGCGCGCCGTGGCGGCAGCGCAGCTGCTGATCTACAACGGCGCCGGCTACGACACCTGGATGGCGCGCCTGATCGCCGGCAACCAGCTGCCCGCGAGCCGCATCATCGAGGTCGCAGCGCTGCTGCCGCCGCAGACGCCGCTCGCCAACCCGCATCTGTGGTACGACCCCGCGACCATGCCGGCGCTGGCGCGCACCCTGACCGTGCGCCTGCAGCAGATGGATCCGGCGCACGGCGCCGCGTACGCGCAGCGCCTGAGCGATTTTCTGAGCTCGCTGCAACCTCTCGACGCGACGATCGCGCGACTGAAGCTGCACTACGCAGGGGTGCCGGTCACGGCCACCGAGCCGGTCGCCGACGCACTGCTCGCCGCGCTCGGCCTGAGGATGCGTAACCAGCGCTTTCAGCTGGCGGTCATGAACAACACCGAGCCCGGGGCACGCGAGACCGCCGCCTTCGAGCAGTCGCTGCGCAGCCGCTCGGTGCGACTGCTGATCTATAACCGCCAGGCCAGCAGCAGCAGCGTGCAGCGTCTGCTCGGGATCGCGCGAACGGCCGGTGTGCCGATCGTGGGCGTCACCGAGACCGAGCCGGCGGGCGTCGATTACCAGCGCTGGATGCTCGATGAGCTGACGGCCATCGCAGCCGCGCTGGCGCCAAAGCATCCATGAGCGCGGTGCAGTTCACCGACGTGTCGCTGACGCTCAGTGGGCGTCGCATTTTGCATAACGTGAACCTTGCGATCGGGGACGCCGAGTTCGTCGGAGTGCTCGGGCCAAACGGCTCCGGCAAGACGACGCTGATGCGCGCCATCCTGGGACTCGTGCCACCCAGCAGCGGCGTCATCCGCGTACTCGACGCCCCGGCGGCGCGCGGCAATCCGGCGATCGGCTACATGCCCCAGACGCGCAGCCAGGCCCCGATCGGCGGCCTGCGCGGCTGGGACTTCGTGGCCGGCGCCGCGCAGGGCCATCGCTGGGGTCTGCCGATCGCGGGCAGCGCCGCGCGCCGCGAGATCGCCTGGGCGCTGGAGCTGGTCGGCGCGGGCGAGCTCGCGAGCCGCGCCCTCGCACAGCTCTCCGGCGGCGAGCGCCAGCGGCTGCTGCTCGCCCAGGCATTGCTCGGCCGGCCGCGTCTGCTGCTGCTCGATGAGCCGCTGATCAGTCTCGACCCGCATCATCAGCGCACGGTCGTGGAGCTCGCCAGGCGCATCCAGCGCGAGCTGCACATCACGGTGCTGTTCAGCGCGCACGAGCTGAATCCCCTGCTCGAGGCCATGGATCGTGTGCTGTATCTTGGCAACGGCCAGGTGGCGCTCGGGACGGTCGAGGAAGTGATCACGGGCCCTGCTCTGTCGCGCCTGTACGGCTCACGCATCGACGTCGTGCACCTCAACGGCCGCATCTTCGTGATGTCCGGCAGTCTCGAGGTCGAGCGCGACGAGCATCGCCATCATGGCTGAGCACGATGGCTGAACACGATGGCTGAGCGCACCGGCTGAACGCGCGCATGTTCGAATACGAATTCATGCGCAACGCCTTCGGGGCCGCGTCGATGGTGGCGCTGGTCGCCGGCTGCGTCGGTTATTTTCTGGTGCTGCGCGCGCAGACCTTCGCCGGACACGCGCTCGCACACGTGGGCTTTGCCGGCGCCACGGGCGCGGTACTCGTCGGCGCCGCGCCGCTATGGGGCATGCTCGTGGTGACGGTGGCCGCCGGCGCGGGCATGGGCCTGCTCGGCGAGCGGCTCGAGGGACGCGACGTCGCCATCGGCATCGTGCTGGCAGTGGCGCTGGCGCTCGGTCTGCTGTTCCTGCACTTCTACACCTCGTTTGCGGCGCAGGCGACGGCGCTGCTGTTCGGCAATCTGCTGGCCGTGGATCGCAGCACACTGCTGGTGCTTGCGGGGCTCACGCTCCTGAGCCTGCTGGCGCTCGCACTGCTGTCGCGGCCGCTGCTGTTCGCAACGTTGCAGCCGGAGCTCGCCGAGGCGAAGGGCGTCTCGCTGCGCCTGGTGTCGGTGCTGTTCCTGATGGTCGTGGCGGTGGTGACGGCCGAGAGCGCGCAGATCGTCGGGGTGCTGCTGGTCTTCGGACTGATGATCGCGCCGGCCGCGGCCGCACAGCGACTCACGCGCGCGCTGTTCGGCGGGGTGTTCGCCTCCGCGGCGCTGGCGTTGCTGGACGCCTGGATCGGTCTTACGGTGGCGTATTACACGGATTGGCCGAGCAGTTTCTGCATCGTCGCCCTCGGCGCGCTGACCTATCTGCTGGCCATGGTGGCTGCGCCGCAGCGCACCTGAGGTCACACCCGGGAGCGCACCTGGGATCGCGACCGATATCGCGACGGATATGGCGACGGATATCGCGACTGATATCGCGTCTGATTCGCATCCGGGAACTTCGAGTGAACTGCACGCGCGGCGCGTATTGTGGGTCAGCGCCGCCGCAAAACCGCGCGGCGGCACGGCGATTGCGTGAAGTACTATCTTCTTGACTGCGCCCGCCCTGCGATACTATATGGGGGTACCCCCTCATACTGTAGGGGGGTACCCGTACCGTTGGCGCGCGCTTCCTGCGGCGAGCGACGGTACACGTGGTACGCGCGGCGTACGTGCCGGGATTTTTCCACGACGAAAAGACTCCATATCGGGGTGAGCGCTTTGAAGAGCCCAGCGATTCGAGGTCGATAGTCAGGATGGATAGCTACGACAGCTCGGCAGGCCGTTCCGCGGAGTCGCTGCAGCCGCGCCCCCAGCGGCTGCTCCGCCGCCTCGCCTGGCTGTACGGCGGCGCGGCAGCTGCCGTGCTGCTGCTGCTGGCGGCCGCGGCGCTGCCGGCGG
>JASHSK010000345.1 GCA_030038755.1 Gammaproteobacteria bacterium
CTACAACTCACCTTCATACTGCCTCACCTCGCTATGTTATTGATAGATCGAGAGCGCCTTGGCTCTCGGTTGGTATTGCCGGATTGCGTGAACGGCGTGCTGCGCGGACCGCTATCGTTCGAGCGTTCTGAGAAGAGAGTTGATCGCGGTGGAAGATCCACGGTCCGTCCGGTAGAGGATGTTCACCCTGCAGCTCACCGTGCTCGACGGCCAGTCGCAGGGTGCGTGCGCTGACACCGACGAGACGCGCAGCTTCGGTCAGGTTCATCCAGCCGCTGCTGACCCTTGTATCCTCGGAGTACACCGGGATCTCATGGTGACTGCGCAGAGCCGTGACTCGCTCTCGGGTCCAGAAGTTGCCTCGTCCGGTGCGCCGTCCATTGCGGTTGAGCACGTTGGCAATGAGGGTATCGGGGCAGATACGCGCCAGTGAGCGCACGGCATCGAGCGTCTCCGAAGCGGTATGGGTGCTGTTCTCACCGCGGCGCCGGCGCGGAACACGCAGCTCCGTGTGCACGCCGCCGATCCAGTGGATCACCAACACGACCTCTGCTGCCTTCGGGTCGATATCGACGACGATCTCGTGGATCAGCGAGCGCACGATCCGCTTCTTGAGCCTCGGATCGGTGTCGGGGTGCTCCCAGAGCGACTCGAGCCGCTCGGCGAGCGCCGTGAAGTCGGCGAGCGAGGCAGGCGCAGCGATACTCGTCGTGCCCTCGTGGCTTGTAATGCGTGCCTCGACTTCCCGAACGCGCGCGAGCGCCTGGTTCCAGCGTCGCTCGAGCTCATCGGCGACGAGGCGGTTCTCGGGGTCGGCGGCATCGTACTGGCGCTGAGCACGGGAAGCAGCATATCGCACCGCTTCGAGATCACGCTCCAGGGCGGCACGCACCTCGTCCTGCTTCTGTGTCTCTTCGCGATGCGCCACGATGGCTGCCTCGATACCGGCCGGTTGCACGACGCTGAGCACGGCAGCGGTAATCGCCGCGTCGACCCGCCCGCCACCGAAGCTGATGCAGCGCGCTTGGCCCTTGTCGAGCCATCCGCGATGACAGGCATAGCGAGCAGCGTCGTGACGCTGTCCAGTGTAATGCACCGTGAGCTTGCTGGCGCAGCGCCGGCAGCGCAGCAACCCCGACACGAGCGCCTTACCTTCGCGTGCCGCCGAGAACGAACCCGCGGCTATGGGCAGATTGCCCTGGATTGCCCGTTGGATGCGCTCGTAACGCTCCCACTCGACGTAGCCTTCGTGAGTTCCAGGGATCAGGGCGAGCCACTGATCGCGGGGTTTTTGCCGATCGTTCTTGCGCTCGACGCCGCCTTCATATCGCGAGCCGCGCTCGGTTTTACCGTACGCGTAGGCGCCCCCATAGGCCGGGTTCGTCAGCAGCTGATAGACCGTGCCATAGATCGGCCTCTTCCAGCGAACTTCCCCGCGTGGGGTAACGCAGGGCAGCTCAAGGCCGTGCTCATGGAACCACAGCAGCGTCTGCCGCACCGAGCCGATGCGCTCGAACTGGTCAAAGACCAGGCGGATCGCCTCTTGGACCCGCCGATCTGGGTCCTTCTCCAGTCGATGCTCCTCGGTCTTGCGGAACCCGACGGGTGCGGCGACGATCAACTCCCCGCGCTTGGCCATCGCACGCCGGGCCTCGAGTGAGCGCTGGCGCAGCAGGTCGAGCTCGTACTCGTTCAGGCTTCCCTTCAGACCGAGCAGGAGCCGGTCGTTGCTGGCCCGTGGTG
The DNA here is from genome assembly GCA_030038755.1 of Gammaproteobacteria bacterium. Classification (GTDB taxonomy): domain Bacteria; phylum Pseudomonadota; class Gammaproteobacteria; order Steroidobacterales; family Steroidobacteraceae; genus FEN-1191. Next base: position 1,744 of record JASHSK010000345.1, read on the forward strand.
CGTATACCATCTCCTGGTCGATCAGGACCGTGTCGACCACGCGGCACACCTCCACCAGCTGCTGCCACTCGCGGCTGTTACGCGCAAAGCGCGACACCTCGCGAGCCGCGACCGCCCCGACTCGTCCCAGACACACCTCAGCGACCATGCGCTCGAAGCCGCTGCGCGTCTGGGTGCCCGCGGCCGATCGCCCCAGGTCTTCGTCGATGACTTCGATGTCCGTGAAGCCCAGGCCACTCAGGCGCGTCTGCATCGCGTACTGCAGCTTTTGGCTCTCGACGTTGTGTGCAACCTGGAACGCCGAGGACTGCCGTACATACAGGACCGCCTTGCGCGCGAGATGCTGCGGCTGGATCTTCTCACTCATGGCGCCACCCCGCCGTACGGTGCATCCGAGCGTGCTGACGCAGCAGTCGTGCCAGCAGCATCACTGTCCGAGCGCGCGTCTCGGCCGGCATCTGGCTCCACCGCAGAGGCGCCGTCGGTGGAAATAGCCGTAGTTGATCGCTCCGAAATCGCCGGTTCCTCGATCGCATGAGCAACTCCCTCAGGGTGAGGGTGCTCAGCTTGCAGCAGCGGCGTTGCGGGTATCCGCTCGGCCGTCTCGAGTAACTCACGCACGGCATGGAGCGCCGCGCAGGTCACGACCGCCACCGCCGCCAGCCGTATACGGCAACACGTGGCCGCATCGAACATCCACTCTGGAAGCTCAACTGAGCGACCGCTATCATCTTCTCGGCATCGCAGGAGGACAGTGCCGGCCCTGACCGTCGTGCTCGTGATCGACACGTCGCGTCCGTGCCAGGGGTGCCAGCGATAGAGGACTACTCGCCGCTCAGTAATGTGGGCGTTCTGTCGCCAACTTGTACAA
>JASHSK010000346.1 GCA_030038755.1 Gammaproteobacteria bacterium
GTCGTCGATGACCAGGACGGTGCGCATGCGTCAGAGCATACGCGTCGCGACCGCCGGCGGCACCGAGGCCGCACGCAGCGCCGGCCACAGCACGGCCAGCTGCCCCAGCGCCAGCATCGCCGCGATGCCGACGATGAGATAATCGAGCGGCAGGCGATGCGTCGCGAAGCTGTCCACCATCCAGACATTGCCGCCGACCGCCAGGCCCACGCCGACCAGGATGCCGGCGATGCTGATCATGAGATTTTCCGTCTGGAAATAGCGCACGATTGCCAGCCGCGTCGCCCCGAGCGCGCGGCGGATGCCGATCTGCCGCCGCCGCTGCGATACCCAGTAGCTGGTCAGGCCGACGATGCCGAAGGCTGTCACGGCGATGAGAATCGCGCACACGATCAGCAGCATGGTCACTATGGTGCGGTCGGCGCGGTAGATCTGGCGACGCGCCTCGGTCAGAGAGCGCACATCGCGCACCACGCGCGCGCGGCTGACGGAGGCGAGCGCACCCGGCGCGGCGCGCATGGCCGCGGCGAGTGCACCGGGCCTGACACGCACGATGTAGAAGGAGTTTGGATTCAGGACGTGATACGGCAGCACTATCGAATTCTCGATGAAGCTGCCCACCTGATTGTCAGGTGCATTCACGAACGGCGCCTGCAGCCGATCGATGATGCCGATGATGGGGGCCTTGAGCGAGAACGGGAAGATGGAGGCGACGCGGCCCAGCACGTTGCCGCCCGGGGCGAGCTTGTCCGCAAGTGCACGGGTGATCAGTATCCCGTTGATCGGCGGGGTGCTCAGGACGTCGAAGTTGAAGTCGCGCACGTCGCTCGAGGTGAAGTCGCGGCCGGCCACGAGCCTGGCGCCGAGCGTGCGCAAAGCGTTCTGATCGCCGAGGTAGGTGGCGGCGATCAGCAGGCTCTTCATGTTGTCCGGATGCAGCGTGATGCCGAGGGTCATGGCCGAGTCATTGAGCGGCACGGCATTGCTCTGGAAGACGTCGGTCACGCCGGGAATCGCGCGCAAGGCGGCGAGGTCCGCCTGCAGCAGCCCCTGCTGATTCGCCGGCGGCCCGAGCCACTGATTCTGCAGCGTGAAGACATTCGTCTCATCGACGCCGCTCGGACGCGCGATCAGCGCCAGGCGTTGCTGCACGATGTACAGCGCATTGCAGAGTATGGCCAGCGTCACCGCCATCTGCAGGGCGATCAACAGGGCGCCGACCTTGTTGCGGCCGAGTGCGGAGATGACCGGATGCAGTTCCACGGCGCTTTGCTCCCCTCATTGCACCTTGAGCTGCCAGGCGGGCTGGATACGTGCGGCTCGCCAGGTGGGATAGATACCCGCCACGAGCGCCGTCGAGACGCTCAGCACGATTGCGATCAGTACGTCCGCTGCGCTCAGATGCGTCAGGACGGCGGCTCCGTCACCGAACAGCCCGGACGCAACCGCCAGTCCGAGCACCGTCAGCGCCAGGCCTACCGCTCCACCCGCCAGTCCGATCGTGCCGGCTTCCACCAGGCACTGCGCAAAAATGGCGCGCGCATCCGCCCCGAGCGCGCGGCGCACGCTCACCTGTGTCGTGCGTGCCATGAATTTCGCCAGCATCAGCCCGACCGCGTTGAGCAGACACACGGCAAGGAACGCGAACGACACCAGCACCAGCATGCTGACGTCACCCGACACCACGTGGTTATACGAGAGCCACTGGCGTACATTGCGCAGTGCCACGCGGGCCGGCCAGTTGAAGCGACCGCTGTCACGCTGCGAGGCGGCGTATCCCGTCAGGAAAGCGCGGTAGGCGCGCGCCGCCGAGGGCGTCGGCAACCACGCCCAGAACTCGGTCCACACGCACTCCGAGTGCAGCAGGGCGTCCTTGCCGCTGCCCGGCGGCTTCAGGCAGGACATATTGTTGCCCCCCATGTGGCTGGCAACTGCGCGGGTGAAGGGCACGTATACCTGTTCGCCCTCGGCGAAGCCGTTCGGTCCGCCTCCCACGTCGAAGAACCGCGGCGCCGGCTCCCAGTCGTCGATCACGCCCGCCACGCGGTAGTCATCCGTGCCGATGCGTACTGTGCGCCCGACGCTGTCGGCACCGCCGAAGAGTTGATCATTAAGCTTGCGCGCGATCACGACGACCGGCGCCTGCGCCTCGTCATCCGCAGCACTCCACGGCGCGCCGAATTCGAAGGGCACTTCGAACATCGGGAAGAAGTCCGTATACGTTGCGCGCGCGGGCACCTGAAAGGGGAGCTTGCCGGGGTCGGAAGGCGTCACCGCCACCGTGGTGCCGAACATCGCGGCCTCACGGGGCGCGGCACGCGCGCGCATCAGCGCCACGGCGTCCATGTAGGTCAGGTTGGTCGGCAGAGCGTCGCTGGTCAGGAAGGCCTTGACGGAGCCCAGCGTAATCGGCCCGTAGTTGTCGATCTGTGCCGCGAACAGCTGTGCCGAGCGATCCGGGATCGGATCGCCCGACATCGTGCGAAAGATCGTCAGCGTGGTCATCGAGGCGCCGATGCCCACGCCGATGGCGAGGATCATCAGCGCGGTCAGCACCACGTTGCGGCGCAGGCTGCGCAGGGCCAGACCGAAATAGTAGCCAAACATGTCGGCTCTCGAGCAGTGCCGCGTGGGCTCAGGCCGGCGCGCGGGCCGACGCGACGGATGCCGCCACGTCGCTCGCGCCCATGACGGCCGCCGCGGCGCCCGGTGGCAGGTCCAGGGCGCGCGGTTGCGGGTCCTGGGCGCGCGGCCGTGGGTCGTGCCGCGGGTCGTGGTAGGCGGCCAGCTCGATGAGCTGACCGTCCATGATGTGCACCTGGCGCTGCGCGCGCGCGGCGAGCGCCGGATCGTGGGTCACCATCACGATGGTGGCTCCGTCGCGATGCAGCTCCTCGAGCAGCTGCATGACGCCCTGGGCCATGTGCGTATCCAGGTTGCCGGTCGGCTCGTCCGCGAGCAGCAGCCGCGGCCGTCCGACCAGCGCCCGGGCGATCGCCGTGCGTTGCTGCTGGCCGCCGGACATCTGTGAGGGGTAGTGGCGGGCGCGCGCGGACAGGCCCACCCGCTCGAGCGCCTCGCCGATCAGGCGCCGGCGCTCGGAGGCGGGCAAGCCCCGATAGCGCAGCGGCACATCGATGTTATCGAACACGTTCAGGTCCGGAATCAGGTTGAAGGACTGAAACACGAACCCGATCTTCTCGTTACGCAGGCGCGAACGCTGGCGGTCGTTCAGCCCTCGGGTGTCCACTCCATCGAGCTGGTACTGTCCCCCACTGAACTCCTCGAGCAACCCGGCGATCGTCAGGAACGTCGTCTTGCCCGAGCCCGACGGACCGGTGACCGCGACGAATTCCCCCTCGCCCACGTGCAGCGTGAAATCGCGCAGCGCGTGTGTCTCGAGAACCTCAGTGCGGTAGACCTTCGACAGAGCCGCCATTCTGAGCATCTGCGTTCCCCCTGCGCCTGACGCCGGACCGACCGCGGATCACCGGGGACCAGTGACCACCGGAGACCATCGGCAACCGAGCAGACGCGCCAAGCCGTCAGACGGATTCGCCCACCCGCGTTGGACGCGCCGGGCGGGCATTCGGTTTACGTTCGACGGCTATAGAACACGGGGGAGTGCAAAAGGTTGCAGTCGGTGGCGGCAGCGAGGTCCGCAGGCCTGTGGGGCCTGCCTGCGCTGGCCGCGCTGTTCACATCCACACATCGCACCTGGACATCAGGGCTCACGGGCACAGGCGGCGATTCTTCCCCCGAGACGGGCAAAGTGCTTGAGGTTCCATGTGTAGAGGCTCTGCACATCGGCCTGCAGAGCACAGTGCGCGACGAGCGCCCGGCCGCCCCGACGAGCCTGATTCTCCGAGAATCCTACTTCGCGCGGCCGAGGTAGCCCTGCGCGATCGTCGGGATGGTAAAGATCTCATCGATCAGCCCGCCCGGACCCGCGACCAGGGCCACGACGAACAGCGTCTTCTTGTCCGGTCCTGCGAAGGCCGAGCTGATCACGTCGTACGGCGTCGGAATCGTACCGTCGTAGTGCCCGTTCGGCTCGAACACACGCACGCCGTGATACCCGGTCACGTAGACGCGTCCCTGCGAATCGACCGTGCTGCCATCGCCGCCGGCGCCGGGCATCCTGGCGATGACGCGCTGATGGGCCAGCGAGCCGTCGGGCTGTACGTCGAAAGCGACCAGCGTGCCCTTGGTGTTGTCCGAGACATACAGGGTGCGCTCATCCGGGCTCAGGGAGATCGCATCGGTGAACGCCAGACCGTGGCTTTGCTGGGTGATGACGCCCTGTGGATCGGCGTAATAGATCTCGCCCATCGAGATGTAGATGCCGCCGTTGGCCGTGACGACGAAGTCATTGAGGACTCCACCGTTGCAATCCAGCGGATCCCCGTTCTGCATCCGATCGGCGATCAGCTTGCGCTGCGGTGACAGCTCCCAGATGGATGCGATCAGCCCCCGCTCGCCGACGTACAAAACACCGCTCTTGCTCTGGAACAGCGCCCCGCCAGTGTCCGTGTCCGGATAGACGACCGACGCCTTGCCCGTGTCGGTGAGCTTCACGACATCGCTGCGGTCGTTCTGGGCGATCAGGATGCTGCCATCGGGCTGGCCGATGATGCCGTCGGCATTGTTGCCGTTGGCGACCCACAGCAGCTGCCAGCGCTCTGCGGCTGCGATGACGCCGGGGATCGCCTTCACCGTATAGCTGTAGGGAAGCAGCGGCGCCGGCCCGCGCGCCCCAGCGCCGGGGAACGGGACTGGTGGCGGCGGTGGTTGTTTGCACAGCGGCAGGATGACCTTCTCCCGGGCATCTCGGGCGGACTGCACGCCGGGTCCGGCGTCCTGCGGCGTATTGAGGGGTATCTGTGCGAGCGCGATGCCGGTGCCGCCCAGGAGCAGCAGGGCCGCGGGCAGGAAAGCGATTCGTCTGAGTTTCATGGATGGCACCCCCGGGTGCTGTTGTTTTGCGGCTATCTTACTGCAACGGCGTGCGGGGGCGCGGCACCCCCTGCCGCAGGCTGCAGGCACGCGCCCGACAGTCCTGCCGGCCAACCAAAGTGATACAATTTGGTAGGTAGCGGCGACGCAGCGCCGGTACACCCTATAAAAAATGAAGAGATCTTAGGGGGCTCCGATGATGCAAAAGATATCGGTCCGCTCGTGGACAGCTCTTCCGGTTCTCATCGCGGGCCTCATAGCCCTCAGCGCTTGCGGCACCTCCAGCGATAGCAGTTCGCCGCAGAACTACACGGTCGGCGGTTCCATTACCGGCCTTGCGGGCGGCAACGGCGTCGAACTGGCTGATAAGAACGGCGCTACGCTCTCGGTGTCGGCCGACGGGCCCTTCACTTTCGAGCCCCCCTTGGCCCCCGGGTCAACCTATGCAGTCACCGTGAGCTATCAACCCGAGGGGCAGAAATGCAGTGTGACGCACGGCTCCGGGACGATCCGCTCGGCGAATGTCACCAGCGTGATGGTGACCTGCGCCGCGCTCTGAGGCGCTCCCGAAAATCAGCCGGTCCCGCTCGCCAACAGTCATCCATCCGGCGCCTGCCTCACCGGACGGCGGTAGAGGTTGGTGCCGACGCGACTGGTTGGCAGTACTGCATTACCTCGCGCGTGCGGCCGAACAACGGCATGGTTTGATCGTCCTGCTGGACGAATTCCCGTACCTGGCCGATGCAGACCCCGCCCTGCCATCGATCATCCAGAGGTTCTGGGACTCCGGAGCAGCTCAAGCCGGAAACCTGAAGCTGCTGCTGTGCGGCTCGATGATCTCCCAGATGGAAGAGCTGCTCGCCGAGCGTAATCCCCTGTACGGTCGCAAGACGCTGGCACTGGACCTCGCCCCCTTGTCGTTGCGGGAAGCCGTGCAATTCGTCCCGCGTTACGGCCCGGCGGACCAGCTGCTCACCTACGGAGCATTCGGCGGCATCCCCTTCTACCTGCAACTTCTCGATCCGCGGGCGCCACTGCGGGACAACGTCGTGAGGCTGCTGTTGACCTCAACAGGAAGCCTCGTGGACGAACCGGTTGTTCTGCTGCAATCCGAACTGCGGGAGATCCCCAGATACGCCAGCATTCTGGCAGCCATCGCGCACGGCTGTACGAAGCATGGTGAGATCATCGGTAGGGTGAGGGAAATCGGGGATTCGAAGACCCTCGGGCCGTACGTTTCGAAGCTGGAGCGGATGAGACTGATCCGCATCGTTAAATCCATGGATGCGAGCCCGAAAGAGCGGGACCGCCGCTACTTCATCGCCGATCCGCTGATCGCCTTCTGGCATCGTTTCGTGCAGCCGAACCTGTCCAGCATCACTCAGGGCTTCGGATCCGAGATCTGGGAACATCAGATCGCGCCTCACCTCGATGCATTCATGGGGCAGATGTTCGAGGAGATCTGCCGCGAACAAGCCGCGCGATATTCTCAGGAAGATTTCCCGGCGCCCGCCCAGGAGATCGGCCGCGTATGGCAGGCCGATTACGATATCGATATCGCCGGGCGGCTGCTGGATGGCTCGATGCTGTATGGAGAATGCAAATGGTGGGAAGGCCTCGTGGGCGAGAGCGTATTGGATGGGCTCATCGAGCGTGCGTCACGCACCCGCTACGGTGGTGGTAACCGCAGACGGCATTTCATCCTGTACGCCAAACGAGGGTTCACTGTGGCGCTGCGCCGGCGCGCAGCTGCCGAACCTGACGTCATTCTGCATACACCCAAGTCCATGCTGCGCGCGGTCCGCTCGCCACGCCCCAACGGTGGTTCGGTCGCTGCCCACGGGCGAGCCGCTTTGGCGCAGCGCGCACGAGCGCGGAAACGCCCGACTTGACGGCCGGTTCGCCGGATGATCGATCATCCCCCTCCTCAGACTGTCCGCGTGGCTTCGGCTGGGGGCACCGAGGCGGCACGCAGCGCCGGCCACAGCACCGCCAGCTGTCCGAGAATCAGCAGCACCGCCACTCCGATGAGCAAATAACCGGGAGGCAGTCGCTGCATGGCGAGCTTCTCGACCATCCACAGGTTGGCGCTCACCGCCAGCGCCACACCGAGCACGACGCCGGCTGCGCCGATCAGGAAAGTTTCCGCGTGGAAGTGCCGCATGATCGCCCAGCGTGTCGCCCCGAGCGCGCGGCGGATGCCGATCTGACGGCGCCGCTGACCGACCCAGTGGCTCGTCAGCCCGACCACCCCACAGGCGGTGACCGTGAGCAGCATCGCGCACACCAGCGCCAGCACGACGGCGAGCCCCCGTTGTCCCCGAAAATCGGCGCGGCGGGCATCGGTCAGGGTCTGGACTTTCTCGATGATGCGCCCGCGACTGATGGCGAGCAGCGCCGCCGGTGCGGCCTTCATGGCGGCCGCCATGGCGCCGGGCCGCGTGCGTATCACGTAAAAATCGGAAGGGGCGAGGAATCGGTAGGGCAGCAGGGCCGCATTATCGACGACTGCCGGCGCTGCCGCAGGCCAGGGAACCTGCAGCTTATCGACGATGCCGATGATCGGCGCCGTCTGGGAGGTCGGCATCATCGTGACGATCCGGCCGAGCACGGCGCCCGTGGCAGACAGCTCGGCAGCCAGCTGGCGCGTGACGATCACGCCGCGCAAGGGTTTGCTCGACATGCCTGTGAAGTTCTCGATCTCGCTGGCATTGAAGTTGCGGCCGGCCACGAGGCGCAGCCCGAGCGTACGCAGGGCCTGCTCATCACCGAAATACGCCGCCGCCTGCGTCAAGGGGCGGTGCGCCTCGGGGTGCAGGGTGAACATATATCCCCAGCCGGCTTTCTCCAGCGGATAGCTGTTGGTCACGTAGGCATCGATCACGCCCGGCAGGGAACGCAGGGCGACGATGTCCGCCTGCGCCAGCGCGCGCACCTGGGCACCGTTGGCGGTCCAATCGTTGGCAATGACGAATATATCCGCCTCATCGACGCCGCTCGGGTGGGTCATCGCTGCCAGCTGGCGCTGGGCGATGAACAGCGCATTGCCCAGGATCGCCAATGTGATCGCCATCTGTAATGCGATCAGCACCGCTCCGGTGCGGTTGCGGCGCATGGCCGACAGGATCGGGCGAAGGTGCATGAGCGTCGTCCTCACGGTGCCTTGAGATGGCGGATGGGCTGCACCTGCGCGGCGCGCCACGTCGGATACAGACCCGCCACCAGGGTCGCACCGATTGCCAGCATGACGGCGATGGCGACATCGGTGCCGCTGAGTCGCGTCAGGGCCGCGGAAGTCTCGGGCAGCAGCGCCGTACTGCTCGCAAGACCGATCCTGGTCAGTGCCAATCCGAGCAGGCCGCCGCCGAGCCCGATCATGGCCGCCTCCATCAGGCACTGAGCGAAGACGGCGCCGTGGGCGGCCCCCAGAGCCCGCCGGACACCGAGACTTCCGGAGCGCGCCAGGAACTTCGCCAGCAGCAGTCCCATCGCGTTGAGCAGGCACACCGCGAGGAAGCCGAACGACACGCCCACCAACAGGCGCACCTCCCCGTCGACGACGTGGTGGTAGTCCAGCCACTGCGGCAGATCGCGCAGGGCGATGCGCGGCGGCCAGTCGAAGCGGCCGGACTGGCGCTGATCGGCGGCGTAATTCAGCAGAAACTGCCGGTAGTGGCGCACATCAGCCGCCGTCGGCAACTCCACCCAGAATTGTATCCATACGCACTCGGTGCGCAGCAACCCCTGCAGTCCGGCCCCGATCGTATTGCGCCCGCAACTCACCCTGATGCCGATGTGTGCGGCCTGATCATCGATGGCATTGGTGAAGGGCATGAAGGCCTGCTCCGAATCACCGAAGGTGTTGAACCCCAGATCATAGAAGCGCGGCGTGGGATCCCAGTCATCGATCACTCCGACGACGACATAGTCCTGCGCACCGAAACGCATCGTTCTGCCCCGACTGTCGGCACCGCCGAACAGCCGGTCATTGAGCGCGCGCGTGATCACGACGCGCGGCGCATGCGCGGCATCGTCCGAGGCGCTCCAGGGGCCACCGTAGAGAAATGGCACGTCGAACATGGCGAAGAAATCGGCGTAGGTGGCGCGCACCGGAATCTCGAACGCCGGTTGACGGGGATCCGCGGGGATCAGCGACAGCTGCATCTCGACCATGGCAGCCCGGCGCCTGGCCACGTGCGCGCGCATGAGGGCCGTGGCATCCATGTAGGTCAGCTCGTCGGGCAGACGATCGTCGGTCTGCGCGCCGCCGGGGCCCGAGCCATTCACCGGTCCCCAGTTATCGATCTGCGGGGCGAATAGCTGCCTGGCCTTCTGCGGCAGCGGGTCGCCCGCCATGGCGCGCAGAATCGTCAGTGTCGTCATCGAGGCGCCGATGCCGATGCCGATCGCGACGATCACGAGCGCGGTCAGGATCGGATTGCGCCGCAGGCCGCGCAGGGCCAGGTTCAGGTAGTAACCGAACATCTCATGTCCGTTGGTGCCCTGCGACGCGTTGCCACTCGGCGCCCTGTATGCTATTGTCATACGCTACTGCTGGAGTTGCAGGTATGGCCACATCGGTATTGAGCGTGCGGGTCAACGATGAAGAGCGCGCCCTGTTGGAGGCGGCCTCGGAGCAGTCGCGCACGAATCTCAGCGACTTCGTGCGGCGCAAGGCGCTGGACGCCGCCGAAATGGATCTGCTGGAACACCGTATCGTCACGATTCCGTCGAAGGACTGGGAGGCGTTTGAGGCTTGGGCCCGTAAGCCAGCGCGACGTATCGCGGCGCTCGAGAAACTGGCCGCCAAAACGCCTACGTGGCGGAAGTAGCTGCGCCCCGGCCACTCGCTGAAACCGACGACCGCGCCGGCTTCGACTGCGGCCGGGAGTCCATCAATCAGTGGTTTCGCCGTCACGCCTGGGCAAATCACGCGGCCGGGATTTCGCGTGTCAGTGTCCTTTGTCATGGCGAGTCGGGCCAGATCATAGGCTACGTCACACTGAGCTCCGCGCAGATTCAGCGCGCGGACCTGGCGCGATCCCAACAGCGTCACAAACCTCCAGTCGTACCGGTGACGCTCCTCGGGCAGCTTGCTGTTCACAAGGATCACCAAGGGCAGGGCCATGCCAGTTCGCTCTTGGTATTCGCTTTGCGGACGGCCCTGCGGGCATCCGCTGATGTAGCTAGCTTCGGCGTGTTGACCCACCCGCTGGACCCGGTGCTGCGGGAATTCTACCGGCGCTTCGGTTTCGAGGATCTGCCGTTCGACCCCCGCAGGGCGATGATCGTCCGCATGATCGACCTGGAACGTAGCGGTATTGCTGGCTGATGTATTGCCAACCGAGTTGGTTGTCACGGACACCCGCTCTGTTGATGCGACTCGGTCACTCATGGCAGCCGCCCTTCACACCGTTCGTGTGGCTTCCGCCGGCGGCACGGCCGCGGCGCGCAGCGCCGGCGACAGTACGGCGAGCTGGCCGAGCGCCAGCACCGCGGCCAAGCCCGCCACCAGATAGCTCACCGGCATGCGCGCCATCTGGAGGTTCTCGACCATCCAGATATTCGCTGCGAGACCCAGAGCGGCACCGCCGATACCGCCGGCGGCGGCGATCATGAGATTCTCGGTCTGAAAGTACCGCGCCACCGCCGGCCGCGTCGCCCCCAGCGCCCGGCGGATGCCGATCTGGCGCCGCCGCTGCGACACCCAGTAGCTGGTCAGCCCCACGATGCCGCAGGCCACGACGACCAGCAGCACCGCACAGACGATCGCCAGGATCACGGCGAGCCCCCGGTCGTCGTGATAGACCGCGGCGCGCGCCGCGCTGAAGGGCTGCACCTTCGCGATCAGGCGGTTGGCGTCGAGCTGCAGCAGCCGCTGCCGCGACGCTTTTATCACGGCGGCGAGCTGCCCGGGCTCTGCACGCACCACGTAGTAGGCCTCGTCGGCGACGTCGCGGTACGGCATCAGCACCGAGTTGTCGACGTTGGCACCGCCCAGGTCGCCGCCGCCGGAGACCAATGGACCTTGCAATCGCTCGACCACGCCGATGACCGGCACAGTGCGTGTCCAGCCGTTTATGTAGATACCTCGGCCGACAGCCGGGCTGTGCGGAAACAACTTGCGCGCCAGCGCCTGGGTGACGATCAGCCCGTCGGGCACCGGCTGACTGTCATCGGTGCTGGTCACGATATCGGTGGGGCTGAAGTTGCGGCCGGCGATCAGACGCAGGCCCAGCGTCTGTAGCGTTTGCTCATCGCCGTAATACATTGCAGTGTCGGCCGCCGGCGGCTGCGTTCCATCCACGGGCGGCCGGATCCACACGGCGCTGCCGCCACCCTTGTTGCTCAATGGATAGGTGTTGGTGACGTAGGCGCCCGCCACGCCGGGCATGGCGCGCAGCGCCGCCACGTCGTTGACGACTCCGGCCGTATGGTCCCCGGCACCGATCCATTCATTGGCGATCGCGAACAGATTCGCCTCGTCGGTACCGCTGGGGCGCGAGAGCTGTGCCAGTCGTTGATGGATGATGAGCAGAGCGTTGCACAGGATGGCGAGCGTCACGGAGATCTGCAGGCCGATCAGCAGTGCGCCGACCTTGTTGTGACGCATGGCCGAGAGGATCGGGTGCACGGGCATCAACCTGGCCTCACTGTGCCTTGAGCTGCCAGGCGGGCTGCACGCGCGTGGCACGCCAGGTCGGGTACAGGCCCGCCAGTATCGTCGCCACGATCGCGACCGCGACGGTCAGCAACATATCAGCGGCGTCCATATGGGACAGCACCTGCATGTCGCTGCCGAGCTCCGCCCGCAGGGCTGTGAGGCCCAGAGCCGTCAATGCGAGCCCCAGCAGCGCCCCGACGACACCGATGACCAGAGCCTCGATCAGGCACTGCGCGAACACCATCGCTCGAGCGGCCCCGAGCGCACGCCGTATACCGATGTCACCGGCGCGACGCATGATCCGCGCCAGCATCAGCCCCATAGCATTGAGCAGGCACACCAGCAGGAAGCTGAAGGACACCAGCACCAGGATGCGCGACTCGTTCGACACGACGTGACAGTAGACGAGCCACTGGCGCACATTACGCAGCTGCACGTGTGGCGGCCAGTGGAAGCGGCCGATGCGCTGCTGCTCGGCCGCGTAATCGCTCAGATACGCACGGTAGCGCGCCACTTCGGTGTGCGTCGGCAGCGCTACCCAGAACTGCAGCCACGTACAATCCGAGCGCAGCAGCCCTTCCCAGCCGGGCGGTGTGGGCGCCACGCAGGGGCCGCCGCCCTCGCTGGAGTGCTTGTGCAGGTCGATCGCGGTCGTGAAGGGCAGGAATACGTCTTCGGATGTGCCGCCGAACGCGTCCCGCAGATCGTAGTAGCGCGGCACCGGATCCCAGTGGGCGAGAACCCCGACAATGCGGAATGCGTCATCGTCGAGCCGCAGCACTCGGCCGACGCTGTTGGCGCCGCCGAACAGCCGCTCATTGAGCTCGTGGCTGAGCACGACGACGCGTACGCGCCCCTGATCGTCGGCGGAGCTCCACGGCCCGCCATAGCGAAACGGCACGTCGAACATGCGGAAGAAATCTGCGTACGCTGCGCGCGCGCCAGCCTTGTAGGGCGGCAGCTGCGACTGCGGCGGCCACACCGCAAATTGCGTCTTGTACAGCACCGTCTGTCGCTCGCCGGTGTGTGCGCGCATGAGCGCGGTGGCGTCTATGTAGTCGAGCTGATTGCTCAGATGGTCCGGATTGGGTCCGCTCGGGCCCAGCCCCCAGGCATCGATCTGTGGGGCAAAGAGCTGCGTGGCGTGCTCGGCGATCGGATCGGCGGCCATGGCGCGAAACACCGTCAATGTGGTCATTGCGGCGCCGATGCCCACGCCGATCGCCACGATCATCAGCGCCGTGAGCGCCGGGCTGCGCCGCAGGCTGCGCAGAGCGAGATGCAGGTAGTAGCCAAACACGCTGACCGCCTCTCACACCGTCCGCGTGGCTTCTGCCGGCGGCACCGAGGCGGCGCGCAGCGCCGGCCACAGTACGGCGAGCTGGCCGAGCAGCCACAGCACCACCACGCCGATCGGCAGATACCACGGCGGCAGGCGCGGCACCTCGAAGAACTTCATCAGCACGAGGTTGATGACGATCGCCAGCGCGACGCCGATCGCGATGCCAAAGCTGACGATCAGGAAGTTCTCGGTCTGAAAATAACGCAGAATGTCCATGCGCATCGCGCCCAGCGCACGGCGGATGCCGATCTGCTTGCGCCGCTGCGCCACCCAGAAGCTCGCGAGCCCGACGATCCCGAACGCGGTGACCGCCAGCAGCGCCACGATCACGCCGACCAGTACGCCGGCCATGGTGCGGTCGGCCTGAAAGAAACGTGCGCGCAGGAATGAAATCGTATGGCTGTCCTCCTCGTCCAGCACCACCCCCGGCGCGATCTTCGCGACCGCCGCACGCGCGGCCACCATCACGCGGTCCAACTGCCGCGGCTGGGCGCGAATGATGTACGTTCCGGCAAGCTGACCACCCGGTAGCGCAGGTACGAACACGCACCACTCGGCGCCGCGCTCGCCGTACTCCGTGTACCGGGACACCGCCAGATTGGCAACCACACCGCTCACGCGGAATTGCCACTTTGCCATCCAGAACTCCTTGCCCAAAGGATTCCGGTCCGGCCACAGGCGTCCCGCCAGCGCGCGCGTGATCAGGACCCGCGATGACGCCGGAAAATAATCCCGCCCCACCAAAGGCTGATAGTCGTCGGTGGAAGGCACCGAGCCCGCGACCAGTTTCAGGCCCAGCGCTTCGGGCGTACCCGGACTTCCCACGTAGAACTCGATCACGCTGTCATAGTGCTTGCGGTCCAACGTGATGCCCGACACGAGCCCGCGCCCGCCGAACGGCACGGAGGTGATCACGTCGACGGATTCGACCCCCGGAATCGCGCGCAAACCGGTGATCATGCGCGCATTCAGATCATTCACCTGCTGCGGCTCGAAGCCCGTGACCACAATAGTGCCGAGCGAAGCCTCGTCCACGCCACTGAGGATGTGCATGGCCGACAACCGATTGACAATCAGGGACAGCGCGTTCACCAGGACCGCGCAGGCCAGCGCGATTTCCATCGCGATCAGAAAGGTCGCGAGCTTGTGCTGTTTGAGTGCGGCGAGAATGGGCTGGATTTGCATATCGCTGTTGCCGCATCGAACGTGCGCAGGCCAGCTCCTACAGGGTTTTCAACTGCAGCGCCGGGGCAACACGACTGGCGCGCACCGCCGGCAAGGCACCTGCCAGCAGGCTCACCGCGACCGCCAGCACGAAGGTGATGATGAACGTCGAGACGTCCACGTGCACCAGGTCGGAGTACGGCATCTGCTGCCGGCGCACCAGCCACAGCCCGGACAGCGTCAGCAACCAGCCGCCAATGCCGCCGATCAGACCGATCATTCCGGCTTCGGCCAGATACTGCGCGCAGACCGCTTGCCTCGACGCGCCCAGTGCACGGCGCACACCGATGTCGCCCGCGCGACGCAGAAACTTGGCCAGCAGCAGCCCCATCATGTTGAACAGGCAGATCGCGAGGAACGCGACGGCCAGCCACGTTTGCAGTTTTACGTTGCCGGGAATCACCTGCTCGTAATCCAGCCGCTGCATCAGGTCCAGCATGCGTGTGTCGGTGTTGGCAAAGCGCCCCACCGCCTTCTGCTGTTGTGCATAGTTGTTGAGAAACGCGCGGTAATCCGCCACCTTGGCAGCGCTGCCGAGTTGCACCCAAAGCGCAACCCATAGGCACGGGGAGTCTTCAAGGTGCCCGGGCCTGGCTGGACCCCTGCCCCAGCAGGTGAATTGGGAAAAATTCCCGTCATTGACATCGAGCGCCGCAAAAAACGGCATGAACACATCTTCCGGTTTGCCGTAATAGCCCATCGAGACCATGTTTCCGGTGACGCTGCCTTCCACGTCGTAGAAGAGCGGATGCGGCCGCCACGGCTCCAGCACGCCGACGATGCGTACGTCGCTGTCCTTGAGACGAATCGTCCGGCCCACGCTGTCCTGGCCCGCGAACAGCTTGTCGTTGAGGTCGCTGGAGATGACCGCGACGTGCACGCGGTTCTTGTCCTCTTGTGCCGTCCACCCGCCGCCATATTCGAACGGTACCTCGAACATTGGGAAGAAGTCCGAGGTCGTGGCAAGTAACGTCAGCATCATGGGCGGCCGATCGACGCCGGGGGCACTGACCTTCACCGGGCTTTGCACCACCAGGGTTTGACGATCCGCGCGCCGTGCGTTCCACAGGTCCACCGCCGAGCCATAGTCCATCATGTTGAGCGGATGATGCGCGTTGTACAGATCGGCGGGCGTGGGATCGACTTGGGGGAAAAAGAGTTGTGTTCTCTTGCCCGGCAGCGAGTCACCGGAGAGGATATGCAGCACCGTCAACGTGGTCATCGCAGCACCGATACCCACCGCGATCGCCACGATCATCAGCGCCGTGAGTGCGGGGTTGCGCCGCAGGCTGCGCAGAGCGAGGGTCAGGTAGTACCCGAACACATCACGCCCCCCGGTGCCCGGTCGACCATGCCAGCGGCGTCCCTCCGAGCGCGCCGCAGCCGATCTGCTCCGCCCCTGTTAGCCGGCGGGCAATTATCCGCGTAAAATGGTGCCCATGAAACGCGATGAAGCCTTGAGTCTCCTGCGCGCTCGCCGCGAGCAACTTCATACGCTCGGCGTCGGCCAACTGTTCCTGTATGGCTCAGTGGCACGTGATGAAGCTCGCGAGGACAGTGACGTCGATCTGCTCGTTGATCCGTCGAATCAGCGGTTCTCGATTTTCGACCTCGTCCTGGTGCGAAATCTATGCCGCACCATCTTGGGCGTTGTCGCCGACGTTCATGACTATGACGGACTGCATCGTCTCCCGGAATTCCGCCGGCGCGTCGGGGACGACCTCGTCCGTGTCTTCTAAGACGCCCACGGGAGGACGCGCAACGACACCTCGGGGCGCTGCGATGGCGGCCGTGCGCGCCGGGCGCCTGGCGCTGGAATTGGTGGCACACGACAACGAGGCTACCTACCTGGCTAATAACGAGCGTCAGCTTGCGGTAGAACGCCTGCTGATCCGGTTCGGCGAAGCTCTGAAGGGGATCCCCAACCAAACCTTGACAGTGATCGATTCCAAAATCCGCTGGACCGGCCCCAAGGGATTTCGCGACATCGCATCTCATTGGTACGAAGAGGGGCTGGATCATCGCTTGATCTGGCATGCGCTCATGAATGACCTGCGTCCGATGCTCGATTCCCTGCAGAGTTGGCTCGATGCGCCCGACAACACATCGCATGCGTGAGTCGACGCTGGGAGGCCCACGTCGGCGCAAGGCGCCGGATGCCGCAGAAATGGCGCCGCTGGAGCGCCGGATTGTCTCGATTCCCGCCGAGGGCTGGGAGACGTTCGAGGCTTGGGTCCGCGCGCCGGCGCGATAAATCGCTGCCGTGGCGAGACTGACTGGTAGAACACCAGGATCACGGAAGTAACCCCGCCTCAACCGTTCAGCCAGATCGTTCGCCGGAGTCATTGTCAGAGCACCCTCACACCGTCCGCGTGGCTTCTGCCGGCGGCACCGAGGCGGCGCGCAGCGCGGGCCGCAGCGCGGCGAGCTGTCCGAGCCCGAGCACCACCGCCACGCCGGCGAGGAGGTAGACCAGCGGCAGGCGCGCCGTCGCGAAGCTCGACACCATCCACAGGTTGGCGCCGGCGCCGAGCGTGATGCCGGCGATAGAGCCGGCGGCGGCGATGATGAGGTTCTCGGTCTGAAAGTGGCGCACGATCGCCAGGCGCGTGGCCCCGAGCGCACGGCGTATGCCAATCTGCCGCCGGCGCTGCGCGACCCAGTAGCTGGTCAACCCAATGATGCCGAAGGCGGTCACGACCAGCAGCACCGCGCACACCACCGCGAGGATCACCGCCAGCCCACGGTCGTCGCGATAGACCTCGGTGCGCGCCTGCGGGAACGACTGCACCCGGCCGATGACGCGGTCGTGGTTGAGTGCGACCAGCCGCCGCGGGGCGGACTTCATCAGCGCCGACAGTCGGCCCGGCTGCGCCCGCACGATGTAGTAGGCACCCTGGGCCACGTACCGGAACGGCACCACGATCGAGCTGTCGTTCCAGGCGCTGCCCCAACCGCCGATCCGGGTCCACGGCACCTGCAGCCGCTCGACGATGCCGATGATCGGTGTCGTGCTGTGCTGCCCTCCGTAATAAACGCCGCGCCCCAGCGCATCACCGTCGGGAAACAGCTTGCGCGCCAGTGTTTGCGTGATGATCAATCCCGAGGGATGCGGATAATGCGGACTGTCGGACGTTCCGAGATTGGCGACCTCCTCGGCCCGGAAATTGCGGCCGGCGATGAGCCTCAGCCCGAGCGTACGCAGGGTCTGCTCATCCCCAAAGTACTGCGCCGCCGGTGCAGCCCGCAGCTGCTCGGGATCGAGACTGAGCATGTCGGTACTGCCGCTACCGGTCAGCGGGTAGGCATTGGTGACGTACGCACCGGCGACTCCCGGTAGCGATCGCAGCAGCGCCAGGTCCGCCTGTACGCGCGCGACCGGATCTCCGGCGGCCCCGACCCATTCATTGGCGATGGCGAACAGATCGGGCTCGTTGGTACCGCTGGGCCGTGCACTCAGCGCGAGCCGCTGCTGGATGACGAACAGCGCGTTGCACAGGATTGCCAGGGTGAGCGCGATCTGCGCCGCGATCACCGCCGCGCCTACCTTATTGCGGCGCATCGCCGAGAAGATCGGATGCACGTGCATACCGCGGCTCACCGGGCCCGCAGCTGCCAGGCTGGCTGCACGCGTGTCGCCCGCCAGGTCGGATAGAGCCCCGCTGCGATCGCCGCCGCGATCGCAAGTAGCACGGCCATCCCGACCTCGGGCAGATCCATGCGCGCCAGCACCAGCGCCTCCCTGGACAGCAGCGCGCGCAGGCCCGCCAGTCCCAGCGCGGTCAACCCTACTCCGAGGATCGCCCCGGCGGCACCGATCACGGCTGCTTCGATCAGGCCCTGCGCGAACACCGCCCCGCGGTTGGCGCCGAGCGCGCGGCGCACGCCGGTATCGGTCGAGCGGAACAGCGCCCGGGCGAGCATCAGTCCCATCGCATTGACCAGGCAGACGAGCAGGAAGGCGAATCCCACCACGACCATCATGCGCACCTCGTTCGTCACCACGTGCTCATAGGACAGCCACTGGCGCAGATCGCGCAGGCGCGTGCGCGCTGCCCAGTGGAAGCGGCCCGAACGTTGCTGGTCCTGAGCGTAGTGCTGCAGAAACGCCCGGTAGCGGGCAGCGGCCGCGCCGGTCGGCAGCTGCACCCAGAATTGCAGCCAGACGCATTCCGACTGCAGCAACCCGCTCCAGCCGGGAGCGACCTGCGGGCCGCTGCAATTGCTGCTTTCACCGGTAAATTCGTGCTGATCGATCGCGCGCGTGAACGGCACGAACACATCGTCTGGCAGGAGGCCGAAGGCATCCTGCAGGTCGTAGTAACGCGGCACCGGGTTCCAGTCGCGCAGCACGCCGACCACCCGGTAGTCCTGGCCGTCGAGCCGCAGCACTTTGCCGACGCTGTCGCCGCCGCCGAATACCTTGTCGTTCAGCGCACGGCTGACCACGGCGACCGGCGCGTGCGCCTGATCGTCCGCCGCGCTCCACGGCCCGCCGTAGGCGAACGGGACGTCGAACATCGCAAACAGATCGGCATAGCCGGCGCGCGCGCCCGCCTGGAACGGCAACAGCTGCGGGTCGGGCGGCGTCACCGCGAACCGGGTCTCATACAGTACAGTCTGACGGGGGGCCGCATGTGCGCGCATCAGTGCGACCGCGTCGGTATAGCTGAGCGCATCGCTCAACCCGTCCGGGCCTACCGAACTGTTCAGCGAGTGAACCCCCGGGTCCCAGTTCTCGATCTGAGGCACGTACAACTGCGTTGCCTTGTAGGCGATCGGGTCTCCGTCCATTGCGCGAAACACCGCAAAGGTCGTCATCGAGGCGCCGATCCCCACGCCGATCGCGGCGACCATCAGCGTCGTGAGCCCGGGGTTGCGTCGCAGGCCGCGCAGGGCGAGGCTTAGGTAATAACCAAACATGTCGTTCGCTGCTGCCTCATATCGTCCGCGTCACCACCGCGGGCGGCACCGCCGCAGCGCGCAGCGCGGGCCACAGCACCGCCAATTGTCCCAGTACCAGCAGCGCGGCAACGCCGACCAGCAGGTATCCGTACGGCAGCCGCCCCATGGCAAAGCTCTCCACGATCCACAGGTTTCCGGCCACCGCCAGCGCAACCCCGACCACGATACCGGCAGCAGTGATCAAAAGGTTCTCGGTCTGAAAGTACTGCATGATCGCCCCCCGCGTGGCACCCAGGGCTCGCCGGATGCCAATCTGGCGCCGCCGCTGCGACACCCAGTAGCTTGTCAGACCGATGATCCCGAAGGCGGTAACAGCAAGCAGGATCAGGCAGACAAGGGCCAGCATCATTACCAACGTTCGATCGCCGCTGTAGGCGGCGCGTCGCTGCTCAGCCAGTGAAGGCTCTCCAAGGATGATCCGCTGTCGACTGACGCGGGCCAATGCCGCTGGCGCCGCCTTCATGGCCTGGGCGAGCCCGCCAGGTTTGGCGCGAACCACATAGGCAGCGCCGGGCGTTCCTACCCTGTACGGAAGCACCACGGAGTTATACGCGACCGCATCGCCGCCCGGAGCATCGACGTTGGGAGCCTGCAGCGTATCGATGACGCCGACAATGGGGGCGCTAATCGGCAGCGGCGCCAGCGTCGCGACACGCCCAAGTACCTCCCCTGCGGGCGCCAGTTGCTCTGCCAAAGCCCGGGTCACCAGCATGCCGTTGATAGGCGGAAGCTTGAGCACATTGCGAAAGCCACGGATATCGGAGGCGTTGAAGTTACGCCCCGCCGCCAACCTGAATCCGAGCGTATCCATCGCGTGCTGATCGCCAAGGTAGACCGTGGTGGTCCTGCGGCTGCGCGGTTGATCGGGATGCAGCGTAATTTGCGTCGTTGCCCCTCCGCCATTGAACGGATAGGCATTGGTAATATATGC
>JASHSK010000347.1 GCA_030038755.1 Gammaproteobacteria bacterium
ATACCGCTCTCGATGATCGTCGTGCAGAGCAGCAGGTTGAAGCGACGGTGGTAGAAATCCACCATCAGCCGCTCGAGCTCGCGCTCATGCATCTGGCCGTGTCCGATGCGCAGGCTCGCCTCCGGCACCAACGCCGTGAGCTCGGCGCCGAGTTTCTCGATGCCCTGGATCTCGTTGTGCACGAAGTACACCTGTCCGCCGCGGCGCAACTCACGCAGCACCGCCTCGCGCAGCGTCGGCGCATGCCACTCGGTGATGAAGGTCTTGATGGCCAGGCGCGCCGCGGGGGGCGTGGCGATCAGCGACAGCCCGCGCAGCCCGCCCAGCGCCATGTTCAGGGTGCGTGGAATGGGGGTGGCGGTCAGTGTCAGCACATGCACCTCGGCGCGCAGGGTCTTGAGCCGCTCCTTATCGCGCACCCCGAAGCGATGCTCCTCATCGATGATGATCAGGCCCAGGTCATGGAAGCGCGGGTTGGCGTGCAGCAGCCGATGCGTGGCGATGACGATGTCGACACTGCCGCGCTCCAGGCCGTCGAGCACTGCCTGCGATTCGGCGCCCGAGCGAAATCGCGACAGCATCTCGATGCGCACCGGCCAGTCGGCGAAGCGATCGCGAAAGCTCTGCAGATGCTGCTGCGCGAGCAGCGTCGTAGGCACGAGCAGCGCCACCTGACGGCCCGCCTGCACCGCCACGAAAGCGGCGCGCATCGCCACCTCGGTCTTGCCAAAGCCCACATCGCCGCAGACCACGCGGTCCATGGGCGTGCTGCTCTGCATGTCGGTGAGCACCTGGCGGATGGTTTCGGCCTGATCGGCCGTCTCCTCGAAAGGGAAGCCGTTGGCGAAGCTCTGGTACTCGAGCTCGCGCGCGGGCAGCGGCGTCGCGTGGTGCGCGGCGCGGCGCGCGTGCAGATCGAGCAGCTCCGCGGCCACGTCCCGCACCGCCTCGGCCGCGCGGCGTCGCGCGCGCTCCCACTGATCGGTTCCGAGCTTGTGCAGCGGAGCGCTTTCGGGTGCCCCGCCGGTATAGCGGGCGATGAGATGCAGGGCATGCACCGGCACGTAGACCCGATCGCCGTCGCGATACTCCAGTGCGACGAACTCGCCGCTCTGCCCGCCGATCTGCATCGGCGCAAGCCCCACATAGCGCCCGACCCCATAGGTCTCGTGCACCACCGGCGCACCGGGTTCCAGACTCTGCAGATCACGCAGAATGGCGGCCGGATCGCTCACCGAGCGCCGCCGCCGCCGCTCCTGGCGCGCCCGTGTGCCAAACAGCTGCGATTCCGACAGCAGCAGCAGCGCGGGCTCGCCGAGCGCCAGGCCCGCCAGATCCTCGGCGACGCAGATCGCCAGGCGCGCACTGCCCGCGACGAATGCCTCCCAGCCGCTCACGGCGCGGGGGCGTCGGCCGTGCGCGGTGAGCATCTCGGCGATGACCTCGCGACGTCCGGGTGAGTCGGCCGCGATCAACACACGACCGCCATAGCCCTCCAGAAACAGTGTCAGCGGTGCGAGCGGCTCGGCGGCACGCGCGTCGAGCCGAAACTCCGGTGGCGCCGAGCTCGCGAAATCACGCAGCGCCGGCGCCGGATCGGGCGCCGCGCCGGGCGCGGGCTCGATGATCGGCCCCGGTGTGCCGAAGCGCTCGATGAGCACGCGAGGGTGTGCTTCGAGAGCACTGCTGAGCGCCGAGGGCGGCAGGAAGGCCTCGGTCGGCGGCAGCAGCGGTCG
Source organism: Gammaproteobacteria bacterium (assembly GCA_030038755.1). Taxonomy (GTDB): domain Bacteria; phylum Pseudomonadota; class Gammaproteobacteria; order Steroidobacterales; family Steroidobacteraceae; genus FEN-1191. The sequence continues at coordinate 1,737 of JASHSK010000347.1, forward strand.
TTCGATGTCGTGCCGGCGGTCCTCATAGCGCGCACAGATGTCCTGCCAGGTGCGCTCCAGCGTCTCGTCCAGATCCAGGTCGGTGGCGATCACGGCCCCGCGCGGCAGGTAGTCATCGATCTGCGCGGTCTGCTCGAAGAACAGCGGCAGATAGAACTCGATGCCCGGCGGGGCGATGCCCTCGCTGACGCCGCGATAGATGGGCATGCGCGTCACGTCTCCTTCGAAGCGCGCGCGGTAGCGGCGCCGGAAGTCGCGCACCGCATCGGCGTCGAGCGGCAGCTCGCGGGCCGGCAGCAGCGCGAGAGCCTCGAGCCGCTCGAGGGAGCGCTGCGAGTCCGGATCGAAGCGACGGATCGACTCGATGCGATCGTCCAGCAGATCCACGCGCACCGGACCCTGCGCTCCCATGGGGAACACGTCGAACAGCGAACCGCGCAACGCGAACTCGCCGGGACCGGTCACCTGGCTGACGCTCAGGTATCCGCACTGCACGAGCTGCGTGCGCAGCGGCTCGATGGCGAGCGACTCGCCCTGGCGCAGGCTGAAGCTACGACCGCGCACGTAGCTCGCCGGCGGCAGCCGTGCGAGCAGGTTGTCGGCGCTCAGCAGCAGGATGCCGCGCGCGAGGGTCGGCAGGTCCGCCAGCGTGCGCAGCCGCTCCGAGACGATGTCCGGATGCGGGGAGAACACGTCGTAGGGAAGCACTTCCCAGTCGGGCAGGGTGAGGATCGGCAGCTGGTCGCCCCCGAAGAAGCGCAGCTCCGCGGCCAGCCGCTCGAGCTCGCGCACGTCGGCAGTGATGAACACCCACGGCCGGCTGTCGGCACAGACCGCCTCGGCCAGCAGCAGGGCCCGTACGCTGCCCTGCACACCGTGCCAGAGCCAGCGGGGCCGCTCGCGGCTCGGGAGCGGAGGGTTGAGCAGGCTTTGCATGCGCGTGCGATTGAGGGGGCCTGGGTCGCGGGGGTCGCACGGCGCGCGCGAGCGGCCGTGAAACCCGGCACTATAGCCCAAGAGATGCCGCCGTCGGCCAGGACGGCGCGCCGGCCGCAGCGTGTCAGCGGCCGAAGACTGACAGTGCGGGCGGTCTTCAGGGAGCCGGCGCGACGGCCGGCGGGGTGGTCGGTTGCGCGGCCGGCTTGGAGGCGGGCTGGGCGGTGGCGGGCTCGGAAGCCGCCTGCGGGGCAGCAGCGCCCTGCGCCGCCGGTGTGGCGGTGGCGGCGGCGCCGCTCGCGATGTTGATCAGGCCCGGGGCCGCGGGTGCCGCCTGTGGCGCCGAGCTGCCGGGAGCGGAGTTGGCTGGCGCCGCTGCGCCGCCGTCCGCGGGAGTCGGCGCGCTGGCCGCCGGCCCGGGCGCCGCTGGTGCACTGGCCGGGATGGCAGGCTCGGAGTCCGGCGAGGCGGACGGGGTGCCGGCCTCGACGGCGCCGGAGGTCGGTGCCTCAGGAGGCACGACCGCGTCGATTACACGGTCCTTCTCGAAGAACACCGAGAAGCGCTCGTAGTCCCAGCGCGTGATGGGAGGCGTGCCGACCGTCGGATGGCGCTCGCGGGGTGTGCCGAAGCGCGCCTCCACCGCCGCCATGGTCATGCCGCCCTTGGGCAGCTGAACGTCCGTTTGAGCTACCTGGACCTTGCCGTCGACCAACACCATTTCAGCGTGGGCCGCCGGTTGCCAGCCCGCCAGCAGGCTGGCCGTCAGCGCCGCGACCGTTGCGATCAGCGTCTTTTTCATGCCCCGAACGTTCCACGCAATCGCGGCGCAAATCGAGCCTCACTGCGCGAATTTGTGACGCAGTTCCGGCCCCGCAATCTGTGCTTTAATGACACGCCGCATGTTCCAGCCCCTGTCCCTGTTCGTCGGTCTGCGCTATGTGCGCTCCCGGCAGCACAAGTTTTTCGTGTCGTTGATCACCTGGGTGTCGCTGCTGGGCGTCGCCCTGGGCGTCGCGGCGCTGATCGTCGTGCTGTCGGTCATGAACGGCTTTGCCGGGGAGCTGCGCGACCGGCTGCTGCTGCTCGATGCGGATGCGCGCATCGTGGATCCGGCCACCGCGCCTCCCGACGCGGATCGCGCGCTGCGAGCGCGCCTGCAGGGCCTGCCCGGCGTCGTCGGAGTCGCGCCCTACATGGATCTGACGGCGCTCGCCGTGTACCAGAGTGACATGGTCCCGGTCCAGCTGCGCGGCATCGATCCGGCGCTCGAGCGGCACATCGCGCAGGTGCAGCCGCTGCTGCAGGAGGGCAGTCTCGCCACGCTGCGGCCCGGCAGCGATGCAGTCGTCATCGGCCAGACCATCGCCGACGAGCTCGGCGTGCATAGCGGCGATGCCGTCACGCTGCTGGTGGAGAGCAGCGCCGCCGGGGGCATCCCCGCTCCGAGCCTGCGGCGCTTCCAAGTGGCCGGCGTCTTCGAGGCGGGCATCGAGGATGACGACAACATGATCCTCGCCAGCCTCGCGGACGTGCGCGCCTTCGCTCCGCAGGCGCAGGGGGTGAGCGGCCTGCGCGTGCGCTTCGAGGATGCGCTCAGGACGGTGCAGTACATGCCGGCCGTGCGCGCGGCCGTGAGCGCCCTGGGCGGGCCGGGCTACCAGGTGCGCGACTGGACGCAGGATCAGGCCGACTACTTCCACGCCATCCGCATCGAGAAAACCATGATGGGGCTGATCCTGCTGCTCATCGTCGCGGTGGCGGCCTTCAATATCGTGGCGATGCTGGTCATGGTCGTGAACGAGAAGCGCACCGACATCGCCATCCTGCGTACCCTCGGTGCCTCTCCACGAACCATCCTGCAGGCCTTCATGACCCAGGGGGTGGCCATCGGATGGTTTGGCGTCGCCGCCGGCGTGGCGCTCGGGCTCGCGCTGGCGCTGAACGTCAGCAGCATCGTGCCGGCGCTCGAGCAGGCGTTTCACTTCCAGTTCCTGAGCTCCCAGGTCTACTACGACACCGCCATTCCGTCGGTCGTACAGTGGCCCGAAGTCGCGTGGATCTGCGCCGCGGCGCTGCTGCTGACGCTCGGCTCGACGATCTATCCGGCGTTGCGGGCCGCGGCCACCCCACCGGCCGACGCGCTGCGCTACGAATAGGATGCGCGGTTCCGCCCCGTGAGCGCCGCCCCATGAGCCCCCTGCCAGCGGCCCCATGAGCGCCTCCTACGAATGGCTGATCGGCGCCCGTTACGTGCGCGGGGCCGGCGGGCGCGGCTTCCTGTCCTTCATCTCCGTGGTCTCGATGCTGGGTCTGGCAATCGGCGTGGCGGTGCTGATCGTGGTGCTGTCGGTCATGAACGGCTTCGCGCGCGAGCTGCAGACGCGCATCCTCAGCGTCATCTCGCACGCGGAGCTCACCGCATGCGCGCCGCCCTGCGGGCCCGCGACCCCGCACGACACACTGATCAACTGGCAGCGCGATCAGGCGCTGGCTTTGAAGGTACCGGGCGTGGTCGCGGCCGCGCCCTACATCCAGGCGCAGGCGCTGCTGGTGCACGGTGCGCGTAGCGCCGGCAGCAGCATTCGCGGGGTGCTGCCGGCCGAAGAGCGCCGCGCGGTCGGCATCGCCAACCGCATCCAGGGCGGCAGCATCGATGAGCTCTCCGATGGCACCTACCACATGGTCCTGGGCGATGTGCTGGCTGCGCAGCTGGGCGTCGGCGTCGGCGATACGCTGGTGCTGGTGGCGCCGGTGGCGGTGGCGACACCCGCGGGAGTGCAGCCGCGCATGCGCCGCTTCCGCGTGACCGGGCTGTTTCACTCGGGAATGTACGAGTACGATTCGGCGCTCGCCATGATCAATCTGCGCGATGCGGCGCGCATCTACCAGCTGGGCAGCGGCGTGACCGGCATCCGCCTGGCGTTGCGTAATCCCTTCGACGCGCCGCTGATGGTACGGCGGGTCGCCATCGATCTGGGTGGCGGGTTCAGCATCGATGACTGGACGCACTCGCATCTCAACTTCTTCCGCTCCATCCAGATCACCAAGTCGCTGCTGTTCATGATCCTGCTGCTGGTGGTGGCGGTCGCGGCGTTCAACATCGTGGCCGCGCTGGTGATGGTCGTGAAGGACAAGCGCTCGGACATCGCCATCCTGCGCACGATCGGTGCCGGTCCGGCGAACGTGCTGTCGGTGTTCTCGATCCAGGGGGCCGTCATCGGCCTGGTCGGCACCGGGCTCGGCGCCGCGCTCGGTTTGATCCTCTCGGCCAACCTGGAATCGATGGTGCATGAGCTCGAGCGACTGCTCGGCACGCACTTCCTCAATGCCAAGGTCTACCTGATGAGCGACCTGCCGGCCTATGCGGAATGGAGTGACGTGCTCAAGATCTGCGTGACCGCCTTCATGCTGTGCGCCCTCGCGACACTGTATCCGGCCTGGCGTGCCGCGGGCATGCAGCCGGCCGAGGCGCTGCGTCATGAATGAAGCGCTGTCGGCGGGGACGATGGCCGGCCCGGTGCCGGGCAGCGCGCCGGCAGCCGCGAGCGTGGTGCTCGCCGCACGCAGCGTATGCCGCGGCTTTCGCGAAGGCTCGACGCGCCTGGATGTGCTCACGGGGGTGGATCTGGCGGTCGAGCGCGGGGAGCGCCTCGCGATCATCGGGGCCTCGGGCTCGGGCAAAACCACGCTGCTGCAGATCCTGGGCGGTCTGGATCGACCCGACTCGGGCACCGTCAGCGTCGCCGGCCAGGATATTCACGCCCTGTCCGAGCGCGAGCGTGGGGTGCTGCGCAACCGCACGATCGGCTTCGTGTTCCAGTTTCACCACCTGCTGCCGGAATTCACGGCGCTGGAGAACGTGGCGATGCCGCTGCTGGTGCGGCGTGAGCCGCGCGCACGCTGCGTCGCCCGAGCCCGGGAGTTGCTGGCGCGCGTGGGTCTGGCCGATCGCCTCGATCACCGCCCCGCGCAGCTCTCGGGCGGGGAGCGCCAGCGTACCGCGGTCGCGCGCGCGCTCGTGATCGACCCGCAGCTGGTGCTCGCCGATGAGCCTACCGGTAACCTCGATGGGCGCAACGCCGAGCAGGTATTCGCGCTGATGCTGGAACTGAACCGCGAATTTTGTACGAGCCTCGTGCTGGTCACGCACGATGTGCGGCTGTCGTCGCGAATGGGCCGGGTCCTGGAGCTTTCGGGCGGCAGGCTGGTCGCTGCCACGAGCGCCCCGCCGCGCCCCTGACCCATCGGCGGCGCTTGCGGGGGGCGGCGCTGCTGTGGCGGCGCTGCTGTGGCGGCGCTCCTGGGGGCGGCGCTGCCGTGGGAGACGCTGCTGGGGGACTTCGGGCCGGACCTGTCGACGCAGCCGGAAGCCCGGGGCCCCGCGGGCGCAGGCGTCCTAGGGGCGCGATACGGCGTGGCCCGCGGGGTTGCGTTCGCGCTGCCGCGCTCGCGAGCGGTAGCGGCGCATCGTGACCTCCCGCCAGATCAGTTCCAGCGAGAAGCGGCCGATCAGGCCGCAGCAGATTCCGCAGACCAGGCAGCCGACCAGGAAGGGTTTCCAGGCGGGCCCCAGGCCATGCTCGAGCCAGTTCCAGGTGAGATGGAATACGAAGTGGTGCGGCCGGGAGCGTAGCAGCAGCGTGCCCACGCGGTAGGCTCCGAAGTACACCGGTACCATGGTAAAGGGGTTGACGAAGTACGAGCCCGCGATCGCCACCGCGACGTTCAGACGCCAGCAGATCGCCGCCAGCACCACCAGCACGAAGTGCACCGGCAGCGGGATGAAGCTCACGCCGATGCCCACCCCGAAGGCCGCCGTGATGGAGTGGCGGTTGAGCAACCAGAGGTGCGGATCGGTCAGCCGGTCGCCGAAGATGCTCAGGTACCAGTGGTGGCGGCGCTGATGGATCAGCTGCGAGAGGCGTTTGATCAGCTTGCGGGGCATGGGGCCACTTTAACAGCTCAACACTACAGTCCCTAAAGAACCGGTCGCGATGCAGCGACAACGTGCGCTGCGTCGCATACCTGTCGGACAGGCCGGGGCGTCTTTAGGTATCATCCGGCGACAACCGAAACAGATGGATAAGCGCAACGCAGCGGTCCTGGGCCGCGGCGATGCCGCAGGAGTCTTTCCGACAGATGTGGGAAATCGTGCAGGCGGGCGGGCCACTGATGTGGCCCATCATACTGTGCTCGATCGTCGCCGCGGCCATCGTCCTCGAGCGGCTCTGGACGCTGCAGGATCGGCGCGTGTTGCCGGCGGATCTGACGCAGAAGGTCTGGAAGCTGGTCGAAGCCGATCAGGTGACCGACAAGGTGATCGCCGCGCTCGAGCAGAATTCCCCGCTCGGCAGGCTTCTGGCCGCCGGGCTGACCAGCCGCAACCGCCCCCGCGAGGTGCTGATGGAGCGGCTCGAGGACACCGGGCGGCACGTGGTCCATGAGCTCGAGCGCTTTCTGAACACCCTGGGCACGATCGCGGGGATATCCCCGTTGCTGGGCCTGCTCGGCACCGTCGTCGGCATCATCAAGGCGTTCGACGCCATCAACGCCGGAGGCGGTGGGGACCCACGCATGCTCTCGGGCGGAATCGCCGAGGCGCTGGTGGCCACCGCGGCCGGCCTGTGCGTGGCGATCCCTTCACTGATCGCCTATCGCTATCTGCGCGGGCGTGTCGAGGGCATCGTGGTGGAGATGGAGAAGAACGCGCTGCGGCTCGCAGATGCGGTCGAGAGCGCTGCGCGCCGCGAGGCACTGCTGCCGCTGCGGCATGCGCGCGAGGAGGAAGTGCGCGCCGCAGTCGGCTGACGCCGCGCGCCTTGCGCACTCCGCGACCCACCACACCATGAACCTCAAGCCGCGTCGCATGGAGGAGCCGGAGATCAACGTCACCTCGTTGATCGACGTGGTGCTGCTGCTGGTCGTGTTCTTCATGCTGTCCTCCAACTTTTCGGCCGAGGGCCGGCTGCGGATCCGCCTGCCCCAGGCGGGGACCGTACCGACTCAGCAGCGCAGCGCCGAGCCGCTGGTGGTGACCGTGTCCGCCACGGGCACCTACCTGGTCAACGGGCGCGAGCTGGTCAACGCCAGTCCGGATACGCTGCGGCAGGCGCTGCTGAAGATGGCCGCGGCCGATGCGCGCAGTGTGCCGGTGACGATCCGTGCCGACGGCCGCGCCACCCACCAGTCGGTGGTGACCGCGATGGACGTGCTCGCGAGCCTCGGCTTCACGCAGATGAATCTGGCGACCATCAAGCCGCCCGCCGGCGGGGAGGATGCCTCCGGCGGGGACGGCACCGCCGGCGCGGCCGGCACGGGAGCAGCTTCGCCTTGAGCGTCATCGCGGCGGACCGAAGGGTCGTGCACATCGATGATGTGCAGCAGGCCGGTCGCGTCTATCTGCGGCTACTGCGCTACGCCAAGCCCTACTGGCGCATGTACGTGGTCGGCATCCTGGGCATGTGCATGTATGCCGGCTGCGACTATCTGTGGGCGAAGTTCTCGCAGGTGTTCATACAGAACACGGTTACCACCAAGACCAGCCCGCACGCGCTCGTGCACGCCGCGGCGACCACGCAGCTCAACGCCCATGTGCTGGCGTTGCTGCCGCTGGGGGTCATCGCGATCTTCATCATACGCGGCGTGGGCGACTACCTCGGCGTTTATTTCCCGGCCTGGGTCAGCCGTCAGGTCGTCAAGTCGATCCGTGGCGACCTGTTTGCGCACTACCTGCGCCTGCCCACGGCGCAGTACGACCGGGAATCCTCTGGTCTGATGCTCACGCGACTCATCTACCACGCAGAGCAGCTGGCGTCCGCGGGCACCGATTCGCTGACCACGATCATCCGCGATTCGATGACCATCGTGCTGGACATCGGATTGATGTTCTACTACAGCTGGCGACTGGCGCTGTTCGGATTGATTGCCGCGCCGGCCATCGCCTGGCTGGTGCGCAACATCAATATCCGCTTCCGCCGCTACAGCACGCGCATCCAGAATTCCATGGGCGACGTCACGCGGGTCGCCAAGGAGGCGCTGGATGCGCATCGCGTGGTCAAGGTGTTCAATGCGCAGGCACACATCGGCTCGCTGTTCGAGCAGGCCAACGAGCTCAATCGGCGCTCCAACCTGCGTCTGATCTCGGCTCGCTCGAGCAGCAACCCCACGGTCCAGATGGTCGCGGCGTTCGCGCTCGCAGGCGTACTGTTCCTTGCCGATCGTGAGATCGCAGCCGGTACGCTGACGCTGGACTACCTGATTCCGTTCATGGTCGCCATGGTGAACATCACGCAGCCGCTGCGGCGCCTCATGACCGTGGCCGGCCCCCTGCAGCAGGGCATCGCCGCGGGCGGCAGCGTATTCAGCGTGCTCGACGCGCCCACCGAGCCGCGTGGCGGCGTACGCAGCCTCAGGCGCGCACACGGCGATGTGGAGTTCCGGGACGTGAGCTTCGAGTACGCCGTGGACAAGGGCGCGGTGCTGCACCACATCGACCTGGCGGTACCGGCCGGCACCACGATCGCCATCGTCGGACACTCGGGCAGCGGTAAATCCACGCTGGTGTCGCTGCTGCCGCGCTTCTACGATCCGACGTCCGGCACCGTCCTGATCGATGGAGTCGACATCCGCGAATACCGCACCGCCGACCTGCGCCGCCAGCTCAGCCTCGTCAGCCAGGAGGTGGTGCTGTTCAACGACACCATCCGCAACAACATCCTCTTCGGTCTCACCGACGTCAGCGAGGCGCAGATCCAGGCGACCCTGCGCGCCGCGTACGTGCACGAGTTCGTCGAGCAGCTGCCGCAGGGACTGGAAACGATGGTGGGCGATCGGGGCGTGCTGCTCTCCGGCGGTCAGCGCCAGCGCATCGCGATCGCACGCGCGTTGCTGCGCGATACCCCGATCCTGATTCTGGACGAGGCGACCTCGTCGCTGGATACGGCCGCCGAGCGCCATATCCAGGCCGCGCTCGAGCAGCTCGTGAAGAACCGCACGACATTCGTCATAGCGCACCGGCTGTCGACCGTGGAGCGCGCCGATCAGATCCTGGTCCTGAGCGACGGCGCCATCGTCGAGTACGGCGCGCACGCGCAGCTGCTGTCCCGGCGGGGAATCTACGCGGAGCTGCATAGCATGCAGTTCAGCGCCTGAGCGCGGACGACGCGCCATGAGCCGCGGCGGCACGCCGTGAGCCCGGCTGGCATCACCAGCGCGGGTCAGGCGCTCGGCACGGGCGGTACGCTGTCGATGCGTCTGCAGGCGCTGTGGTGGGGCGAGCGCTCGGTCCCCTGGAGCCTGCGGGCCCTTTCGGCCGTGTTCGGCGCGGCGGTGCGGATGCGGCGCGCCGCCTACGCGAGCGGTCTGTTCGTGCGCTCGCGCGTGGGGCGGCCCGTGATCGTGGTCGGCAACATCAGCGTCGGCGGCAGCGGCAAGACGCCGCTCGTGGTGTGGCTGTGCGAGCAGTTGGCTTCGCTCGGGGCGCGCCCGGGCATCGTGTTGCGCGGCTACGGCGGCAGCGCGGCGCGCGCCGCCACGCCGCTGCGGGTCACGCCCGACGCCGATGTCGCGCAGGTGGGCGATGAAGCGTTGCTGCTCGCGCGACGCACCGGCGTGCCGGTGGCCGTCGGGCGCGATCGTGTGCGCGCTGCGCGCGCGCTGCTGGCCGAGGGCGTGCGGGTCATCGTGGCCGACGACGGTCTGCAGCACCTGCGGTTGGCGCGCGACCTGGAGCTCGCGGTCGTCGATGCGCGGCGCGGCCTGGGCAATGGGCTGCTGCTGCCGGCCGGTCCGCTGCGCGAACCTGCCTCCCGCCTGACGCAGGTCGATGTCGTGGTGATCAATGGCACGCCGCTGCACGGTGGCACGGAGCCGGGCCGTGACACGGCGCGGGCCCACGCGACAGAGTCGCCCCGGAACAGCGAGCCGTACGGGCCGGCGCACTTTTCGCCGCCCGCGTCGATGCCGTGCCTGCACATGCAGCTGCAGGGCGAGCAGCTCACCGCGCTGGACGCCCGTGCGACGCCGATGCCGCTCGCGAGTCTGGCGGGTCGCCGGGTGCACGCTGTTGCCGGCATCGGTCATCCCGAGCGGTTCTTTCTACAGTTGCGTGCCGCGGGCATTGACGTGGTCGCGCACGCCTTTCCCGATCATCATGCCTATCGACGCGAGGAGCTGGTGTTCGCCGAGGCGCTGCCGCTGCTGATGACCGAGAAGGATGCAGTAAAATGCCAGGGGTTGGGCCTGGGCAACGCCTGGTACCTGCCCGTAGCGGCCAGCTTCCCGCCCGACGAGGCGTTCGCGCTGCGCGAACGGCTCAGGCAGCTGCTGGCGCGCTCCGCGCGCGCGACGCGCCACTGAGCCAGGCAACGCTGATCAGCGAGGACTTCCCCATGGACGCACGGCTGCTCGACATCCTCGCCTGCCCGGTCTGCAAGGGACCACTGCACTACGAGCGCAAGGAGGCGCTGCTGATCTGTCGCGCCGATCGCCTGGCGTTTCCGATTCGCGATGATATCCCCATCATGCTCGAGGACGAGGCGCGCGTGCTCTCGAGCGACGATCCTCTGCTCGAGCGTTGAGCGTGCGGGTTCGGGTCGTCATTCCGGCCCGCTACGGCTCGACGCGCCTGCCCGGCAAGCCGCTGCTGCCGTTGCTCGGGCGTCCGATGATCGAGTGGGTCTACCGGCGAGCGCGGCGCTCGGGCGCAGCGGAGATTTCCATCGCCACGGACGATCAGCGCATCCTCGAGGCCGCCCGGGGCTTCGGAGCCACGGCGCTGATGACCGCGGCGACACACGCCTCGGGCACCGACCGCATCGCGGAGGTTGCGGGTCGCGAGCGCTGGGATGACGACGATATCGTCGTGAATGTGCAGGGGGACGAGCCGCTGCTGCCCGCGGAGCTGATCACGCAGGTGGCGGACCTGCTGGCGCGGCACCCCGGCGCGGATATCGCGACCCTCGCTACACCGCTCACATCGCTCGCGCAGCTGCTGGATCCGCACGTCGTCAAGGTGGTGACCGATGCGCGCCAGCGCGCGCTGTACTTCAGTCGCGCCCCGATTCCCTGGAGTCGCGAGGGCGTGAACAACGGCACCCAGACGAGTTACGCCGCGGCCCGCCGTCACCTGGGTCTGTACGCCTATCGGGTCAGCTCGCTGTTGCGCCTGGCGGCCCTGCCGGCCGGTGCACTCGAGCAGCTCGAGCAGCTCGAGCAGCTGCGCGCGCTGGAGAACGGGCTCGATATCCGCGTCGCCGAGGCTCGCTGCGCGCCAGGACCGGACGTCAACACCGCCGCCGACATCGCTGCGGTCGAGGCGCTGCTGGCAGCCGACCCCGAGCGGCCGTGATCCAGAGCGCCCCCCCGCCGCCGCGCGGGCGCTGCTCAGTGCTCCTCGCGGTGGGTGCCTTCGGTCGAGCTCGGTTCCGGTCCGGCTGGAGTCGATGACCACACGATGAACGGTCGCGCCTCGGGTGCATGCGCCGAGGCGGGGCTGTGGTCGCTGTGGCTCTCCTGCGCGCCGTGATGGCCCTGACCGCCGTCGGCATTGACCGCCTGGGGCAATGATTCCGCGGTCGGCGCTGCGCCGTGGGCACGCTCGGGGCTCTGGCCGCGCTCCTCGCTCTGGCCGCGCTCGGCGTTCTGGCTGTGCTCGGTGTGCTGGCCGCGTTCCGGGCGCGGCCCATCGTGCTCGTGCGCGCCAGCGGGGTAACCACCGCCGTTGGGGGCTCCCGCAGCGACGCGGTCATGCTGGCTCTCATGCTGGCCGCTCTCGGCTTCGGTCTGCGCTGCCGGCTCACCGGGCGGCTCACCGGGCTGCCCGCCTGACGGCCCGCCGGACGGATAGTCCCGGCCGCGCCGTCGCCGCCGCCCGCCGCGTC
>JASHSK010000348.1 GCA_030038755.1 Gammaproteobacteria bacterium
CGCGCGCGCGCCGCTGGCCGCTGCGAGCAGCGTCACCATGGCCCCCGGTAAGGTGCTCGGTGGCCCTGCCCCCGGCAGGGCAGCCGGCGCCGTGGCCCCCAGCAAGGCAGCCGCATCCGCGGCCCCCGCTCCCGCGGCTGCTGCACCCGTCGCCGCATCATCGCCCGGCCGCGCCGAGGCTGCGACGAAGGACTCCCCGCCCCCCGGCCCCGGGGCAACGCTGGGACAGAGGCTGCGCATCTTTCGCAAACCCTGAAGTCTCAGCGCTGCATCGGGAGGGGGCTAGCCGGAGTCTCCCGACCGCTCAGGTCGCGGGCTTGCGGAACTTGAACAGGAAGCGGTCGGTCTTGTCGACCATCTTGAAGACAATCTGCGTGTGATCGTCCGCGGGGTTGTGCAGCACGCGGCTCTCACCCACGAACTGGAAACCGGCGCTCTCGACCTCCTGCTTGACCAGTTCCGGGTCGATCCGGTGCAGCTTGTTGGTATCGCTGGCACCGCTGCCGGCCGGTGCGACATGGTCCTCGATGATGAATACGCCACCCGGCTTGAGCGCGTTGTAAACCACCGTGTCGAACGCCTTGAAGTCCTGGACACCGAACATCGCGTTGTGAAGGTCGTGGTAGTTCTCCGTGGTCCACACGACGTCCATGCCCGAGGGCAGCGTCATGTCCGACGCGGGCTGCATGTCGCCCTTGGTGACATTATCGCAGCCGAGCGGCGCAGGAGCCGGCATGGCACGACGCGCACGTGGCGCTGCGCCGGGGGGCGGCGGCGGCATGTTGACTTTGAAGTTCACGGTGGTGACGTGACCGCTGTCCCCCACGATCCGGCACAGCAGACGCGTGTAGTAGCCCGTGCCCGGGATCATCTCGGCGATCTGCATGCCCGGCTTGATGCCGGCGAAGGCCAGCACCTGCGCCGGCTTGCGATTGACGTCGCGCATGCGATCGCTGTCCGGACGGCTTGGATCGTTGACGGCGGCCGTGATGTAGGCCGGAATATGCATCGCACGGCCGTGATGAGCTTCGGCCGCGAAACTGCTTGTCGCGCTCAGGCACAGTGCCAGCGCGGCACCTGCACAGACTGCGTATCTCATAACAATGCCCCCTTGCCCTGGATTTAACGAGTCCGACCGATGTGCGCCCGCGAGCAACCGGATCGAGTGCCCGATGCCAGCCCCCTGGGCGTCCGCCCATCATAATCCGCACTGCAATAAAAGACGATGCAAAGAAATGTCAGGCAGCCATCTCGCACGCGCTGCCGCAAGCATCAGCCGCCGGCGCTGCGGGGGTCGCCTTGTGTTGGGCCGCTGCCGGCGGCGGCACCGTGCAGAGCAGCGTAATCCATGGGGATGCGTCCGCCCAGCGCCAGCAGCAGCTGCACGGCGTCCTGCAGGCGCTGCGCCTGCGCACGCACCAGTCCGAGCTGCGCCTGCTCGTCCTGGCGCTGCGCGTCCAGCACCTGCAGCACTCCGCTGTTGCCGGCGGCATAGCTCTCGCGCGTCAGGGCCAGATTTTGTGCCGAGGTCTGCACGGCGGCCTGCTCGCTCACCAGCAGCTCCTGGTCGTGGTCGAGCGACTCGAGCGCATCGGCGACCTGACCGAAGGCGCTCAGCACCGTCTGCTGGTAGTCGGCGAGCGCGGCGTGCATCTCGTCGATCGCTGCGCGCTGCTTCGCGTGCAGCGCACCGTGCTCGAACAGCGGCTGCGTGAGACCGCCTGCGATGCCCGCGCCGATGCCGCCGGCATTGAACAGCTTCTGCAATAGATTCGACTGCAGGCTCGCGTTGGCGGTCAGCGTGACCTGCGGATAGAGGTTGGCGCTCGCCACGCCGACCGCGGCGGTCGCGGCATGCAGGCGCGCCTCCGCCGCCTCGATATCCGGCCGGCGATGCACCAGCTCCGAGGGCAGTGTCAGCGGCAGACGATCGGGCAAATGAAACTCGGTCAGCTGAAAGTCCGGCGCCGGCCAGTCGGCCGGCGCACGGCCCACCAGCAGCGCGAGCGCGTCCTGCGCCAGGCTCGCCTGCCGGCGCAGCGGCGGCAGCAGCGTCTGATCGTTGGCGAGCTGGCTCTGAGCATTGAGGATGTCGACGCGTGTCGCGCCGCCCGCGTCGAACGCATCCTGCACGAGCTTGAGGTTCTGCCTGTCATCGGCCAGCACGGCACCGAGCGCGTCCAACTGCGCGCGCGCCGAGGCCGCCACCAGCGCCTGCACCGTCACGTTGCCGCTCAGCGCGAGCGCGGCGGCCTGCAGCTGCTCGAGCTGCGACTGTGCGAGCGCGCGCTGCTGCTCGACGCCGCGATGCGCAGCGCCGGCCACGTCGAACGCGTAGCTGACGCTCGGGCCGACCGAATAGTAGGTGAACGGCGGCAATTTCTCGGGACCGAGGAATGCCGGGCCGTATTTGATGCGCCCCGCGGTGGCAGAGAGATCGACCACGGGAAACAGTCCCGCCTCGGCGACACCGAGCATCTCCTGCGCCTGTGCCAGGCGGTCGCGGGCGGCTACGAGGTCGCGGTTGCCGCCAAGCGCAGCCTGAATCGTCGCATCCAGTCGCGGCGCGTCCAGCAGCGACCACCAGCGCACCGGCAGCGGCAGCGCCGTGTCGAGCTGCAGCGCCGCGGGGCGGATCGCCGGCGCGGCCCGGCCGAGCTCACTCAGCGGTGCCGAGGTGTACTGCCGCTCGCTCGGGGGCGCCGGCGGCGAGAAGCTCGGCCCGGCGACACAGCC